>JAGWUI010000082.1 GCA_028868515.1 Gammaproteobacteria bacterium
ATGCGTGATCAAGGCGATAAACGTGTCTTTTAAAGCGTGAACGTTGATTGTTTGATTTGCAGGAAAAGAGGCTCGTGAGAGTCTCTTTTTTTATTTCGTATGGCTCTAGCCCCATAAACTGTTGCGGGATCAATGAGCCCTTAATTATTTTTGTAGTTTTGGTTGTTGTCTGGCGTCTTGATTCACTTCTCTACTATAAAAATGTGGCTGTAGCACTTAGCCAAAATGTAAAGAATATAAGTAACTCGTCCATGTTGTGTTCAAATTTTTGAATATTAAATGAGCGTTTTACGCCCAGTGATAAAAAATTGGTTGTTTCAGTATATCGTGCTAATTCCGAATGATTATGAGTAAGCAGACTGTAGTGAAATCGTATGATGGACTGTCGTCGTAACAAATATTTTTTGTCGTCGATAGAAATTACACTTGTCAATTGCGGTGGGGTTAAGTGGGCGTATATTTGTTTTTCTCCTTCTTTTGTTTCAAGCCATATGTCGTAATAGTTAAAGAAAAATTTGTTGGTGAGAATCCGCTGGTGTGCTGTGTACGAGATGCCATTGACTTCAAGAGTTGGGTAAATATCACGTTTTGCTTTTGTCGTGATTCCTGTCAGAGGTGCTCCTTCAGCTGGCCAGACTCCTGCAGCTGGAAATGAAGAGCGTGCGACAAATCGCCCATCAGTTGTAAACATTTCATATTGATGAAGATTAGTCCGTTTAACTGTATACATACCCAGAACTCCTTATATTTCCCCGCGTTCTATTTCCCTATCCTGATGATGCTGGGTTGTGCGTATAATAGCGGACAATTGAGTAACATCGTTTTGATTTATGTCGAAATATACTATTCGTTCCATGCTTAAAAGTGATATCCCCTCAGTTGCAGCGATTGAGCGGCAAGTTGAATTTCATCCGTGGAGTGAGCGCCAGTTTCAAGAAAGTTTAGACGCTGGACAACGTTGTACTGTGATGGTCGATGATGGCGTGGTGATTGGGTTTTGCATTCTGCAACCTGTGCTTGATGAGGCAAATTTGCTCCTCATGGCGATTGATCCACAATATCAAGGGCAGGGGCGAGGTTTTGCGCTATTGGAAGAGTCGATTGAGCAGCTTGGTGAGCATTGCGTGATGATTTTTTTAGAAGTTCGTGCAAGTAATCGTCCTGCAATTTCACTTTATGAGAAAGTAGGTTTTCACCAAATGGGAGTTCGGAAAAATTATTATCCAGCTGATCGCGCACTCTTTGCAAATGGTAAAGAAGATGCGGTTTTGATGGCTTTAACGCGTGGAAATCCATTCGCTTAACAGGTTTTTATGAATTCGAATTAGCGTAGCCTTTTATAATCCTGAATATTTTCGTCACGAGACAGTCGTTTGATGAGATGCGCTGTTTCTGCTTCAGTCATCGCCCGAGATAAACGTTGCCAATGACCATCCAGCAAAACTTCAAGTGGTAGAAAATTGGATTTGTAGCGCATTTTTTCTGCTTGAGGAACCCAATAGCCGAGATAAACATAATCTAAATGATGCGTTTTTGCCCATTCGATCTGCTGCAGAATTGAAAAAGTTCCAAGGCTTCGTCTATTTTCATCAGGGTCATAAAACGTATAAACCGCAGAAATTCCATCATCCAATGGATCACATGTTGCTACAAGCATCAGTCGATCATGTAGCCAGAATTCTAGAAAAAAACTATCGATGCCGCCAGTAACAAGGAATTTATCGAATTGGTCACGGGTGGGCGGATACATATCACCATCAGAATGACGTTCCTCGATGTAGCGTGCATAAAGCTGATAGTGGACATCAGTCGCGTGGCTCGTTGGGCGAATCGCCATGCGTAGATCTTTATTACGATTTAACACGCGACGTTGCTTACCATCATGGATAAAGCGTTCAGCAGGAATGCGAGAGGAGAGACATTGGCGACAGTACTGACATTCAGGCTTATAAATAAAATCGCCACTACGCCGAAAGCCTTGGCGTGATAACTCTGACAATGTTGTGATATCTAAAGTGCGAATCGGATCAATAAAGACCATACGCGCCGAACGGTCACCCAGATAGCTGCATGGGTGAGGCGGTGTAATATAGAACCGTATATTCTTCATGTTTGACATGATGGCTCACTTCAAATGATCAGCATAAATTGAATGGCATAGTGTCAAAGGCATAGCATCAAAGTTGAACTGTAATTATCTTACCCTTCAATCAAGCCCGAAAAAAGTGAATTGGTCAATAACTCTGCGCAGTTGATCTGACGATTCTGTAACAATTTCCAGTTTGGCGCGGGCTGGTTGAGTACTATTTCTAATTTTTCTAAGAACTCTAATCGAGGCATGGTCACAGCGCCTAAACTCATGAGGTGTGAGTTAGGAAGTTGGCAATCGACAAATGGAAAATGAGATGCTGCACAAAGTTGCATGAGAAATGTAAATGCGATCTTGGATACATCGGTTTGCTTGCTGAACATTGACTCGCCAAAGAATGCGCGGCCCAGCTGGACACCGTACAAACCACCGACCAGTATGCGCTCTTCGGATGGGTCGGTATTGGAGCTCCAGACTTCGATACTGTGTGCGAGTCCTGCCGCGTGTAAGCCACTATAACCTTGAATAATATCTGAGCTAATCCATGTACCTTCTGCATGAGCGCGTGCATCTGCGCAGGCTTGCATGATAGTAGTAAAGCAGTGATTCAGTGAAAGAGTATATTGGTTTTTTTTGATTGTGCGAATGAGCGTTTTAGAGGGTTTAAAGGTTTCTGGAAAAATGATACAACGTGGTTCGGGGCTCCACCAACAAATAGGATCATCGCCGCTAAACCATGGAAATATTCCTTTTTGATATGCCGCTAGAATAGTTTCTGGTGCTAGATCAGCCCCAACCGCAACCAATCCCTCTCCGTTTGGATCGGCTTGGATCGGGTCGGGGAATTGCCAATTGCTAGGTGGTAGCCGTGATGAAATCGTCATGTCATTCTACTCATTCGGAGTGCATTGAATGGGTAAAATGAATATGACAATTTATCATTCATTGATCACTTAGTAATCATTGACCATCAAGGAAGCGTTCAGCATCCAGTGCAGCCATACAGCCT
>JAGWUI010000016.1 GCA_028868515.1 Gammaproteobacteria bacterium
GCGCTGCGTCCAATTCGCAAGCCTTTGATTGTCATGTCACCGAAGAGCTTATTGCGTCATAAACTTGCAGTATCCAATCTGTCTGAGTTGGTGACAGGTAAGTTTGAAACGGTGATCGATGAAATTGATGCGATTGATAGAAATGCGGTGACACGCGTCATCATTTGTGGTGGCAAGGTCTATTATGACTTGCTCGAAAAACGTCGTGAAATGAATCTGACCGATGTCGCGATTGTGCGTGTTGAGCAGCTTTATCCATTCCCAGCATCGCGTTTGGCGCATGTTTTAGCCAGTTATCCAAATCACAAACATGTGGTTTGGTGTCAAGAAGAGCCACAAAATCAAGGTGCATGGTCGTTTATCGCGCCATTACTTTACCCATTAGTTAATGACGTTAAAGTTGGAACCCCAATTCACTGTGCATCACGCCCTGCGTCTGCTGCACCAGCTTGTGGTTCAGCTTATTTACATGTGAAACAACAAACATCACTGGTTGCAGCCGCACTCGGTATAGACGAAGAATCTGAAGGAGAATCATCCAATGGCCACTGAAATTAAAGCCCCCGTTTTTCCTGAATCAGTTGCAGACGGGACAGTTGCCGCGTGGCATAAAAAAGTGGGTGAACCTGTTAAGCGTGATGAAGTTTTAGCCGATATTGAAACGGATAAAGTCGTGCTAGAAGTCGTTGCACCTGCGGATGGCGTTTTAGTCAGTATCAGCAAAAATGAAGGCGATACCGTGCTATCAGCAGAGGTGTTAGGACAATTTGAAGCAGGTCTTGCGACTTCACCAGTTCCAATCGCAGTTGCAGGTTCAGTGGAAATTGCTGAACGTGATCCAGTGGCAAATCCTGTCGTTGCTGATAGTGCAGTGGTGAGCCAATCTGTTCAGGATCAAAGCCCTGCGGTGCGTAAAGCGGTAGTTGAAGCAGGTGTAAATCCAGCAGATATCGCAGGTTCAGGTCGCGGTGGTCGTGTAACGAAAGAAGATGTGGTTGCTCATGTTGCAGCACCAAAAGCGGCTGCGCAAGCTACACCTGCAACAGCCGTATCGCTAGCAGTCGGTGAGCGTGTTGAAAAACGTGTTCCAATGACTCGTTTGCGTCAGCGTGTTGCACAACGTTTGCTGTCAGCATCTCAAGATACTGCAATGTTGACGACATTTAACGAAGTTAACATGAAGCCAATCATGGATATGCGTAAAGCCTACGGTGATCGTTTTGAGAAACGTCATGGCACACGTCTTGGTTTTATGTCTTTCTTTGTCAAAGCAGCGACCGAAGCATTGAAACGCTTCCCAGCAGTGAATGCATCATTAGATGGTAACGATATTGTTTATCACGGTTACTACGATATTGGCGTGGCAGTATCTTCTGATCGCGGTTTGGTTGTGCCTGTGCTGCGTGATACTGATCGCATGAACTTGGCAGAAGTCGAAAAGAGCATCATTGATTACGGCTCAAAAGCGCGTGATGGCAAGCTCGGCATTGATGATATGACAGGCGGCACATTTACCATTTCTAATGGCGGTGTGTTCGGTTCATTGTTGTCTACACCGATTCTTAACCCGCCACAAACTGCGATTTTGGGTATGCACAAAATCCAACAACGTCCAATGGCGGTGAATGGTGAAGTCGTGATTCTGCCAATGATGTACTTGGCTCTGTCATATGACCATCGCATGATTGATGGTAAAGAAGCGGTGAGCTTCCTCGTGACGCTGAAAGACTTGGTTGAAGATCCAGCATTGTTGCTCTTGGATTTGTAATCGCGGTAGATGTTTTTGCTACGTGTTTTTGTTTGATTTGTTTTTTGTTTTAAGAGCTTCCTCATAAGGGAAACTTAAAAAAGGGGGGGAACTCTCATGAAGAGTAACCCCTGATATCGACTCTTTTCTAACGTCATATAAGTGTTTGAAAAGAAACTAGAGGATAAATAGATGTCTGAACAATATGATCTCGTCGTCATTGGTGGCGGGCCTGGTGGCTATGAAGCAGCAATCCGTGCTGCTCAGTTGGGGATGAAAGTCGCCTGTATCGAAAAACGTGTTCATAAAGGCAAACCATCCTTAGGTGGCACCTGTCTCAATGTCGGCTGTATTCCATCAAAAGCATTGCTTGACTCATCACATCGTTATGAAAGCACGGTGCATGATTTAGGCGCGCATGGGATTACCACGGGTAATGTCGCCATTGATATTCCAACGATGATTGCACGTAAAGACAAAGTTGTTGATCAACTGACTAGCGGTGTCGCGGCGTTGTTGGCAGGTAATAAGATTCAGTGGCTACAAGGTACTGGTAAATTATTAGCGGGTAAAAAAGTTGAATTTGCACCACTCGATGGTTCAGCAACACAAACTTTAGATGCTAAATATGTGATTCTGGCATCAGGATCAGTGCCAATTAATATCCCTGTTGCTCCAGTCAATGAACAAGAGATTGTGGACTCAACAGGTGCATTAGATTTCACAACAGTTCCGCAAACACTTGGCGTGATTGGCGCAGGTGTCATCGGCTTGGAATTGGGTTCAGTTTGGCGTCGTCTAGGTTCAGAAGTTGTGGTGTTTGAAGCGCTCGATAGCTTCTTGCCAATGGCAGATAAAGCAGTTGCTAAAGAGTCGCAAAAGATTCTGACCAAACAAGGCTTAGATATTCGTTTAAGCGCAAAAGTCACAGCGACCAAAATTGAAAATGGCAAAGTGACAGTCAGCTACAACCAAGGCGGCGAAGACAAAACTCAAGTCTTTGATAAGCTAATTGTGTGTGTTGGCCGTAAAGCTTATGCGGAAGGTCTGCTGGCTGAAGACAGCGGCATTAAATTGACTGAACGTGGTCTGGTTGATGTCAACGATCAATGTCTAACTTCGGTTGAAGGCGTTTATGCAATCGGCGATTTGGTTCGCGGTCCAATGCTTGCTCATAAAGCGATGGAAGAGGGCGTGATGGCGGTTGAACGTATTCATGGTCATGCAGCTCAAATCAATTACGATACGATCATTAGCGTGATCTATACCAGCCCTGAAATTGCATGGGTCGGTCTGAGTGAAGAAGCGGCAATTGCCAAAGGCCATGAAGTCAAAACAGGTCAATTCGCGTTTGCTGTGAATGGTCGTGCACTTGCATCTGGCGATAACCAAGGTTTTGTGAAGTTTGTTGCAGATGCAAAAACTGATCGTCTGCTCGGCATGCATGTGATTGGTGCAAATGCTGGTGATATCGTCCATCAAGGTATGATTTCTCTAGAGTTTGTATCTAGCATCGAAGATTTGCAGTTGATGACGTTTGCTCATCCAACTTTGTCTGAAGTTGTCCATGAAGCTGCTTTGGCAGTGGATGGTCGTGCGATCCATGCAATTCAGCGTAAGCGTAAATCTTAATATTGCAGTCATTTTCTGTAATAGAAGTTCTGTAGAAATAGGAGGGTGGTCTCTACATCCGTAGAAATCACCTTAATATGTAAGATGCATGATTATTGGCGGTCAATGTTGATTTAAAGATTGATCGCCAGTAATGACGTATTTCAATTAACCAACGATAACTCGGTTAGGTATCTCAATGAATTTACATGAATATCAGGCGAAAGCCCTGCTCAAGAAATACGGTTTTCCAGTTCAGGAAGGTATCGTAGCAACCACGCCTGAAGAGGCAGCAGCAGCATTTGAACAAATTGGCAACTTTGCTGTCATCAAGGCACAAGTTCATGCGGGTGGTCGTGGTAAAGCTGGCGGCGTGAAGATTGCTAAGAGCGCAGCTGAAGCAGCTCAAATCGCTAAAGATTTGATTGGCAAAAACTTAGTGACCTATCAAACTGATGCAAATGGTCAGCCAGTCAATAGCGTATTGGTTTGCCAAGACGTTTATCCTGTTGCTCGTGAGTTGTATTTGGGCGCAGTTGTAGATCGCTCAAGTCGTCGCGTGACTTTCATGTCATCAACTGAAGGTGGCGTGGAGATCGAAAAAGTTGCAGAAGAAACTCCAGAAAAAATCATCAAAACCACAGTTGATCCATTGGTTGGCTTACAGCCATTCCAAGCGCGCGATGTTGCGTTCCAATTGGGTTTGAAAGACAAGCAAATCAATCAATTCGTTAAGTTGATGGTTGCTGCTTATCAAGCATTTGTTGAAAACGACTTTGCTTTGTTTGAAATCAACCCATTGTCAGTTCGTGAAAACGGCGACATTCTTGCAGTTGATGCAAAAATTGGTATCGATTCGAATGCGTTGTATCGCTTGCCAGAAATTTTGGCTATGCGTGATAAATCGCAAGAAAACGAACTCGAATTGAAAGCTTCTGAGCATGAACTCAACTATGTTGCACTCGAAGGTAACATTGGCTGTATGGTCAATGGTGCGGGTCTTGCGATGGCAACCATGGACATCATCAAGCTGTACGGTGGTCAACCAGCTAACTTCCTTGATGTTGGTGGCGGTGCAACTAAAGAACGCGTGATTGAAGCATTCAAATTGATCTTGTCTGAAAGCTCTGTACAAGGCGTATTGATCAACATCTTCGGTGGTATCGTGCGCTGTGACATGATTGCTGAAGCAATTATCGCTGCGGTCAAAGAAGTCAACGTAACTGTACCTGTGGTCGTGCGTCTCGAAGGCAACAATGCCGAATTGGGCAAACAATTACTGCGTGATTCTGGTTTAACCCTCATTCCTGCCGATGGTCTTGCTGATGCAGCAGTGAAAGTCGTTGCAGCAGTAAAAGCCTAAGGAGCATCACAATGAGCGTATTAATCAATAAAGATACTAAAGTATTGGTACAAGGTTTTACTGGTAAAAACGGTACATTCCACTCTGAGCAAGCAATTGCTTATGGCACTAAAGTTGTTGGTGGTGTAACACCAGGTAAAGGTGGTACATCTCACTTAGATCTTCCTGTATTCAACACCATGCGTGAAGCGGTTGATCAAACCCAAGCTGATGCAACTGTGATCTATGTACCAGCACCATTTGTGCTCGACTCTATCGTTGAAGCTGTAGATTCTGGTGTGAAATTGATTGTGGTGATCACCGAAGGTGTCCCAACTCTCGACATGCTGAAAGCTAAACGTTATCTGGAAACTTATGGTAACGGTGCTCGTCTTGTTGGTCCAAACTGCCCAGGCGTGATTACCCCAGGTGAATGTAAAATCGGTATTATGCCGGGTCACATCCACTTGCCAGGTCGTATCGGGATTATTTCTCGTTCAGGTACATTGACATACGAAGCAGTGGCGCAAACCACTAAACTTGGTTTAGGTCAATCAACTTGTATCGGTATCGGTGGTGATCCAATTCCTGGTATGAACCAAATTGATGCGTTGAAACTTTTCCAAGATGATCCTAAAACTGATGCGATCATCATGATCGGTGAGATCGGTGGTTCTGCGGAAGAAGAAGCTGCTGAATACATCAAATCGAACGTGACCAAGCCAGTTGTCGGTTATATCGCTGGTGTGACAGCACCGAAAGGCAAACGTATGGGTCATGCGGGTGCGATTATTTCTGGTGGTAAAGGTACTGCTGAAGAGAAATTCGCTGCGTTTGAAAAAGCAGGTATGGCTTATACCCGTAGCCCTGCTGAACTCGGTTCAACCATGTTGCAAGTTTTGAAAGACAAAGGCATGGCTTGATATAACAAATCATCGCTAAAAAACGGACGCTAATCAGCGTCCGTTTTTTATGGCTGAGCTAAATTAAGGTAGCTTGATTGAACCAGATCCTGAAGTCCCTAGAGAGAGGTGCGATGGGGATACTTGTGTATCAACATTCCCTGAAACACCAGCGCCAACATGAGTTGGGATGGATGAACCAACACGTTCTACGGTTGAAGTAGCACCTGAGACTCCAGATGCTAAAGTGTGTGTTGCGGCATCTTTAGCTGCGCTAACAGTTGCTTGGGTGGACTCTTTAGATGTACTGATTTTTGTGCCGACTACTTCTTTGGCTGTGCTTAATTTTGCTGATGCAGCGCCTTTAGCATTTGCAAGTTTTGCCGCGGTAGCTTCATGTGCATTTGTCAATTTAGCTGCAACATCTTCTTTTGCATCAGTGACTCCTTCTGCTGTAGTCGTTTTTGCGTGAGAGATTTTCTTTGCGGCAAGATGTTTTGCGTGTTTTGTCGATTGTGTTACTACTGAGGTTGCGGCATCTGCATTGATGTTTGCTGATGCATCAACACCTGCAGCAACATCTGCTGTATTTGCAAAAGCAGGAAGGCTTAGTGCAGTCAAAATTGTCAATGCCAAAGTCTTATGCGAAAAATTATTCAAAGTTTGTTTCATCGTCGTCATCCTAAAAGATTTCTAAATCATGTGCTCAAACATAAAGCGTATTTTGTCAGAGGTGTTCAGATTAGCGGTGAGAACATAAAGACTTTGTCATAAAAGCACATGACTTTCGTCAGTTTGATTGTCTTTATGGTGGTGAAGTGTCAAAAAATAGATGGCTTGATTTTGTTTTACATTACTCATGAAGCTTTTTTGTAATGATGAGTTTTAGATTGTTTTATTTATCTTCTATTGTCTTTAATTCCTTTTGATGGTGTGCACGTTTGAAACGTACGGGTGAATTCATGTGAAAGATTTGAAATAGGAGTTCTTATTAAGTTAGAGAAATACATTGAAATTCAATGCTGAAAATCGCAGAATCGACCAAATATTTTCGAAGGACTGAATGATGGTTAATACAACTCGGAATTTAATTGCAAATACAACTGGTAGCCAGCCAGCTGGTAATTTATCAATGCAGACGATCGCAATGCCAGCCGATACCAATTGGTCTGGTGATGTGTTTGGTGGATGGCTGGTGTCACAAATGGACTTGGCAGGTGCGGTCTATGCACGCTTGCATTCTAAGGGTCGTGTGGTGACGGTTTCTATTGAGAATGTTGTGTTTCGTTCACCAGTCAAAGTGGGCAGTATTTTGGCTTGCTACACCAAGATGCTTCGTGTCGGCACGTCATCCATGAAGATGTTGGTTGAAGTCTGGGAAATTCACGACGACAAATTGGATGTTCTGAAAGTGACGGATGGAATTTTTACGTTTGTCGGTGTTGATGATGAGGGAAGACCGCGTAAGGTGCCAGCGTTGGAAGAGTAAGCGTTTTACTATTAAAAAGCAGATTCGAAGCTCAGTGATACAGACTGAGCTTTTTTATGAAGAGTCAAACCTTTACGCAGCAGTAGAAATACTTCCCGCCAGTTTCGCCAACGTTTCATCAATCAATTGACGTGTTTCAGGTACACACATTCCGCAGCATGTGCCGACATCTAATTCGTCACGTACTTCACGAAAAGAATCACAGCCATTTTCAACGGCTTGTTTGATTGCTTTGTCAGTCACACCACGGCAGAGGCAAACGTACATAATGAGGTCTCTAAGATTCTAAACTGGTTAAGTTTGGAGCTCTTTTCCTTATGAGCTATTCCTAACGTTTCAACTTGGATAAAGTCTTAAACGGGAATAACTCTATTATTGATAATTATTCTCAAATGTCAATGCTGTGTTAGATAGGAATTATTCTTATTCCGACGAGTGGCAAAGGTGGCTCAAACGATGATTAATTTTGAGAGGAGGGTGAGGCACGAGCGTTTCTACTTGAACTACGTGCTATTGTCCTGATTGTATTGAGATATTCCGTATTTAGAGTGAAGAGTAAATCAGGAAAATATTTTTGCATTAGTTGGCGATAGTTTGGTTTGTTCTCGCCGGAAATTAATTTGGCAAGGAACCCTTAGCAGGCTTATGGTCATTAAGCGAAAAACTATGCAATCGGGCAAAGTAAATTTTTTACATTAATCTGTCGTAGCTAGAATCTGCCTGCAACCTCAGTAACTAAGAATCGCTTATGACGTCATTGCTGAATACCACTTGATATCGTCAGTATCGACCTCAATTGTGACCAAACTCTTCGCAATAAGATAGTTAATATGAGCAAGCGCTTCACCTGTTGCAAGACTTAAAGTAACAGGGTCTATGCCAATCTTACGATGAAATAGTGCAGGGAAAACATCAATAGCTCGTTGGCGCTGTTGTAAGATATCTTGTAGATGATTTAGACTAGTCAAATGTCCATCGACTAGAGTTTCAATACGGGCATGTAAACCATAAAACGGTTCATTATGCGAAGGAAGTACTAGTACGTTATCGGGTACAATTTCCTTAACCTTTGTTAGTGATTTTAACCAATCATCCAGAGGGTTTGCCTCTGGTTCGGTGGGATATATTGATACATTAGAGGAGATACGAGGTAACACTTGGTCTCCTGAAATTAGTAGTCCAAGCTCTGAACTATACAGGCAAGCATGCTCAGGAGAATGACCAGAACCGATCAGGACAGTCCAGCTGTGAGTACCTATTTGTAAAGACATTTCGTCACGCAAACGGAAATAACTCTCTGGTGGCTCAGAGATCACACGACCAAAGCCACCGAACCGCTTACGATAATTTGCTATAGCATCTTCATCCCAGCCAGCACTACGATAAAATGTGATGGCTGCATCGGGAGCTTCCTTACCTGTATCGTTAGTTAATACACGGCAATTCATATATTCCAGTGCTGTCATATGAAAACGGCAGCCAAAACGACGCTGTAACCATCCTGCCATGCCAACGTGGTCGGGGTGCATGTGGGTCACATAGATTGCTTTAACTGGTTTATTACGGAGACCTTCGATAAGTAATCTCTCCCAGACAGCTATCGTAGCTTCAGTATATAAACCCGTATCGACAATGGCCCATCCATCTTCTACTTCTATTGCCCAGATGTTGATATGAGCTAATGTTCCACCCAAAGGCAAACGTGCCCAATAGACACCAGATGCTACTGCAACGATCTGCCCATCTTCAGGTTTAGTGCTAAAAGGATAGGATATTCCAATACCTTTTTCAGCTGTTAGAGTGCTTTCTGTAATCATACGATTCTCTGCTCTTGTCTAAAGCATGCGATGAGCCTAGGCGGCATCTAATATTTAGTGGTCAATCAATGGATCTGATGCTTAGTCTGCTTATGCAGTTTTTTCATGATTAACCAGATTTTTCATCCCAACAGCTTGGATAGCCCCCAAGATTTCCTCTTGAGCCTCCTGACTCGCTACAGCTCTTGCGAGTATCATTCCGCCAACGGATTGTGCTAACAATGCCCAAGCTTGTGCTCGATCTGTTGTCCCAGCTTCTATAGAACTTACAAGGTTACCGACCAACTCTTCGAAACGCTTTCGAGTTGCATCGTCAGCTCGTCCAATTTCTGCGCCCAATGAGGGTATTGGGCAGCCATGCTCAGGGTGAGCAGCATGTTCTGGACTTAAATACCAAGAGATTGTGCGTTCCAGTTCTTTTCCCGTTTTGCCTTTAAATGCTTCAATGGTGCGTGATAACTCATGGTCAACTATGGCATACAAAAAATCGGCCTTAGATCCAAATTGACTATAAAACGCTCCTGTTGTGACGCCAGCAGCATTGGCAAAAGCCATCATACCGGTATTGCTAAAGCCAGATTTTTTGGCAAGTGCTCCACCTGCTTCAATCAGCTTTGCATTGGCAGCACTTTTGTATTCAGGAGAATATCGCATAATAGATTCTCAGCATTTTCAGAAGAAGTAATGGGAACACCATAAAATAATGATCATTACCATAATGAACATTATTCTACATTTATTAGCCAAAATTTGGAAGTGTTTGCCATAAGGCAAATTTATCTTCTACTGAATCATTGTGACTTTACAGTCAAGCAAAATGCACTCCTCGGTAGATACTCATCTATTGACAAGACTTATCTCATAGAATAATGTTCATTACCGTAATGATCATTATGGTAATGAACATTATTCTATGGGCAAAAATGACAAACAACCGTGTCGCTTAAAGTGGGAAGACCATGATGAAAAATGTGCTGACATTACCAGATTCATTTGAAGCCTTGTCGGCGTTAGATTTGCGTCGTTTACGTCAAGTTCATTCCAATGGTCGATGCCCAGATATTTCTGATCTTAATGGCATTGCAGAGGGGTTAATTCTTGACCCTAGTTGGTTCGAAAGAATGCGTATATGGCGTGGAAAAGTTTTTCAGCTAGCTGGGCAGGATCGTATTAGTGGAATTAATAGGCTCGGTATAGGTCCATTTGAATTTCGTCGCTACCGCTTCACTGCCCGTAAGACGCGTTCAGTTTTTAGTGACCGCGACATTATATTATTAGATCACGATCGATCCGATAACCCTTGGTGGGTGCGTCGTTACCATGATGAATTGGTAGAAATGCGCCCAGGGCTGTATCTGACATGTTCACATTTACGCATCAATGGGCAATTGCGTTACGTCAGTTATTTTGCTTTTGACTTTGGTAAGAAACAGTAGAGCTTGCTCAAGTTCAAATAAAGTCGATACATCGAACTGATCTACAGTCCTAATTAGTGTTTTTTTATGAATGAGGCGAACCTCATTTTTGTAACCACTACAGTTCCATTCAGGAACTTAACAATCGGAGATTATCATGTCCCAATCTACAAACGCTGTTATCACTCGTGAAAAACGTGGTCATGTCTTTTTGATAGGTCTAAATCGCCCTGAAAAGAAGAACGCATTCACGTTATCAATGTTGCGTGAGCTATCTGCCGCGATTGGTGAATATGAAGCAGATCCTGAGTTACGTGCGGCGGTCATTTTTGCCCACGGAGAAAGTTTTACCGCTGGATTGGATCTGATGGATGTTGCACCAGCAATGAGCGGTAAAGAGGGTATTGTTCTTGAAGGAGCCTATGACCCACTAGGTGTCCATGGTAAAAGCCGTACCAAGCCAATGCTTTGTGCCGTTCAAGGTCTTTGCTTAACAATAGGCATTGAATTAATGCTTGCTTCTGATATCAACATTCTTGCCGATAATGCTGTCATGGCTCAAATTGAAGTCAAGCGTGGCATTTTCCCATTCGGTGGCGCAAATCAGCGTTGGGCAGCTATATCTGGTTGGGGTAATGCAATGCGTTATCTGCTGACTGGCGATGAATTCGATGCAGCAACAGCTTATCGCATTGGTATTGCTCAAGAGGTTGTTCCTGCGGATCAAGTTTTATCTCGAGCGATTGCCATTGCAGAAACGATAGCTGCACAAGCTCCATTAGGCGTGGCTGCAACCCTTGCTTCTGCGCGTCTCGCACTTGAAAAAGGCCAACAAGCTTCTTTTGCTGAATTAGTGCCACAAATCAAAAAGCTGATGGTGACCAAAGATGCATCAGAAGGCGTAATGTCCTTTATGCAGCGCCGCCCAGCCGTTTTCAAAGGTTGCTAATAATATCTACAAGAGGGGGGGCCAGTGTTTCACTGGCCTCAAAGCGAGTTGACTCTTTTATTAATAACCTGACAAGCATGAGGACTAAATAATGTCTCCTTCACTATTGCTTAGCATCCATCTCTTCGCAGTCGCATTCTGGTTTGGTGTGCTAGGGGTTGAGTTCATTCTGGAGCAAGGGCGTACGCGCAACCGAGACCACGGTTACACGGTGGCAGATATTCACTTCAAGATAGATATGTTTTTGGAAATGCCTGCTTTTGCTGTCGTCTTAATTACAGGGCTCATGATGCTTGATCCCAGTAAATTAAGTGGACTCTATCTACTGAAAGTTATCGCAGGCTCGATAGCTGTAAGTGGCAATATTTATTGTCTATATCCTATTCTCAAGAGGAAATTGGCAGCAAACAAACGTGATTTTGAATCTCTGGTTCGCTATTCACGTGTCATTGACAATATTTCGCTAGTGGCGATTCCAGCAGGATTAGTTGCTCTGTTTTGCGGTTTTTATTTGGTGCGCTAACTCGTTAAACCAAGCTTAAATTTGAGGTGGGATCTATGACCCAAAAATATATAACGCAATCGAATGTTGCCATTATCACAATGAGCAATCCACCTGTAAACGCGTTGTCATATCCAATGCGGCTTAAAACGATGGATGCCTTAAGGTCTGCCGAACAAGATCCTGAGGTATCAGCAATCGTTTTAACTGGAGATGGAAAAGCCTTTTGTGGTGGTGCTGATATCAACGAATTTGATACACCAGACGCTTTAGCTGAGCCGACAGCATGGACTTTAATTGCTGCACTGGAGCAATCAAGCAAACCCGTCGTCGCTGCAATTCACTCAGTTTGTATGGGTGGAGGTTTTGAAGTTGCTCTGGGATGTCATTACCGCGTGGCTGCTTCTGGTTGTAAATTCGCTTTCCCTGAAGTCCGTCTTGGTATTTTACCCGGTGCTGGTGGTACACAACGTTTGCCACGTGCGATAGATGTTGAAACTGCGTTAAACATGATTGTATCGGGAGAAACTGTTTCTGCGGATGTTTTGTATGCTATTCCTGATCAAAAGTTAATTGATCGGTTGTCAGTATCAACAGATACCTTACTTAACGAAGCTGTTGAGATGGCGCAAGAGGCTGCCAAAAAATGCGTTGAAAGAATTGAGTTCCCCAAGCTTAGAAATTTGAAAGCCAAACATGCAAACTGTGAAGGATATTTTCACTTCGTAAAGACTGCTATTGCAGCGGCATATCCAAAAAGCGAGGCTGCAAAATTATGCGTCGTTTGCGTGGAAGCAGCAACAGCAAAGAGTTTTGATGAAGGCATAGAAATTGAGCGCAAAAATTTTCTAGCTTTGGCTGCATCCTCAGAATTTCGCGCACTAAAACACCTATTTCTTGCCGAACGTGCGGCAGTCAAACTTGATCTTAAAGATGGCAAGGGAGATATTCCCAAGCTACGAGACATCAAAAGAGTTGGTATTGTCGGTGCAGGTTTAATGGGTACAGGCATTGCGATTAACTTCCTAAACGCAGGCATTCCTGTGACTGTATTGGAAGTTAAGCAGGAATCTTTGGATAAGGGTATTGCCACTATTCAAAAGACTTACACGGCACAAGTTGCCAAAGGTAAGCTCAGTAAAGATAAGCTCGAAACACGAATGTCGCTACTAACACCCACACTCAGTTATGACGATTTTTCTGAATCTGACTTAATCATCGAAGCAGTCTTTGAAGATATGTCAATTAAGGAAAAAGTGCTACAGCAGATGGATCGAGTCGCCAAACCCGGTGCTATTTTGGCTAGTAACACCAGTATGCTCGACCTGAATAAACTTGCTCAATTTACTAAACGTCCGCAAGACGTGGTTGGTCTCCACTTCTTCAGTCCTGCTCATATCATGAAGCTTCTAGAGATTGTTCGTGGCGACTTGACTGCACCAGATGTTTTGGCAACTGTGTTGGCTGTAGCGACGAAAATCCGTAAAACTGCGGTAATTTCTGGTGTCTGTGATGGTTTTATTGGCAATCGCATGATTGAGGAGTTGTTGCGTCAAGGCGGTTTTCTGATCGATGAAGGAGCTAGCCCGCAACAAATCGACAAAGCTATGGAAGCGTTTGGTATGCAAATGGGGCCGTATAAAGTTGCAGATATGGCAGGGAACGATATTAGCTGGTTTATTCGCCAACGACGCGCAGTTGAGCGTCCTGAACTGAGATATAGCCAGATTGGAAATCGACTGTACAAGCTTGGACGGCATGGGGTGAAATCTGGTGCTGGCTGGTATGACTATATATCAGGACGTCGTGATCCTATCGTCAGTGAAACCATGACCTCTGAGATAAACGCACACCGTCAGGAAATTGGAATTACTCCACGTAAGATTTCTAACAAAGAAATTGTTGAACGTTTGATCTATGCGCTGGTGAATGAGGGTGCACGAATTCTTGATGAGGGAATTGCTGCAAGAGCGAGCGATATCGACATGGTCTACATCCTTGGTTATGGCTTTCCTGTCTGGCGTGGTGGCCCAATGCAATATGCCAATGAAATTGGATTGAATGAGGTTGTCTCCAGCATGAAGCGATTTGCAACTAATCCGCATGCAGACCCTTCTTTTTGGCACCCAGCAGCACTCTTACAGCAACTTTCAGATAACTACAAGCGATTCGGTGACGCCTGAATCTGGCATCAACTAATTACGCTTTCACGGACAAACTACCATGACCAATGCCCTGATTGTTTCAACTGCACGTACTCCTCTCGCTAAAAGCTGGAAGGGTGCGTTTAATATGACCCATGGAGCGACATTAGCCGCTCATACCATTCAACAAGCGGTGATGCGCGCAGGAATCAATGGCGATGATATTGATGATGTCGTACTAGGGTGTGCATACCCTGAAGGTGCTACAGGAATTAATGTTGCTCGTCAGTCAGCAATTCTTGCTGGGCTGCCCGTCTCTGTATCAGGATTGACTCTTAATCGTTTCTGCTCTTCTGGTCTGCAAGCAATTGCTGTTGCTGCTCAACGCATTATCGCAAACGAAGCTGATGTATTCGTTGCTGGTGGTGTGGAAAGCATTTCATGTGTGCAAAACAATATGAACACGCACATGCTGTTAAATCCATCATTGCAAGCAATGAAGCCAGAGATCTATTGGAGCATGCTGCAAACTGCTGAACAAGTTGCATCTCGATACAAAATTAGTCGTGACGCAATGGATGAATATGGTGCTGCCAGTCAGCAAAAAGCATGTGCAGCCCAAGCTGCAGGACTTTTTAATGATGAAATTTCTCCGATCACTGTCGTAGCTGGTATTGCTGACCTCAAATTGGGAATGCGTACAAAAACGGTTACGATTTCTCAAGATGAAGGAACTCGCGAAGGTACGACCAAAGAATCTCTTTCATTGATCCGTCCAGCCATGTCTGGTGGCGTCGTTTCAGCTGGTAACGCAAGTCAGTTTTCAGATGGTGCAGGCGCATGTGTACTTGCTAGCGAGTCCTATGCGGAACGCCATAATTTGCAGCCATTGGGGCGTTTTCTCGGATTTGCTGTTGCAGGTTGTGAACCTGATGAAATGGGTATTGGTCCCGTGTTCGCCATTCCCAAAGTATTAAAAAAACTCGGGCTAAAGGTTGAGGATATTGATCTTTGGGAACTAAACGAGGCATTTGCTGTCCAAGTACTCTATTGCCGAGATCATCTAGGGATTCCTAATGAGCGATTGAATGTCAATGGCGGAGCTATTGCTATCGGTCATCCTTATGGTGTTACGGGACAACGTATTACAGGTCATGCATTGATCGAAGGTCGACGTCGTGGTGCAAAGTTAGTGTGCACTACGATGTGTGTTGGTAGTGGCATGGGCGCTGCTGCTGTATTTGAAGTTCTCTAAATAACCCAGCAAAAATCATAACGATGCCCATGGCGATGAATAAATCATCGCCATATGGCTGACTCATTCCTATTAAGTCAATATCTATATTAAGGTAACTATTATGCTCCAGTATCGAGCTCCTATCCGGGATATTCAATTTGCATTGCATGAGCTCTTAAATATCACGCCACATTACAATGCTATACCAGCCTATTCAGAGATGAGTCGTGAGTTAATCGACAGTGTTATTGAAGCTGGCGCTAAATTCGCTGAAGAAGAACTGTCACCTTTAAATCGCATTGGTGACGAAGAAGGGTGTCGCCTTGAAGACGGTAATGTAATAACACCAACTGGATTCAAAGAGGCATATGCTAAATATGTTGCTCTGGGGAATGGCTCTATTGCGGCTCCAACGGAATATGGAGGGCAAGGTCTGCCTTTATCATTAGGTATTGTTCTCGGTGAGATGAATGGCACGGCAAATTGGTCATGGGGCATGTATCCAGGACTTTCACATGGCGCGACTAAAACAGTTGAAGCTCACGGCACACATGATCAAAAAGCAATTTATTTGCCTAAGCTGATCTCTGGCGAATGGACTGGCACTATGTGCTTAACTGAATCGCATGCAGGTTCTGATCTTGGTCTTATCCGGACTAAGGCTGAACCAGCAAATGATGGAACTTATCGGATTACTGGTAACAAAATATTTATCTCTGCTGGTGATCACGATATGGCGGAGAACATCGTACATATTGTGCTTGCACGTCTGCCAGATGCACCTAAAGGCACCAAGGGGATCTCTCTTTTTATCGTACCGAAGTTTGTGCCTGATAGTCAGGGAAATATTGGTGATCGCAATAATGTGATTTGTACTACTGTTGAACATAAAATGGGTATTCGGGCGTCAGCTACATGTGCATTGAGTTTTGATGGTGCAACGGGCTATCTCATTGGCCCACCCAACAAAGGCCTCCACTGCATGTTTACGTTTATGAATGAGGCTAGAATTGGTACTGCAGTCCAAGGAGTATGCTCAGCTGAGGGCGCTTTCCAAGGAGCTCTGAAGTATGCAAAAGAGCGGTTAGCTATGCGAGCTTTATCTGCTCCCCAAGCACCAGAAAAAGAAGCAGACCCTATCATTGTTCATCCCGCAGTTCGCACAATGCTGTTAACACAAAAAGCATTCTCGGAAGGTGGTCGAGCATTAGTGTATTGGCTTGCAATGCAAGCTGATATTGTTCAAAGCTCGACAGACGAAGAGCCGCGTAAACGTGCTGACGAAATGATGAGTCTTCTGACTCCAATTGCCAAGGCATTTCTAACCGAGATGGGATCTGAAGCTGCAAAACATGGTGTACAAATTTACGGAGGGCATGGCTATATCCGTGAATGGGGTATGGAGCAAATTGTGCGTGACACCCGAATTGCCTGTTTATATGAAGGTACTACAGAGATTCAATCTCTTGATCTCCTTGGCAGAAAAGTACTTCAGTCCAAAGGACAGTTGCTGATGGATTTCACTAAAATCATTCACAAGTTTTGTCAAGCTAATGAAGCGGACACGTCAATGAGTGAGTTTGTGAAACCACTGAGTCAGCACAATAAAACTTGGGGTGATCTCACAATGAGAATTGCGATGCGCGCAATGATGAACCCTGATGAGGTAGGTGTTGCTGCCGTAGATTACACCTATTTCTCAGGCTACGTCACCATGGCTTATATTTGGGCTTGGTCCGCCAAAGTGGCACTTGATAAATTAAAGCTCAATCCTCCAGATGCAGCGTTTTATCAAGCAAAAGTACAGACTGCACAGTTTTATTTCAAAAAGATCTTGCCACGTGTTCATACACATCTTGAACTATTGGAAACAGGGGCTGATGTTGTTCTACAAATGGATGCTGATGCTTTCGCATTTTAAGCAGACTAGACTGGGCAATTTTTTTGCCTAGTCAACTTTTCTTCATGGAGTGATCTTTCATATTGATGATTCAAATTGAAAGATCCTGTTACTATCTGAACAATAAAAATCTAATTCGTTGATATTAATGATCTGCTAAAGCGCTTTCTTTTTGCAGCAGATGTACGTCATTAATAATTTCTTTTACTGGTGCATTAACCTCATAAATTTTACGGACATGTCCTTGTTGGTCAAGCAAGTAAATATAGCCATTATGGGTAAAGTTATAGCCTTTAGTCTTTGTCTTTTCTTTGATGTACACAACACCATATCTTGTTGTTATGTCATCAATTTCCTCTTCACTGCCCGTGACTCCGATAATGGAAGGGTCAAAGTGCTGTATATACCGAGCAAGATATGGTGTATCACGGTTTGGATCAAATGACACAAAAATTACCTGTAAACCATTAGCATCTCTCCCTAACCGTTCAATCACTTTATGTAGTCGAATGAGCCCCAAGGGACAAACATCAGCGCAGGCGGTAAACCCAAATGTCAGCAATACCACTTTGCCGTGTAATTGTTGCAAGGACAATTTTGAACCTGTGGTAGATGGTAGTATGAAATCTCCGTTTATTCTCGAGTTGATAGGCAAACGTTGAGCAATTTCTCGTTTAAGACGATAAGGTGCGCTCCAGATATATGCCAGCACCAGAGCCGTTATCAATAGACTTATGATCATACAGTAAATAATAGTTCGTCGTGAGATTCTCATATCTAGGCCTTATTAACGCTGTGTATTGATTGCCAGATTATTGATATAGGTATTAATCAATACTCAATGTGCTTGCGAATTTCACCTATTTTAGGTACTTAATGTTTTTGAAATAGTGCGTTTTAGCGGACAATAACAGCCTGCTTGTAACCAGTTGATCACAGGCTTTTGAGGTGTGGATTGCAAAACAGATAGACCTAGAATTTTTAATATATTTGCCGAGCACATGCTGCCTGAGTTGACAGGGCCTCCGTATACCAATCTGTGACCTTCGATGACAAGTAACGTTGGTGTAGCGGGGATTTGTTGTAAAACACGCATCCACGCCGAACTTTGTGCTATTTGATCGTTTATATCTACGACAATAAGGTGTAAATCTTTCCGACTAGTTTGATCAATTGCGGTGCGTAGAATATTTAACGCTGCTCTTGTGCAAGGACAATTCGTATCTGAGATAAAAAATAATGTGACATCGTGACCTTGTCTGAGGTCAGGCAGGATACGCACATCTTGTGCTAAATTTTCACTAAAGTAGGATTTGGTATCCTTATTTAGAGGTATATACCAGTCATTCAAGGAGTATTGCCATTTACTAAGAGCGATGAGTAATAGCGGTGCCAGTATGGCTAATCTGATGAGCAACTTGTTGTAGGTTTCTTCTTTCATTACACTGCCTACGAATACCACCAATTGTCCCAATGTGATGGCCAGAAGTACTCGAATACACAAGCGGCAATGAAAGTGATCATGATATTTTCTAGCCAGACTCTCCGTGCAAACCGAAAAGTATCTGGGGATCGGGAGTATTGCAGCCAAAGGGTATAGAGGAAAAGCACACTAGCCATTGCTACCTGTAGGAATATCACATGATTAATGCGAGGGAGGATTGCTGAAGGGCTTTCGAAAAAATAATGTCCCAGTGAAAGGAAGTTGGCGGAGACAAAAGAGTGAATCAATGCGTAACTATCTTTCATTTTTCCAGTGTATATACAATCTACCGCTCGATGCGCCAACAATGCTATGGGAATCCAAAGCATGGCAACAAGTGGTGCCGTCAACCAAGCAGGTTCTGGATACTGGTTAAAGAAATAAACGTTGTCGAAAAAATGTAGTGCTGAAGCATACAATGTTAACCAGATGAGAGCTTTGTATAGTTTTACTGGGAAATCCATGAACGACTGCCTTATGCCTTTAAGTCTATAGAATGGTAGCTGTCTATAGAACAGTATAGGTGGCACATTATTTATATGCCGCACGCCATAATTTACATATGCTAAATTATGCTATATGACATAGTCAAGCGATTTGTTTGGAGTGGTCAGACACAATGAAGACTGGAACGCGAAGCAAGATGGTGGCTGGTGCTATGGATTTAATCCGTAGGCGAGGTGTGAATGCCACGAGTGTGCGAGAGGTAGTGCGACACACTGATACACCGCGAGGGTCGATCAGGCATCACTTTCCAAATGGGAAGCTACAGCTCGTTACAGAAGCGGTGACATTAGCAGGTCAAGAGGTGACTGTGCCGTTACGGCAATTGATGAGTGAGCAAAGCACACTGAAAGGGCTTAATCTGTTCATTGGTTTTTGGCGTCAAATTCTGGAAAGTAGTCATTTTGAAGCGGGATGCCCAGTCTTGGCAGTTGCAGTTGAACAATACATTGGTGAAGATGGTAACCCCTATCCAGAAGCTGAACGACAACTACTTGATATGGCTGATGCTATTTTTAAGGATTGGCAACAGATTCTTGCGGCATCCTTACAAAAGGATGGTATGTCAGAAATGAGAGCCTTACGTCTAGCAAATCTGATCGTTTCATCGATTGAGGGGACTGTGGCCATGTGCCGTGCAGCTCGCAGTACTTTAGCATTGGATGATGTACAGGCCGAGTTGGAAATGATAATTCAAGGATGTTTTTGATTGCCATGCTGAACCTGAAAAGATTCCGTAAATTTTGAACTTAAGTGATGCTTAAAACATGACTTTTTATCCAAAACTTGCTAAAGTCGTCGGCTTCCGTATTTTTATATCACGTTTTTTATCTCGCGGTGATATGACCTTTCGTACAGGCCATCACTCCCCAAGGATCTATTGTCATGTCTCAAACTTCAATTCCTAATTCTCCTGTCATCATCACATTGCCGAATGGCGACCAAAAACAATTTGACCAAGCCGTGTCGGTCATGGATGTTGCCCAAAGTATTGGCGCAGGATTAGCCAAGGTTACTCTCGCAGGTCGTGTCAACGGCAAACTCGTCGATGCTTCTGATCTCATTACCGAAAATGCAACACTGCAAATCATCACGCCAAAAGATGAAGAGGGCTTAGAAATCATTCGCCACTCTTGCGCGCATTTGCTCGGTCATGCGGTAAAACAGTTGCGTCCAGATGTGAAGATGGTAATTGGTCCTGTGATTGAAGAAGGCTTTTACTATGACATTTATAGCGAAAAACCATTTACATTAGATGATGTTGCGGCAATCGAAACACGCATGAAGTCGTTGATCGATCAAGATTACGATGTCATTAAAAAAATGACACCGCGTGCTGAGGCGATTTCAGTATTCCAATCACGCAACGAAGATTACAAGTTGCGTCTGATTGAAGACATGCCAAATGAAACCGCGATGGGACTGTATTATCACCAAGAATACGTCGATATGTGTCGCGGTCCACACGTGCCAAATACACGTTTTTTGAAAGCATTTAAACTGACCAAGTTGTCTGGTGCATACTGGCGCGGCGATGCGAAAAATGAACAACTCCAGCGTGTGTATGGCACTGCATGGGCGGATAAAAAGCAGCTTGCAGCCTACATCACTCGTATCGAAGAAGCAGAAAAACGCGATCATCGCAAAATTGGTAAAGCCTTAGATTTGTTCCACATGCAAGAAGAAGCGCCAGGCATGGTGTTCTGGCATCCAAATGGCTGGACAATCTATCAAGTGCTTGAACAATACATGCGTAAAGTTCAAAAAGATAACGGCTATCTGGAAATCAAAACTCCACAAGTCGTGGACTTAGTATTGTGGGAAAAATCAGGACATGCAGCAAACTATGCTGAAAACATGTTCACCACTCATTCAGAAAACCGCAATTACGCGGTCAAGCCAATGAATTGTCCATGTCACGTTCAAGTCTTTAACCAAGGTTTGAAATCTTATCGTGATCTGCCTTTACGTCTTGCAGAGTTTGGTTCGTGTCATCGTAATGAGCCATCAGGTTCGTTGCACGGTATCATGCGTGTACGCGGATTTACCCAAGACGATGCGCACATCTTCTGTACCAAAGAGCAAATTGGTCAGGAAGTTGCTGATTTCATCGCATTGACTTTGGCTGTGTATAAAGATTTTGGTTTCGACGATGTGCAAATGAAGCTCTCGACACGTCCTGCAAAACGTGTAGGTGATGATGCTTTGTGGGATCTGGCTGAAAAATCTTTGGCGGATGCGCTGGATGCAGCAGGTTTGAAATGGGATTTACAACCGGGTGAAGGTGCGTTCTACGGTCCGAAGATTGAGTTTTCTCTGAAGGATTGTCTAGGGCGCGTCTGGCAGTGTGGTACAATCCAGTGCGATTTCAATATGCCAATGCGTTTAGATGCATCTTTTGTGACTGAAGATAATCAACGTGACCATCCAGTTATGCTTCATCGCGCAATTCTTGGTAGTTTTGAACGGTTTATTGGTATACTGATCGAACATTACGCAGGTTTGATGCCGCCATGGTTAAGCCCAGTGCAGGCATGTGTGATGAACATCACAGATGGACAAGCTGATGCTTGCCGTGATGTCGTGAGCAAACTCAATCAGCAAGGCATTCGTGCGATCAGTGACTTGAGAAACGAAAAAATTGGATTTAAAATCCGCGAACGTACATTAGAACGTGTTCCATACCTTTTGGTCATGGGTGACCGTGAAGTTGAAGACGGTACTGTCAATGTACGTACACGTGGGGGTAAAAATTTAGGAACAATGTCCATAGATGCATTTGTGGCGTTAGTTCAATCCGCCGTTGCCGAGCGAGGCAGGCATATTTTGGAGCAAGAGTGAACAAACCCGAAGCACGCAGTCCGCAGGGCGCAAAAAACAATCGTCCTGCAATTAATGGTGAAATCGAAGCCGCACAAGTACGGTTAGTCGATGAGAATGGCGAACAAAAAGGTATCGTGTCTCTCGCTGAAGCAATCAGTGCAGCAGAAGCTGCACAGCTTGATTTGGTTGAGATCGTTGCTAATGCCGAGCCACCAGTTTGTAAGATCATGGACTATAACAAGCATTTGTTTGATCTTAAACAAAAGCAAAAAGATGCTCGCAAGAAGCAGCATCAAGTCCAAGTCAAGGAAATCAAGATTCGTCCAGGTACAGAAGAAGGCGACTATCAAGTCAAATTCCGTGCAATTGAACGTTTCTTAGAAGACGGCGATAAAGTAAAAATTACCTTGCGTTTCCGTGGTCGTGAAATGGCGCACCAAGAAATTGGTCTCAAACAATTACAACGTATCGAAGCAGATGTTGCTGAGATTGGTATTATTGAGCAAGCGCCAAAAATGGAAGGCAAGCAAATGGGTATGCTGATCGGGCCTAAGAAAAAGAAATAAATCTGAATCTTAGTCGCATTGATCTGCACGCTGAGTAGTAGATTATTGTTGTAATAAAAAAAGCCTTGTGAGTATTCACAAGGCTTTTTTTATATTTGTAAGTTAGTGTGAGAAATCAGCTTGTCTGAGTGTATTCAGGATTGATTCTATAAAAATAATAGTGGATTATTTGATCGTATATTTTGGTTTTCATCTCCATAAACTTAGAACAAACAGGTTGGGGTAATGTTTAAATATATTCAAAAAGATGCTTTTGATCAGTCTTGCCAAGTGCATCAAGAACCATTTAATTTTGTGCTTGCTAATAATATTCTTTCAAACGAAGCTCAGTTCGAGTTAGATCGCGATTATCCAAAATATAAAGAAGCAGGTTTTTTACCCTATAATCCAGATGAGTGTGGTCCTTCGATCAATACTTTTGTTGAAGAGCTGACTTCCAAAGGGTTTTCGGATTATGTTGGAGATATGCTGGGTATTGAGAATTTGCACCAGTATCCAACGCTAATCACATTGTGTCATTTGTTTAATAAACGCTTTGGTACGATCCATACCGACAGTAAATCTAAAGTTGCGACTGCATTAATTTATATGAATCACGATTGGCCTGATACCAGTGATGGCTGCTTGAGGTTTTTGAAAAGAATTGATGATATTGTTGTGCCTGAAATAAGACCAATATATGGTAATTTCACTATTTTTAAGCGTTCCGATAATTCGTTTCATGGTCATCTTCCTTACGAAGGTGAGCGACGTGTGATTCAGATTGCTTGGTTGACTAGTGAAGAAGAAAAGATGAGAAAGAATAAGCGTGGTAGATTTACGCGTAAGCTTAAACAATTATTTGGTGGTTGGGATAAGAAAATCGGTGCAGGTCGCGACAAGAACAAATCGCATATGTAATATAGTTAGACCTGATTGAAAAGAAGCCCTGCAAGTGATTGCGGGGCTTTTTGATTTATAAGGACGAAGGCGTGTTAACTTTTTATCATAAAGATCTAATGTCTACACGCTCGATTTTTGTTTCAGTTGTAAATGATATGTGTAGTACGTGATTTGGAAATTGCCTGAGCTAAAGTGCAGATTGCTGAAAGTTTTGAGAAGATCGTTTTTAAATTCAACGCTATTGATATCTGTTGATATGATATCACTGTGAGTGACTTGTCCATTTGGTGCAATGATTAAATGAATGACTGCAAAGCTGCCATGCATTGATGGTGTGATGGTCAGGGCATGTTGGTATGCGTCATCAATGATGTTTTGGTTTTGTTGAATGATTTTCCCCATGTCATTGCGTACAAGAATCGTAGGTTCAATATCTTCTTTAACGCGAGTACCCACCCAAACTGCATTTGTACCAGAAGTGTCTAAATTTTCTTTTAAAATGACTTTGGGGTTATTGGATTGCCATGTAAAAATATAATTTGGATAACTATTTATGCCATAACAACAGTCTTGTTCTAATTGTGGGCCTATGAGTTGGTTTTGCGTAATACCATAAGTAGAGCAGTGAGCGGTACATTCATTCTGCATTGCAGTAGTTGCTATCGCTTGGAATTTTGAAATCGTATCTTTTCGGCTTGATTCAAAATATTGATAAAGAGAAAAAACAACGGCCACGCCTAAGAAAGCGCCAATGAGTGTACTGATGACACTTGGATATTTTTTGCTGATTGCTTTATTCAGTTTCTTTAATGATTTTGGGTCTGATTGAATCCGAGCTGTATTAGCGAAAGCTTTTAGTGCGCTGGTATTGAGTAAGCGATAACCATAAATCGAAACAAACGCAACGAGAAAGAATAGAACCCAGATGAAATATTCATTTAAAAGCATTCGTGTTATCCCCCAAGATTCCATTCTGATGCAATTGTGCTGAGATTACAGACATTCGGTGGATGACTGCAAATGAATTCTTCTAGAAATAAAAAAAAGCCCACTAACAAGATGTCGGTAGGCTCTTTCATCACCACTACAAATTACAAAGTCCGTGAAATTAATTCCTTCATAATTTCATTTGTTCCTGCATAGATACGGTTGGCGCGGTTGTCGATGTACGCGCGAGCAATTGGATATTCCAGCATATAACCGTAGCCGCCATGCAACTGTACACATTCATCAACGACTTTGCTAAACATGTCACTGAGCTTGTATTTTGCAGCCGCCGCCGCTTCGATTGGCAAGCTTTCGGTCAGTTGAAGTTCCATGCAGCGATCAACATAGACGCGACCCATATCGATTTCGCTGCGCATTTCTGCAAGCTTGAAGCGAGTATTTTGGAATGAAGAAACGGTTTTGCCGAATGCTTTGCGTTCTTTGACATATTTGACGGTTTGAGCGAAAGCAGCTTCTGCACCAGCTTGGCAAATAATTGCGACAATTAAACGTTCCCATGCCAATTCTTTCATCAGCATAAAGAAGCCCATGCCTTCCATGCCCAGTAGATTGGATTTTGGTACGCGCACGTTATCGAAGAATAATTCACAAGTATCCTGACCTTTCATCCCAACTTTATTTAGTGGTTTACCTTTGGTAAAGCCCGCGCTTTTTGCATCAATTATGAGTAGTGATAAGTTGTTTGAGCCTTTTTCGGTATTGCCCGTTTTAACAACGACAACAGCCATATCACAGAGGTAGCCATTGGTAATAAAAATTTTTGAGCCATTAACGATGTAATCATCGCCATCTAAAACAGCCGTTGTACGAACTCCTTGTAAGTCAGACCCAGTGCCTGGCTCGGTCATGGCAATTGCGGCGACGACTTCACCTGTCGCCATTTTGGGTAGCCAAGCCATTTTTTGTTCTTGGTTGCCGAAGTTATTGATATAGTTTGCAACGATGTCAGAGTGCAATGACATGCCTGAGCTTGAGTCCATTGCATAACCTTGCTCTTCAATCAAAATCATGCTGTACAGACGATCTACGCCCGAGCCGCCAAATTCTTCTGGCATGGTTGCGCAGAGTAGGCCGAGCTCACCTGCTTTATTCCATAAATCACGATCAACGTGCTGTTGTTGTTCATAACGTTCGGTGTTCGGAATAACTTCTTGCTCGAAGAAGCGGCGTGCGGTTGCACGGAAAGCTTCGTGATCCGAGTTAAATAATTTACGGGGCATCATTGGATCGATTGGACGAGCGAGTGTGCTGGACATGTAAGCATTCCTTTTCTATAGCAACTGGCCATTCTGATATTGAATGGCGTAAAAATAATTAGTGCATCGTTAGTGACATTAACGACGTGGTGTGCATAAGTTAATCGGAACTGTTCTGTCGCAACAATGATCGTTATTTCCAATGTCAAAAGGCTTTTTTGCCAATCAATTTTTCAATCCAAAGCGCAATGCATGATTTTTTATTTGAGGATATTGTGAATAACTCCGCCAGTATTTAGATGAATACTGATATTCTTCGATAATTTGTAATTGGCTAGAACAGATTTGATTTGTCATGACTCCACATTCATCTAAACCCCATCTGGCGATTGATCGCTCGCTGATTATTTCCGTTTTTGTTGTTGCGTCATGTGGCTTGGCGTATGAATTGATTACGGGTGCGCTCGCCAGTTATTTGCTGGGAGACTCAATCTTACAGTTTTCGACCATTATCGGAACGTATCTGTTTGCGATGGGTATTGGCTCGCATTTGTCGAAGTACGTTAAGGATGATCAGGTTTTACAACGATTTATCGAGGTTGAATTATTTGTAGGGTTAGTGGGTGGACTGTCAGCGACGTTTTTGTTTGTCGTTTTTGCTTGGTTGTCGATGCCATTTCGAGTGGTGCTCTATGCGTTGGTTCTGATTATCGGCATATTGGTGGGGATGGAAATTCCGTTGGTGATGCGGATTTTAAATCAGCGTCAGACTGCATTTAGTGAGTTGGTCAGCAAGGTTCTGACGTTCGATTATTTAGGAGCGCTTGCGGTCTCGTTGTTGTTTCCATTGGTTCTAGCCCCGAAATTAGGTTTGGCGCGTTCTGGGCTTCTTTTTGGTTTATTTAACGCGGGTATTGCGGGGTGGACGGCTTGGCGTTTTCGGGATGAATTGCCAAAAATGCGCTTGTTGTTTAACCGCACGATTTTTTCTATGGTGATCCTGCTTGGGGCATTTGTGGCGTCAGATCGCTTGGTGAAGTGGTCTGAAGGTGTATTGTTCGGTGACCCCGTGATTTATGCCAAAACGACACAATATCAACGTCTCGTCATTACCAAATGGAAAGATGATTTACGGCTCTATATCAATGGTAATTTGCAGTTCTCCAGCCGAGATGAGCATCGTTATCATGAAGCATTGGTGCATCCGATTTTAGGGACAATGCCTTGGGCAAAGCGGGTGTTGATCGTCGGAGGTGGTGACGGTTTGGCGCTGCGTGAAGTGCTGCGTTACCCAAATATTGAGCATGTGACGTTGGTGGATTTAGATCCTGCGATGACAAAGCTATTTTCGACTAATGCTGAGTTGACGGCATTGAATCAGAAATCGTTTCTGAATCCGAGAGCGACCGTGATCAATGATGATGCTGCACGCTGGCTTGAGAACAATGCTGATACGTTTGATGCGATTATTATGGATTTTCCTGATCCGTCGAACTTTGGGTTAGGGAAGTTGTATTCTGTGCCGATGTATCGTTTGGTGGCGCGGCATTTGTCCGAACATGGCTTGGTCGTGGTGCAATCGACTTCACCTTATCATGCGCCGCGTTCATTCTGGTGTGTGGCGGCAACGCTAGAGAAAGCGGGCTTCTATACCACGCCTTATCATGCACTCGTGCCTTCATTTGGCGAGTGGGGTTTTATTATTGGTTCTAAGTTTCCGAACTATCAGCCGCCGACAAAATACAGTTTGCCGATGACGTTTTTGGATAAAGAAACGACTGAGGCGATGTTTCATTTTCCACCTGATATGAAGCGCTGGAATGTGTTGCCGAATGAGCTAAATAATCAACAGTTGGTACATTATTTCCAGCAAGATTGGGGTGATGTGATTCGGTAGGTTTTGTAGGGCTATGTCCTGATTAGCAGGTGAGAAGTATTTTGCAATGCTTTTGCTTGGAAGTCTTCCCCTTCAAGGGGGATGATTTAGATGGGGATGGTCTTGCTTTCATTCTCTGAAACCATCCCCATCCCGACCTTCCCCTTGAAGGGGAAGGAGACAAACATTATGGTTTTATTTTGAATAAGTATAGAAAAAAGGATATTCCGTGTTTCCGATTGAGTCATGTGCATGAACCGTCGTAATTTTCTAAATGCCAGCCTAGGTTTTGCAGCAGCCAGTAGCTTGATGGCTGGATGCCGGTGGCCGTCTTGGTCGATTATTCCGCCGTGGTTGCCAGTCAAAGTCCTCGATGGTGGTATGAAGCAAGGGCATCATTTTGCGCGGGATTGGGGCCGTAAGGCGTTACCGACACCGAGCAGTGAGCGACGTGTAGATACCGTGATTCTCGGTGGAGGAATTGCAGGTTTAACGGCTGGTTGGCGCTTGGCTCAGGCGGGGTTTAAGGATTTCTTGTTGCTGCAAGGCTTTGAGCAATATGGCAATGCGAGTAGTGGGCAGTGGCAGGATGTCAGCTATCCGCGTGGTGCGCATTATTTGCCGTTCCCGACACCTGAATCAACGCATGTTCAAGAGATTCTTCGTGCGTTTGGTATTCTGCAAGGGCAGAACTTAGGTGATATTAATAGCTACGATGAACGCTGTGTCGTGCATGCGCCAGACGAGCGATTATGGCTGGGTGGTAAGCAATATTGGCATGATACGGTGATGCCGCCTGCTGCTGCAGGTTCGTCTGATTTGATTCAGCAACGACGTTTTTTTGCGTATGTGAATAGTTTGAAAGGCAAGCGGGGTTTGGATGGTAAGGTGCTATTTGCCATTCCAGTTGCGTTGTCTTCGCAGGATGCAGAATGGCGAAAACTGGATACGATGACCTTTGATCAGTGGTTAGATCGAGAGGGATATACATCTACGAGTTTTCGTTGGTATCTCGATTATGGTTGTCGTGATGACTATGGCTTTGGCAGTGATAAAGTTTCTGCGTGGGCTGGGATTCATTATTTTGCCAGTCGTGTCCATGATAGTGAGAAACCACATCAGACTTCTTTGCTGACATGGGGTTCAGGATTGAATCCATTGGCTAAACAATTGTCACAAGCCAGTCTGCCACAACAGCTTGCTCAAGCAGCAATGCAATTAGTTGAGACACGCGATGGCGTACAGGTTTGGTCAACGGATATGCAGGGCAAAGTCACGTTGATTCATGCCAAACGTGCGATTTGTGCGATGCCGCTGCATGTGCTGAAGCATGTATTTCCTCAGTTAAAAGATTACGGTTTTGATGTAGAACAGGATATATTGCCGCATGTGCCTTGGCTGGTTTCAAATATCTGGCTGAACGGTTTTCCGCGTGAAGTGGGCGATGTACCTCTGTCATGGGAAAACATTGTTTACGGGAGTAAAAGCCTAGGTTATGTGACTGCAACACAGCAATGGATTCGGGTGGCACGTCCGCCGCGGTCGGTGTTTACGGCGTATCATTCATTTGCGGATCAAGAGCCTGCATTAGCCAGAGCATGGATGCAGAAAGCAAGTGTGCATGAGTTGTTAGATGTGGGCATACAGGATGTGATGAAGATTTATGGTACGGATTTGTGGTCTTGTGTTGCAGGCGTCGAAATCATGATGCGAGGTCATGCAATGACCGCACCCGTCAAAGGCTATTTATCTCAAAAAGGTTTATTAGCACTCCGAGATGCGGATCAAAAAGTGATGTTTGCGCATAGTGATTTATCGGGCTATTCTATTTTTGAAGAAGCGAGCTGGTGGGGCTGGCAAGCAGCAGGTCGAATCATATGAAAGGAATACATCTGATTGCTGATTTGTATGATTGCCAGTGTCGAGCTGATTTATTGACGACATTAGGCGAGCTTGAGCCACAGATTGTTGCTGCTGTTCAGTCCGCTCAGATGCAGGTGGTTGGCGTACGCTTTCATCAGTTTGAACCGATTGGTGTAACGGGTGTTGTGCTCTTGGCAGAATCACATGTGGCAGTGCATACTTGGCCTGAGCAAGGACAACATGGCTATGTCACATTAGACGTGTATGTTTGTAATCATACAGGCGAGAATCGCGCAAAAGCGGAGCTGTTATTTGATCAACTCATTGCTTTGTTTGCGCCAAAAAATGTTGAGCGTCATGTTGTAAACCGTGGAAGCCGTACTTAATCATTGATAAAAGTGAGTGGCTCAAGAAAATAAAACGGATAAGATCATTATGCAGGACTTACTACAATCAATCGGGCAGGATTTGGGTCATCTGGTGACACCTTATTTGCTGAATTACCTTTTATATCTGGTTGGTGGTGGCGTGCTCACGACTATTTTTTCAACCATTTATATGTGGTTCACCCCTTATAATGAAATAGCGTTGATTCGTGCAGGTCATGGTGCTGCAGCTTTGAGCTTCGCAGGAGCTGTGATTGGTTTTGCATTAACGCTGGCAGCTTGTGCGATCTATCATGCGAGCTTTACAGCTTTTGTAGGATGGGCCGTTGCAGCGATGATTGTGCAGCTTTTAGGCTATGTGATCACGGCGCGTTTGATTCCTGATTTGAAGCAGCAGATGCTAGATAATAATATTGCAGTGGGTGGGTTTGTCGGTTCAATTGGCTTGGTCATTGGAATTTTAAATGCAGGTTGCTTGTCTTAATGGGCAGATCGTCGTTATAAATTGATTGTTGATACTAAAAAATTTAAATCATATTGAGAAATTAAAAAAGGGAGTGCGTCATGAGTTTAGGTTCATTTATTCGCAAGCAGTTTATTGATGTTATTGAATGGGATCAGCAAGACGATGGCGTTTTGATGTGGCGCTATCCAATGCAGGATAATGAAATTCAGAATGGCGGCAAACTCACAGTGCGTGATAGCCAAGTCGCCGTTTTTGTCAATGAAGGACAGGTTGCGGATGTTTTTGGGCCGGGATTGCATACCTTGACGACACAAACGCTTCCTGTATTAACCAATCTTAAAAATTGGGATAAATTTTTTGCATCACCATTTAAATCCGATGTTTTCTTTTTTAGCACTAAATTGCAATTAGGACGTAAATGGGGCACACCTCAGCCGATTACCTTGCGCGATAAAGATTTTGATATGGTGCGCTTGCGTGCTTTCGGGATGTATTCCTATCAGATTGCTGATCCTAAAGCCTTCTATCAAGAAATTACGGGTGCAAAATCAAGTTATAGCAGCGAAGAAGTTGAACCACAGCTTCGCAATTTGATTGTTTCAAATATCAGTAGCGGCATTGCGTCGAGTGGTATTCCATTTCTTGATTTAGCGGCAAATCAAGGCGTGATGGGTGATCAATTAAAACTTGCCATGACACCATTATTCGAGCGCTATGGACTGAAGCTGGATGCCTTCGTGGTTGAAAATGTGTCCTTGCCAGAAGACTTGCAAAAAGCGATTGATACTCGAATCTCAATGGGCATGATGGGTGATTTGAATAAATTTACTCAATATCAAGTTGCGGCTTCGATTCCTCTTGCCGCGCAAAATGAAGGCGGTCTTGCAGGTGTAGGTGCGGGCATGGCGGCTGGTTTTGGTATGGGACAAGTGATGGCTGGCGCAATCCAAAATGCGACTGGTCAAGCCGCACAGTCTACCAATCCGACGCCAGCACCATCGGTTGCGCCGCCGACTGATTTAGTGGCGAGACTCACTCAATTAAAAGCGCTACTGGATCAAGGTTTGATCACGCAAGCGGATTTTGATAGTACCAAAGCGGACATCCTTAAATCGTTGTCGAACTGATCAGTTGCCGTTGAGTTGTCGTTGATATGACTGATCCGAATAATCCGTCTTCGCCAAATCCACCCGCCAGCAAGAAAAAGTTTCTGGCGTTCAGTGCTGCTTGTCCGAGTTGCGGCGCGCAGGTGACTTTTCGTTCATCTGCATCGGTTATGGCGGTGTGTGAGTATTGCCAAACGACCGTGTTGCGTGATGAAAACACGATTCGCGATCAAGGCAAGATGTCGGCAATTCTTGAAGATTATTCACCGCTACAAATGGGTAGTAGTGGGTTTCTAGATGGATTAGGCTTTTCCCTGATTGGGCGGATTCAGCTGCAATATCCTGATGGATTTTGGAATGAATGGTATTTGCAGTTTGATGATGGCACCAATGGCTGGCTATCTGATGCGTCAGGTCTGTATGTACTGACTCGGCATACAGGGACTCTAGCGGATGCACCGCAATTCGCAGCATTGTCAATCAATCAGATTGTTGCTTATAAATCTGCCAGTTATCGAGTGACGGATCACCGTACAGCCACATGTACAGGTGGGCAAGGCGAGCTCCCGTTTGTCGTTGGCAAAGGTTGGCAGGCATCTGTCGCTGATTTGCGCGTGCAAGCACGCTTTATGACGCTTGATTACAGCGATGGCTATCCACCTCAAGTCTATGAAGGTAGGGCCGTCACGCTCAATGGTCTTAAAATGCAGTTGCTCCGTGATGTGGATCAACTGCAATCTGCATCTGGAAAAATCAAAGGTAAAATCACTAATCTAGAGTGTCCAAATTGCGGCAGTCCGATTCCTTATGTGATGGGAATGGCGGAACATTTGGCTTGCCCAGCGTGTCGAGCAGAAGTCGCCATAGCGAATGATAAAGCTGAACTGTTGGTCAAACACAAAGAACTCACAACGCTTAAAACTGCGCTGTCGCTAGGTGATAAAGCTACGTTTGATGATCATGCTTATGTTGTGATCGGCATCATGCAAATGGAAGAGGTCAGTGAAACTGACTCAAGTCTATGGACTGAATATCTTCTGTATAGCTTGGAAGCCAGTTTTCTATGGCTGGTGGATGGCGGTGAAGAGCATTGGCAAAAGACAGTCGTTCTCAATGAACTACCAGAAGAAAAAGCGGGTAATGCATTTTTCCAAGAGAAACGTTGGGATCGTAAATGGGCGTATCAAGGGCGTGTGCTGTATGCGGTCGGTGCGTTTAATTGGCGAGTTAAAATCGGTGATACCAACTTTATCATCGAATATAAAAATGGCGTAGACACTTTAGTTTCTGAGCGTAATCAGAATGAGATTAACTGGAGTTTATCGACACCTATCTCGGGTTTCTTGGTTCGTCAAGCATTCGGAAAAAAACAGCCTTCTAAACAAGAAGCCGTAAAAGAGCCTTTAAGCCCTCGTCAGAATATTCTTAAGTGGCTCAGTATTATTTTGTGGATTGTGAATTTCCCAATTTTATTGTTTGGTCCAGGTTCATTTTTTCTCACGTTGATCGCACAATTTGGCATTATCTTTTTACCATTTATCATTGAGAAATCGGCTGAAGACTCTGATTTTATGAGTAGCTATAGCGATGATTCAAAGTTATGGGTATGGGGCGGAATATTAATTTTTGTTGTGGCGCTATTTAATTCTTCCTCAGATGATTCTTCATCGTCAGGGTGGAGAAGCTCAAGTGGGTCTGGATATTACGGCGGATATCATGGGTCAAGTGGCGGGCATAAGTGAGTTATTGTGTGATAAACCAAAACTACCTAAAAAATCCCAACTCACTTTTAGTTGGGGTTTCTTTATGGAAAAATTAAATCACCTTTAACATTTTGCAATTGTCATTCCCAGCCAACCACGCAGTTCACCATATACTCGCGCATCATCGAGGATGGCAATATGGTTGATATCATTAAGTAAGACACGTTTGACAGTTGGTGCGGTTAGCACATCACCGTGGTCGTTCTGAGCAAGGGCACTCGAGACAGGAACAATCCCATCTCCAATCCAATTGTTTGTATGAGCATCGCTCCATGCGGTGGCAAGTAACAGGTGATTCACCTTAGGGGCAAGTTGAGGCATGACTTGGTCGGCAGTGATATGGGCAACGCGTAGGTCGCGAATACCAATGCTGCGGATATTGCCAAGACGCATAAGTGGACGGGTATAGGGAGTAATGCCTAACATATTATTGAGGCGATTACCTGCAACTTCCCATGGAGCGCCGAGATGCGGTGAGCCGAGGTAAGCAGCATGGCTTAAACGTTTGATCCAGCCGTATTCCTGTTCTGTGGCATAGTGGCTGGCGCTGCGAATTAAGAGACCGCCCATGCTATGACCGATTAGCCATAGCGGTGTGCCTGTATCGCTAAAATGACGTGACAATAGATTAGCAAGCTCGCTGCCATTGGCATGAATCGCGCGACCAGTATTATAGCGCAGCCATGCAGTTTGGTAGCCTGCTGCGGTGAGCTCTTCAACGAAGCGTTGATGATTGGCTGATTGTTGCCATTCCAGATCGTTATGACATAGACCGTGTAAAAACAGCACATGGCCTGTTGCTTCAAGTTGTGCCCATTCGGCAGGATTAAGCGGTGTGCCTTGTGTACTGCGCAAAGTCATGGATAGGGCGAGTGGGCTTGACCATGTTTCGAGCTTGTCTCCACAGACGCCATTTAAGGCAGCATGGCCACGTAGAGCATTGAGCTGATTAAACTCAGACTGTTGCGAAATGAGTATGCGACTAAAGCGGGCCAGCAGTGCAAAGCTTCCTGAGACCAAACGGTAGGCGAGAGGTGCGCGGCGTGCCTGAGCTTGGTGGGTTTTGTTGAGTGGCGTGGGCATATCGGTGATCGTGCTATGCATTTCTGCCACCAGTTCGGTGAGCTCCTGCGCACTACGCATCGCAAGATGCAACAGTGCACCTGTGGTATTCATCGCATGTTGTGATGTCGAGGTTTTATTTTTTATGCGTGTAGTGAGTGCCTTTGTCACGACTCGACCATTTCAGTGAACATTTGTACACTAATCTAAATGGTGGCGAGTAATTTGTCAATGTTGGGTTGATATTTAACTCCTCCTCTGATGATGGTTCTTCATCGTCAGGGTGGAGAAGCTCAAGTGGGTCTGGATATTACGGCGGATATCATGGGTCGAGTGGTGGGCATAAGTAAATCCTTAAATAAGATGAATATGCTAATTTTTTAATTAATAATTTCTTCAGCTTTGCTTGTGAATAACTCGATTTGATCAAGTGTGCGACTAAATACTAGATCGTATTCAGATTTAGATACACCAAAATGAACTTCATCATAGGGCTCTTTAAAAATTTGATGGACAACCTTATTTCGCATTGAGTTGAATTTACTGAACTCATCAAACTGGACCTTAGTAATTTGATTTAGAATTAAAAGAGCCTTAAGACATTCATGGAATGAGAGAGTGTCTGCGATATCCCATGTGTTTTTTTGGTCAGCTTGAAAGTGAACGCATCCTACAAGCATGAACAAAGATCTAGCTTGATTTTCAAGAAATGCATGAAGAATTTGAATTGCTTCAACATAGAAGCCCTTTTGATATGCTTCTTTTGCAAGTTCCTTTGGAACACCTTCAAATTTTATGTACTGGGACATATTATCCTTAGTTGGACATAGGCGTATCTTATGCAACAGCTAGAATGAATAAGATTTCAATATCTGTTTCATAAGATACTTTTGATGGTTTCTAATGTTACTTACGCTTTGCCCGATTACTAATCAACGTACCCAAACCTTCATCGGTAAAGACTTCAAGCAGTGATGCGTGCGGTACACGACCATCAATGATATGTGCGCTTACAACACCACCTTTGACCGCATCAAGCGCACAGCCGACTTTCGGAATCATCCCGCCGTAAATCACACCTGTTTCGATCAGATGATCGACGTCTTGAGTTGAGAGGCCTGTTAATACATTCTTGTCAGCGTCAAGTACACCAGGGATATTGGTGAGCAAGATGAGTTTCTCAGCTTTCAGCGCTTCAGCGACTTTACCAGCAACCAAGTCAGCGTTGATGTTATAAGTGTTACCTTCTTCATCGACGCCAAGTGGCGCGATGACTGGGATAAAATCACTTTTCATAAATAAATCGAGGACGTCGGTTTTGACGCCAACGACATCGCCGACAAGACCTAGATCGATTTGTTTGATTTGACCTTCGGCATCTTTCTTATCGAGATATAGTTTCTTGGCGCGAATGAGATTGCCATCTTTGCCTGTTAAACCAATTGCACGACCGCCATTCTGGTTAATCAGATTCACGATGGATTTGTTGACGCTACCACCGAGTACCATTTCCACAACTTCCATGGTTGGAGCATCTGTCACGCGCATACCATCAATACGATCAGAAACACGACCCAGTTGTTTGAGTAAGTTATCTACTTGAGGACCACCACCGTGCACAATGACAGGATTGATGCCGACAGTTTTCATTAAGACGATATCACGCGCAAAGGAGCGCTCTAATTCTGGATCTGTCATGGCATTGCCGCCGTATTTGACGACTAGCGTTTTGCCTGCGAAACGTTGAATGTAGGGGAGTGCTTCGGTCAGAACTTTTGCGACATTCAGGGCTTGATCTTTGTTCAAAGGCATAGTGGCTAACTCAGTAGTAATTGGCTCAAAGTACGGCGAAGAGTGATCTGAAGAAGATCACTCAACGTGGCATTAGGCAGGCATTTTATCTGCCAAACTTGGTTGATGTTTTTGTACCAAATCATGGAAGGTTTGGCGGATGCGATCGAGTGATATTGCGTTCTCAGCTTCAAAGCGCAACGTGACGAATGCGCCTGTGTTTGATGCGCGTATGATGCCAAATCCATCTTGAAAATCAAGCCTTACACCGTCAATAGTTGTCAATGTCGCCCCTGCAACCTCCGCCGCATCTGCGGTGAGCTCAGCAAAGAAGTTTGGTGGTAGTTCTTGGTCAAGTGGAAGATAAATATCTGCAGTGCCGACGCGAGTTGGGAGGGCTTTTAATACTTCATCGAGAGTTTGACCACGATGACCTAACCATTCCATGAGGCGCAGAGCGGCATATAAACCGTCATCAGAGGCATGTCCACGACCATCATTAAAGAAATAATGACCTGAAAACTCACCCCCAAACGCCACATCATTAGTTTCTGACATCACTTCGTGACGAATGAAAGTATTGCCACTGCGGCTCATGATTGGACGGCCGCCATTTGTGGTAATCGTTTGTGAAACCGTACGACTACATTTCACGTCAAACACAATGTCTGCGCCTGGTTTAGATTCAAGAATCATCATGGCAAACAATGCAATCATTTGATCAGAAGTGACAACTGTACCATCCTTGGTCACTGCAACCATACGGTCACCATCACCATCAAATGCAAAGCCAATATCTGCTTGGCTAATAATCATTTGCTGAGAAAGTTCGTTGAGGCGATTTGGTTCGCAAGGATCTGGATTACCGTGTGGATATGAACCGTTTGGTTTGATATCAAGATCAATGACGGTACAGCCCGCAGTTTCAATCGCTTGTTGAGCAAGCTCACCCATAACACCATTCATACCATCAATCACAACGTTCAGTTCTTCACCGAGAATGACGTCATTGAGCATTTCATCTAAATATTCGGCAGTGTAGGAAATCTTACGTTGTCTTCCTTTACCTTCTGTAAATGACTGATCTTGCGCACGTTTGTAAATCGCTTCAATATCTTCTGGAAGCGGTGATTGTTGCTGCATGAGCCATTTTACACCGTTGTATTCAGCTGGATTATGACTTGCAGTGATCATGATGCCATTACCTTGGTGCTGTCTTGCTGCATAGTGCATCACAGGCGTTGGAACCATACCAATATCAATCACTTGTAAACCTGATTCGACGAGACCATTGCGCATAATTTCTGCGTATTGTTCACTGGTGGTTCGTGCATCAAATCCGACGACTACTTCAATTTGTCCACGCGCTCGGAATTCACTACCCAGCGCACGAGCAATCGGTTTCATCCATTCTGCGGTGAGATCTGTGACTTTACCGCGGATGTCATATGCTCTAAAAATATGCTTAGGCAAGCCTTTGTCGAGATAGAACTCTGTATCAGGCAGCATCGCACCACTGCCCAATGTAAACTCCATGAGATTGCTTTTTTCAGGAGCTTTTGAGGTTTCTAGCGCTTCATCAAGATAGGAGAGATCGTCCAAATCAGTAGCTGGTGCTGCTGGCGTCGGTTCTACGATCGCAACTTCTGGGATTGGCTCAGCTGTAACAGGTTTTGCTGGCTCAGGCTCAATCGTTGGCTGAGGTGTCGCTACGGTTGGAGCTGGTGTAGGTTCTGGTTTTGAAGGTGCTAATTCAAGCGCAACTGCATCTAATTGAGCCAGTTGGTCGCCACCAGTTTGGTAGGTTGGTGCATGAATAATCCGTTGTGGTCTGATAAAGAACCAGATAGCCGAAGAGAGTAAGGTGCCAAGAAAGGCAAGCAAACCTGCAAGGAGTGGTAAATTTGTCAGTGGATTAAGTGAACTAGAGGCTACTTTTCCAATATTTAGTTTCCAACCAACAGCTTTAAGCGGCACATTTGTCAAACTTGTGTTTGAGTCGCTATTATTTGAGCCGCTATTAATAGTCAATGCGTTCAAAGGTTGTCCGCCGCTGGTTTGACTCAGCGTCAGTTGAATGTCTGCTGGCGTAATTTTCTTTAAATCATCAGCGAGCACAGAAAATGGTCGCTCGCTAATCAAATATCCACCGATGGGCATTGCAACGGCGGTCGTGATGAGGGCATGAGCCCCGACATTGCTAATTTCTGCCCCAGTGGGGTTCTTGTGTGTGCGGTTAAGAAGGTCTTGATCTGCAAAATTGAGATCAGGTGGAACAACACCATCAATTCCAATAATTGCTTTAACGCGACCTGTTGATTTTAATGAAGGTTGTTGTGCGAGTAGGTTGCTCTCAGCTTCCCAAGCTGCAATTTGACGATCAATGACGATCGCTGCATTTTGACCAAACTCAGTCAATGCTTGATTTTGTTGTTGTTCAACGACGTGCTGAGTGAGTACATAGCTACCAATTCCAACAGCGACAGCTAATATCACGTTGAGTGCTAATGGTTTTAGACGAGGATCAAATTTTTTGGCCAATAATGTAGCCACGATATTATTCTGACTTCCTGATTTACGCGCAGTTTTCTTCATTGAATTTACGTCCGTTTTATCTTTTTTTAGATCTTACTCTACCTAAAAAGCCTCATCATGAGGTTCATTCATACCGAATGACGCAAGGCAAACTTATTGTCTGCCTGTATGACCAAACCCACCAGCGCCACGTCCACTTTCGACAAATTCTTCAACAATGTCAAATGAAGTTTGCATAATTGGTACAAGCACATATTGCGCCATACGCTCACCTGGTTCAAGTGTAAAAGCTGTTGTGCCACGATTCCAGACAGAAACCATGAGTTCACCTTGATAATCTGAATCAATGAGGCCGACTAGATTACCGAGAACGATCCCATGCTTATGACCTAAACCAGATCGCGGCAGAATTAGACCCGCATATCCAGTATCTTCAATATAAATTGCCATGCCTGTTTTTACTAAAGCTGTCGCATTAGGCTGTAAAACAATCGCTTCATCTAAACACGCGCGTAAATCAATGCCTGCAGAGCCATGTGTTGCATGAGCTGGAAGTGGCCAAGTCGTACCAATACGTGGGTCAAGAATTTTAAGTTGCAGCTTCATTGTTTTTCCTTAAGTCGAATTGGAGTATTAAAGCCTAATTTTGCTAAATTTCTAGTACAAATCTGTATATTCAGTCACGTTATTCATGAAAATATGACAGGTTCCTCAACATTACTTCATTAATGCTTTCAGGTTGGCTAAATAAGCAGCAGCTTGTGCCTTTGGATCAACATTCGAAGTTTTATTTTTCTTCTTGTTGCCAGACCATTCGAGTTCTTCTTCGGGAAGTTCATCCAAGAATCGACTAGGCGTAGTCTGACGAAGGTTGCCGCCCATTTTGCGTTGCTCAGCCAGTGTCAGCGTCAAACCTTGTCGTGCACGCGTAATCCCCACATACATCAGACGTCGTTCTTCCTCAATCGTTTCCGCAACAATAGAGTTTTTGTGAGGCAGCAATTCTTCCTCTAGACCCATGATATAGACGTAAGGAAATTCGAGACCTTTTGCGGCATGCAAGGTCATCAGATTGACTTTGTCCGTATCTTGTTCTTCTTGCTGTTGATCCAGCAAGTCCAATAACACCAGCTTGCGAATCACACTTTCGATATTTTTTTCATCAACATCTTCGGCACGATTAATCAAACTTTGAATACTTGAAAATAATGTCTCCAAGTTATCGAGTTTGTTTTTTTCCGCCTGAGGAGTCGGAGCCTGTTCTTTAATATAGTCGATATAACCTGTCTCGGTAATCATCTGACGTACGAGAGGGACTGGGTTGTCATCGTCATGCAAATCGCGTGTATATTGTTCAATAAACTGCGCAAATTCATGTAAATGCATGACAGCTTTTTTCTGGCTCATGGTCATGCCGAGACGTAAGTCACCTGCTGCCATGAGCAAAGACATACTGTATTCTTGTGCAAATAATCCGAGCTTTTCGAGTGTCGCTGGACCAATCTCGCGCTTTGGTGTATTGATAATGCGTAGGAATGCACTGTCATCATCAGGATTAATAATGAGTCGTAAATAGCTCATCACATCCTTAATTTCTGCGCGTGCAAAGAAAGACGTTCCGCCTGAAACTTTATACGGAATCTGCATTTGACGTAAATGCGTTTCAAGAACACGAGCCTGAAAATTGCCACGATAAAGTACAGCGTAATCTTGCCATGCTTTACCATTCATGAGTTTATGCGTCATGATGTCATGAACAATTCGTTCCGCTTCATCATCATCGTTACGACAATTGATTATTCGAATGACGTCACCATGACCTTTGTCACACCACAAGGCTTTTTCAAACAAATGTGGATTGTTCTCAATTACTGAGTTTGCGGCTTTGAGAATGCGACTGGTTGAGCGATAGTTTTGCTCAAGTTTAATTACTTTTAATTGAGTGAAGTCTTCGGCAAGTAATGCCATATTTTCAGGTTTTGCACCGCGCCAAGCGTAGATGGATTGGTCATCATCTCCTACGGCTGTAAAGCGTGCTTGTACCCCAACTAAGAGTTTGACCAACATGTATTGTGCGGTGTTGGTATCTTGATATTCGTCCACCAATAAGTAACTGACACGATTTTGCCACTTATCACGGACTTCTGCGTTGTCTTGGAGCAAGCGAGTAGGTAGGGCGATCAGATCGTCAAAATCAACGGCGTTATAGGCACGAATATTTCGTTCATACAGTTCGTATAAGTGTGCAAGTTGTAGATCTTCATTATCTTTGGCAGTACTGATGGCTTGCATGGGTGTGAGAAGATCATTTTTCCAGTCAGAAATGCGGCGCATGGCTTTGGCAATCAGCTCTTTGCTATCTGCACCAGATAGATTGTCGCGCTGCATGAGATCCATGAGCAGGCGTTTACAGTCATCAGCATCCAGAATGGAAAAGTTATTTTTGAGCGGCGTGTGTTTCAGTTCAATCCGTAATAAGTTCAATCCAAAATTATGGAAGGTTGAAACGGTAATTCCTTTAATTTTTTCACTGGGAAGGAGCTTGCCCACACGCTCTTTCATTTCTCGTGCGGCTTTATTGGTAAACGTCATCGCAGTGATGCGATGCGCTGGAACATTACAGTTTTCAATCAGATGAGCAATTTTCCGCGTGATTACCGCAGTTTTTCCAGAACCAGCACCAGCTAAAACTAATAGAGGTCCTCTAACGTACTCCATTGCTTCTTGTTGACGTGGATTTAGGGAGGAAAGTTTGTTGTTGCCGCTCATGGATTCGTCTCGCTCATTGAACGGCTATTATAAAGAGGAGAGACGGGATTGGACAGGTGAAAATTCGTTGTTGCATTTTAAATGTAAATCTAGCGGACAATAAAAATGGCTCTAAAAAGAGCCATTTTTTGTCATATTCTGGGAGAAATATGTTTAACAGTTTGACCGATCGCCGTAATCAGGTTTTCATCTCGCTATGTGAATACGATAACAGGATCACAAAATAGATGAATAGTAACGGTGTGGTAGTTTGATAAACGCTCTGTGAATTTGGTAATCCTTACGTAACTAGAAGCCGCGAGGGAGACCGCAAAAGTAATTGTCAGGTAAATTAAGGATGACTTTTGTATCTAGGATCACAAAATAATCTCCTCGATTTACCAATTATCAAGTGGTAGACATTCAGATTCATTTCTTTTATTTCGATGCTACTGCATTAGAGTCAGATTGGTTGTCAAATTTCATATGATCAAGATACTTAGTAAAGTCTTTCATATTTTGAAGGACGATCGGATTTGATACTAATTCCCGTCCACCGATTTCGCCTAATGCAAAAAAAGCAGTTGTTCTCGCACTGGTACCTTCGTATTTAAACGCATCGATAGTTTGATTTTTACACGTTTGAGTTAGGAGTGTAGTGTAGGTATCTGCAAATGATTTATTGATCTGTTCTCGCTCTTTGGAGGAGATAGATACCATTTGATTGAGTAGGGGATTTGATGAGTAAGCGACAAAGATCCATTTCGTTATACTTTCTTTCTGTTCCGTAGTAGCAGATGTGAGGAAACACTTCTTTAATTCGGTGCTATATGGTTTGAAAGATGAAGGTTGAAGTAACGCCGAAAAATCTTTACTTGTCGCAGGTTTCTGTGAGGGCAAGGTCACTAGCCCTACTGCTACCTTTCTTTGATTAATATGATTCTGTGCGGTTAAATCGATAGCTCTGGATTGAGCACTAGCTGGAATTTCTAGTAAGGGAGTTTCAGTATTAGTTTGAGCGGCTTGTGCTTTAGTAATTGCTTCGGCTGTAGCAAAATCCATTTCAGCTGCTGCGAGAGTGGATTGAAACATCCCTGTTATGAGGATTGCACTAATACCCGTTATATAGTTAAATTCCATTTTGAACTCATTTGTTTATCTTTTTTGAATTACCAATATTATAAAAACCCAAAAAGAACTAAACAGCAATTAATCATCTAACAAATCCATTTGCTTCGCCAACTGATACAAATTATTTGAACGTGCACCACTACGGCAGAAAACCAAAACAGGTTTTGGTAATGCATTCAGATGCTCTGCAAATACGCGGACATCTTGTTCAGTAATCTGACCAGAAATCACAGGTTGAGCGACATAACTGAGTCCTGCAGCTTCAGCCGCTGCTTGAATTTCAGCCGAAGTCGGCTGAACTGGGCCACCTTCCATATCAGGACGATTATTAATAATCGATTTAAAGCCTTTAGATGCCGCTTCTGTCATATGTTCAGGGTAAAGTTGCCCAGAGAATTGCACTGAATCTGTCATCGTTAAAGCCTTTTTCTTGAAGAAACATAAAAAATATAGGCTCTATTTTTACAGAAATTATGGGGCTTGTATCTAGGTTTTATCATGAACTGGCGATTAAATTTATGTTGATAAAATCTCTTGTTGTTCTACTTATGGAACATAGTGTACTTATTTTTGGTATTTTATATTAAAAACAAAACGAATAAAGTACATGACCAGAAGATGTGGTTATGTGAGATAGGACGATTAAGAGTGATGCTTTGTAAGATACCGACTAAACGAATTTTGTAGTAAATATTATGAATTTGAGTGATTTGTTTAAGGTAGGATTTATTAATGATGATTTATTTGGTAACAAACTACAAATAGATCGCAGTGATAATCTGTTGAATACTCGATAGCAATATTTACACAAACCTAACAACATCAATAACGGAGTATCTCCAGTGGCACAAAATTATACACGTACAGCAATAGGGCTACATTGGATCATGGCGCTGCTGATTGTTGCTGCGTTTTTGTTAGGTCTTGTGATGACCGATATGCCTTTTAGTATGACCAAACTAAAGTATTTTTCTTGGCACAAATGGCTGGGTGTGACGGTTTTCTTGTTGGCGATTGTGCGTGTTGGCTGGCGTTTAACACATCCTGCGCCGCCAATGGTTGAAACCATTCCAAAGGCACAGAAAATGTTGGCTGAGGCTGTGCATTACTTACTCTATTTTCTGATTTTTGCAGCACCACTGTCAGGTTATTTTTATAGCTTGGCGGCAGGTTTTCCTGTTGTGTATTTAGGCATTATTCCACTTCCTGTATTGATTGAGCCGAATCATGATCTTGCTCAAACACTAGAGAATCTTCATGGTTTACTTGTATACACCATGGCTGGATTAGTGGGTTTACATGTGGCGGGAGCACTGAAACATTATTTTATTGATCACGATGCTACTTTGTCACGAATGCTACCTTTCTTAAAAAAATGATTTGTCGGGCTAGAGATCTAGTTGATTACAAATTCACTTGAGGTATTTGATATGAAACAGCTTTATAAAACCAAAACTTATAGTGCGTTATTAGTAAGTGTTATGACTGTGATTGGCGTTCAGTCTGCACAAGCGACACCGATCGATCTTGCTAAGAGTACTGTGACTGCCACAGGTAAGCAAATGGGCGTTCCTGTTACAGGCAAGTTTAAGAAAATGAGTGGTGACGTGGTATTTAGTCCAAGTCAGCTTGCGACAGCAAAAGCCAAGATTGATATTGATGTTGGCAGTTATGACATGGGCATGGCTGATTACAATCAGAATGTGATTGGTGCAGAGTGGTTTAATGCAGCGAAGTTTCCAAAAGCGAGCTTTGTTTCGACGGGAATTAAGGCTGCCGCTGCAAATAACTATGTTGTCTCAGGTCAGTTCAGTTTGAAAGGAAAAACACAAAACGTATCTTTTCCTGTGACGGTGAAAACAGAAGGTGCTGATCAAGTATTTGATGGTGCGCTGACCGTGAAGCGGAATGCGTTTGGTGTGGGTTCTGGTGATTGGACTGATACTTCAGTTGTTGCAGATGATGTGATGATTAAATTTCACATCGTAGCCCCGATTAAGAAATAGCGAAGAAATAACGTATGCAACAGTGAAGGTTTTTTGTGTTCACTGATGTATTTAACTCCTGTTGTACTCTAAATTTGAGAAGAGGCTTTTGACATGAAAAAACTATTAGCTGTTGGTATTGCTGCATTATTTGCAAGCACTGCGTTTGCTAAACCAGTCACTTACAATCTGGATCCGACACACACTTACCCAAGTTTTGAAGCGGATCATATGGGCGGTGCATCGAAATGGCGCGGTAAGATTGATAAGAGCAGTGGTAAGGTTGTCTATGATGCTGAAGCAAAGACTGGCAGCGTCGATGTTACCATGCAAATGGATTCGATCGATTTTGGCTTTAAACCCATGAATGATCACGCTAAAAAATCAGAAATGTTTGATGTCGAGAAGTTTCCGACAGCCACTTATAAAGGTACTTTGGTATTTGATGGTGATAAACCTGTGGCAGTGAATGGTAACCTCACGATGCATGGCGTAACCAAGCCATTGAAACTTGAGATCAAGACTTTTAAATGCTATATCAACCCAATGCTGAAAAAAGAGACCTGTGGTGCTGATGCTTACGCAACCTTTGATCGTTCTGATTTCGGTGTGGATTATGGTAAGGCATACGGTTTTGATATGGCGGTGAATTTGGCAATTCAGGTTGAAGGTGTGCGTGCAGACTAAGCGCTAAACGTCAACTTTTGCCCATAAAAAAGACCGATGATTCGGTCTTTTTTATGCGAGCTATTTCTTCATGCTTTAAATATAAAGCACTTTCATAATCTCATATTCAGCAACACCTTTTGGTGTTTCGATCTTTACTTCATCGCCTTCGCGCTTACCAATTAAACCGCGTGCGATCGGGGAGTTGAGAGAGATTTTATTGAGTTTAAAATCAGCTTCGTCATCGCCGACAATTTTATATTGCTTGCGTTCTTCGGTATCTAGATTTTCAATTTCTACGGTTACACCAAAAACAACACGACCATCTTGTTGAATCTTACTTAAATCAATGACATCAGCAGCAGAAAGTTTCGCTTCAATTTCTTGGATACGACCTTCACAGAAACCTTGCTGTTCTTTTGCTGCATGGTATTCAGCATTTTCTTTTAAATCGCCATGTGCGCGTGCTTCTGCAATTGCCGCAATAATACGTGGACGCTCGACACTTTTACGTTCTTGCAATTCGTTGGTCAGAGCGAGATGACCTTCTGGGGTCATTGGATAACGTTGAACCATTTTAAAATTTCCATTTATAAAATACATATGGCGGAAGCGCTTCTGTGAAGAAGTCATTCCGCCATCAATCACACTCGATTAAGGGTGTTTTAGTCTTTTAATGTGTGTGTATGAAGGTCTTGAAGACGATACACACCTAGAGGTAATGGAATGTCCATTGCCTGACACACAGCATCTGCACCGCTGATTGTCGTGGTGTAATACACTTTGCCTTGTAGTGCACTACGACGAATCGAGAAGGAATCTTGCTGTGCTTGCTTGCCTTCTGTTGTGTTGATAATGAGGTGAATTTCCCCATTTTTCAAGCGATCAACGATATGAGGGCGACCTTCGGTGACTTTGTTGATGCGCTCACAGGCAATGCCTTGTTCTGTCAGTAGTTTATAGCTACCGCCAGTTGCAACAAGTGTAAAGCCTTGCGCTTGCAGTTTGCGAGCAATCTCAGGCAGCGCAGCTTTATCGCTATCACGAACCGATAGGAAGGCGCGTTTTACTTCGCCTTTTACTGGTTTGCCTGGTAGGCGTTCGTTACTACCAAGTACAGCTTTGTAGAACGCTTCGCCGAAGGTTTTGCCCACACCCATCACTTCACCTGTTGATTTCATCTCAGGTCCGAGAATTGGATCAACGCCAGGGAATTTGTTGAATGGGAAAACTGCTTCTTTTACCGAGTAGAAATCTGGAATCACTTCTGAGGTGAAGCCTTGACTCTTCAAGGTTTGGCCAGCCATACAACGTGATGCAATTTTTGCCAAACTCACGCCAATTGCTTTAGATACAAACGGCACAGTACGTGATGCACGTGGGTTCACTTCGAGGACGTAAACATCAGTTCCTTTCACTGCAAACTGAACGTTCATCAAGCCAATCACGCCGAGTTCGCGTGCCATCGCCACAGTTTGTGCGCGCATGACATCTTGAATTTCAGGAGATAGTGAATATGGTGGCAATGAACATGCAGAGTCACCTGAGTGAACACCAGCTTGTTCGATATGCTGCATGATGCCGCCGATCACCACATCAACACCATCAGAAACGCAGTCCACGTCGACTTCAATCGCGTCATCTAAGAAACGATCGAGTAGGACAGGAGATTCGTTCGATGCTTGTACTGCTTCGCGTAGATAGCGTTTCAATTCATCTTCGTTATAGACGATTTCCATCGCACGTCCACCGAGTACGTATGATGGGCGAACAACGAGTGGATAACCGACTTGCGCTGCTGCCAGCAAACCTTCTTCTGCACTTTTCACGATACGGTTTGGTGGTTGCAACAAGTTGAGGCGCATCACCATTTGTTGGAAACGTTCGCGGTCTTCAGCACGGTCAATCGCATCGGGTGATGTCCCAATGATTGGAACACCAGCTTCTTCAAGTGCACGCGCCAGTTTCAATGGAGTCTGACCACCATACTGTACGATGACACCTTTTGGCTTCTCAAGACGAGCGATTTCAAGCACATCTTCTAATGTGACAGGTTCGAAGTACAAACGATCTGAGGTGTCGTAGTCGGTTGAAACGGTTTCAGGGTTACAGTTGACCATGATGGTTTCATAGCCATCATCGCGCATCGCGAGAGCTGCGTGAACGCAGCAATAGTCGAACTCAATGCCTTGACCAATACGGTTTGGTCCGCCACCCAATACCATGATCTTGTCACGGGTCGATGGGTTTGCTTCGCACTCTTCTTCATAGGTTGAATACATGTACGCGGTGCTGGTTTCAAACTCAGCCGCACAAGTATCCACGCGTTTGTAAACTGGATGCACACCGAGCGTCCAGCGTTGCTTACGCAATTGTTTCTGCGAAATACCGAGCAGGGTAGCAAGGCGTAGATCTGACAAACCTTTGCGTTTGAATTGACGTACGTTTTCAGCAGTTAAACCGCCGAAACCGAGCTGCTGAACTTCTTTCTCAGTTTTGATAATGTCTTCGATCTGGATCAAGAACCATTTATCAATCGCAGTGTATTCATGAACTTGATCTAAGCTCATGCCATGACGGAATGCGTCTGCGATGTACCAAATACGGTCTGCACCTGGAACTTTCAGTTCAAGACGGAGTTTGTCCAGCGCATCTTCAGTGCCGAGTGGCAATTTCGGTGTGAAGCCATCAACGCCAACTTCAAGACCGCGTAAAGCTTTTTGCATCGATTCTTGGAAGGTACGACCAATCGCCATGACTTCGCCGACTGACTTCATTTGCGTGGTCAGTACTGCATCCGCTTGTGGGAATTTTTCGAAGTTGAAACGTGGAATCTTCGTTACGACATAGTCGATTGATGGTTCAAAACTTGCTGGTGTTGCGCCACCTGTGATGTCGTTTTTCAGTTCATCAAGGGTGTAACCAACTGCGAGTTTCGCAGCGATTTTTGCAATCGGGAAGCCAGTTGCTTTTGATGCTAACGCTGATGAGCGTGATACACGTGGGTTCATTTCGATGACGACCATACGACCATCTTTCGGGCTAATACCGAACTGAACGTTTGAACCACCTGTTTCCACACCGATTTCACGGAGAACTGCAACCGATGCATTACGCATCAATTGATATTCTTTGTCGGTCAATGTTTGTGCTGGCGCAACAGTGATCGAGTCACCTGTGTGTACGCCCATTGGATCGAAGTTCTCAATCGAACAGACGATAATGCAGTTGTCGTTTTTGTCACGGACAACTTCCATTTCGTATTCTTTCCAGCCAATCAATGACTCATCGATGAGCAATTGTTTGGTCGGAGAAAGGTCGAAACCGCGTTCACAGATTTCGATAAATTCTTCACGGTTGTATGCGATACCACCGCCTGAACCACCCATGGTGAAGGATGGACGGATGATACATGGGAAGCCCATTTCAGCTTGAATGCTAAACGCTTCTTCCATGTTGCCTGCAACTGCGGCGCGTGGACATTCGAGTCCAATACGACGCATTGCTTGGTCAAACAATTTGCGGTCTTCCGCCATTTCGATGGCGTCTTTGCTAGCACCAATCAATTCGACGTTGAATTTTTCAAGAATACCATTGGCATCAAGCGCGAGCGCACAGTTCAATGCAGTTTGACCACCCATGGTTGGGAGAACTGCATCTGGGCGTTCTTTTTCAATGATTTGCGCAACAGTCTGCCATGTGATCGGTTCGATATAAGTCGAATCCGCCATCGCAGGGTCGGTCATGATGGTCGCAGGATTAGAGTTGACCAAAATCACGCGATAGCCTTCTTCGCGAAGTGCTTTACAGGCTTGTGCGCCAGAGTAGTCAAACTCACACGCTTGACCAATGACGATTGGCCCAGCGCCAATAATCAGAATGCTTTTTATGTCGGAACGTTTTGGCATGATTTAAGCTCCTTTTCCATTCGCTGATTTGGTCGCAGCGTGAGCTTGCATCAGGTCAATAAAGTGATTAAACAGTGGCGCACAATCATGTGGACCTGGACTTGCTTCAGGGTGACCTTGGAAGCTAAATACTGGTTTAGTGGTGTGATGAATGCCTTGGTTCGAGCCATCAAACAGCGAGCGATGTGTGACGCGAAGTGTTGCAGGCAATGTTTTTTCGTCAACCGCAAAGCCGTGGTTTTGGCTGGTGATCATCACGATATTGCGGTCAATATCTTGTACAGGATGGTTCGCACCGTGGTGACCGAATTTCATCTTCACAGTTTTTGCGCCCATCGCCAGACCGAGTAATTGATGACCTAAGCAAATCCCAAAGACAGGCAGATCTGTGGTTTCAACGATGGTACGGATCGCGTCAATCGCGTAAGTACATGGCGCAGGATCTCCAGGGCCATTCGACAAGAACACACCATCTGGATTCATGGCTAAGACTTTTTCTGCAGGTGTTTCAGCAGGAACTACGGTTAAGCGGCAGCCGCGATCAACGAGCATACGCAGGATGTTGGTTTTGACACCGTAGTCATAAGCAACAACATGGAATTGTTCGTTGGTCAGAGGTTTGAAGCCTTTGCCTAATTGCCATGAACCTGAAGTCCACTCAAAGCCATTTGGATCGCAGCAGACTTTTGCCAAATCCATACCGTCGATGCCAGCAAAGCTACGTGCGGCAGCAAGTGCTGCTTCTGGCGTTGCGTCTTTCCCAGTTAAAATCGCACTGTTTTGCGCGCCAGTAGTACGCAGGATACGAGTCAATTTGCGTGTATCGATGTCTGCAATTGCCACAATATTGTTGGCTTTGAGATATTCATCGAGTGATTGCGTAGAGCGGAAGTTGCTTGCTAGCAATGGTAAGTCACGAATGACTAAGCCTGCTGCCCAAACTTTGCTGATACGACCTGATTCGCAATCTTCGGTATTGACACCAGTATTACCAATATGTGGGTAGGTTAATGTCACAATTTGCTGTGCATAACTTGGGTCGGTGAGGATTTCTTGATAGCCAGTCATGGCTGTATTGAAAACGAGTTCACCAGAGGTGAGGCCGTCGGCACCGATGGATTTACCACGAAAAATGGTTCCATCTGCTAGGGCTAATATGGCGGGTGTGTACAAGTCTAACCTCCGATTCTAAATTCGCTACTCGAGCATCCTCAATTGCATCCACGAAAGTTGGCGATGCTAAATTGCGGTTGTAAAAAACGAGCAGTTACTGTGACCCATTAGCGTTGTTGTCTTGTGAAAGGACAAGACGCGCCAAAAGGGAAGGCTTATTGTTAAAAACTATGCCTTCTAGTCTGCTCGTTTGAGATTAGGTGGATATTCTACGGATTTTTGGCTTTATTGTCCATGATTGATTCAGGAAACTGATGCTATTTTTAAGCTTCTGGCAATAGCAGAATTGTCCAACCTTGGGCGTCATGGAAGTCGGCATGCAACACAGGATGTTGAATCGCAAAATAATGCAGCGAGTCAGCTGTTTTAATCACTGCAGTGAGTCCAAGTTTGATCGCTTGGTGATCTAGTTTTAATGTATGTAAATCAATTTCTGCGGTAATTGTATGGTTCTCTACATCCAATTTGATTAATGCAGGTTCAGTGACTGCAACAGGCGGCATATCGTTAGGTGTGCGGTAATCCGTAAAACGATAGAGATTCCAAGCTCGGCTAGGAGATAAGTTGAGTTCAAAATAATGAGGGGCGTTGGGTGTGCCTATAAATGCTTCAAAACAGGTACTTTCCCAAAGAAAATCTTGCTGTTTGATTTCGTCTTGTGGATGCCAAATCACTTCATTGTTTGGGTCGGTTAATTCAAAAGTCAGGAGGAGCTTATTTTGTGCACGTTCGACGTTTGCTTTGACTGAGTAGCTCATTGGCTGAGATGAGAAAGGAATAAGCGAGTGCCAATGAGCCATAATCAAAAATTCACATGGAAATAAAGTGAATCAGTATAGCTGAATCTGATGGATTATTGACTCTGAACCGCTTTTCTTAAAACAGCGGCATAACCATGACTTTGCGAGCCTTCAGGAAGGGCATTCGCTTCAAGCAAAATTGCATGAAGTTTCGGCAAATTCCAAGATGGTGCAGTGGGTACGAGGTGATGTTCTAAATGAAAATGCTCATGATGTGGCGCGAATAGCATTTTTTCCCACCAAGTCGCGGTTGTAGAACGTGCGTGAAGTAGTGGATTTTTGCTAAGGCTATCAGGCACGACGGCGTGATCGGCGATTTGGCGAACACGAAGAAAAACCTGAAATGGAAAAAATTGAGCAACGACCCATAGCAAATATAACCATGGTGTATGCAGTGCCCACAATGCCGCAAAAATGACGAGATTTGTGAGAACAAAAGCATATAAATTTTTAACCAGAGTTTTGCTAATCGCAATGAATCCACGCGGTTTATTGGGATTCGGAATTACTTGACCGTTCAACATATATTCTAATTGTTCGGCATGCATTAGGGTTAAACCAGCATAGGTTTTGATGCCTGAGATGCCTGAAATATCACGTAGTATTTTTCTACGAAAACTTGCCTTAGAGATCGGGTAGTGTTGAGTCATGACTAAGTCTGGATCATCGGTTGTCCCTGCCAAACGATGATGTGCCATGTGGTAACTGCGGTAACCTTCTAAACTTTGAAAAATTGGCTTGGCACATAGCCATTCACCAACCCATTCATTGATTCGTGTATTGGCGAATAAAGCACGATGCGATGCATCATGCATCAGAATGGCTAAACCCACATGTGCCCCAGCAAGCAAGATCACGGTGATGACATAACTGAGCGGATTCGGAAAGAGAATACTCAGTCCGAATGCAAAAATGATCAGCCCCCAGCTTTTGACAACTGACCACATCCCGAGCCAATTCGATTTTTGATTGAGCTCGGCACGTTGCTCGCCGCTCAGTTTGAAATCAGTCGCTTGATCTTGTTGAGTCATATCTGTTCTGCTATCCAGTAACTATATTAATTATGGTTGCATGTTTTGAATAATTTGGTAATGAGTGATGTGTGACTAGAGCGTGTATCTACTTTCATGTGCAGAAAGCGTTGTGTCATCAAATGCTATTGCTTTGACAAGATTTGCCAATAAAAGTTGACGAATATTGAATATTGGGGATATGAGCTGTTTTATTGACTAATCCCCACTTGGATTTCTAGTCGTCCTTGTTGTACGCGTAATCCACGAATTTCAAATTGATTTACCAATTGCTGCAAGAGTTCGCGGCTTTCTCGTAAAATATTGAGACCAGGGAGAACATTGAAATCGGTCAGACTGAGTAATTTGTCCAGCATCCAAGAGCGATTATTCAAGAAGTCCATGAATCCAGCTTTGTCTAAGTCGATATTCCAAACGCGATGATCTTCCTGCTGGATGCCGGGAATGTCACGAATGATGTGATTGATCAGTGATGGGATGGGTAAACTGTTGACTACATCGAACGCTTTGCGAGTCACTTTTTTTGCAACCCAATTGGTAATGATATTTGCATCTTTGAGTTGAAAGTCTAAGCTTTCATCAACTTGGCGAAGACGAAGTAGTTTTTGTGTGCGGACATCACATTCCAGTACATTAAAATCCAGTCTGAGCGTATAGATTGCGCGTTTATAGTGCCCTTTGACTGTGACTTTTAGACGTTCCTCCCCACATTCGATGGTGAGTTGGTCGATATCAGGATTTTGGTCAATACGCTGTTTGATTTGTTTGTTGAGTAAAGCTTCAGGCAATGGCAATGTGAGGGTAGAGCGTCCGAGAAACGTTCTTGCCATCATGAGCGCGACATCGCGTGTTGTTTCAGTCGTTGTTGTAACAACGCCACGCACTGCATCGGTTGTAAAGTTGGCAGCATCTATAGCGCTACGAGCAGCTCCTGTCGTGACAATAATCGCTGCATTGAATGCAGCATCGGCGGCAATTCCCGCTACACCAACAACATCACGAGTCATATCTGTTGCGATGCCAGCAACACCGCGTGCGTGCTTGAGTGTTTGATCAACTAAACGTCTATTTCGAGATTTTCTAGGTGCTTCCGTGTTTTTTGATATTTCCGTGCTTTGAGGTGTATCTATAGAAGGGTTTAGAGTCGAGTCTTTGGCTGTTGTGTTCTCACTCATGTGAACTCTCCTCATTGCATTACAATCTGTTTTACTATCGTTATGTTACTCCATTTTTATAAATGGTGTCTTAAATCACGGTTCTAGTTTATGAGAGATATCTGAGCAGAAATTATTTTTGTGAAACCTGTAATACGTTGTGTGCTGTTGCATCTAATTAATAGAAAGATTAGATATTGAATGGTTTTAGTTTTAAATGAGTGCGCATATGTTTAAGTCACCCAGTCATGTTCGTAAGCCGTTGATGGATGCACACTGGTGTCGTGCATTGGCGACTTTATTGGCGTCTGGGTTGAGTGCAGAACAGGCTTTGACTGCGATAAAAGGACAAGCGGGGCGTCATCATCATCTCGTAAGTGCTTGTAGTAAAGCTTTGGTGGAGATTGAGCGAGGATCTTCGTTGGTCGCTGCGCTTTCTCAGCATAATTTCTTTAACCATTATCAATTAGAACAGCTAAAAATTGGTGAGTTATCAGGCAGCTTGCCACTGACATTAATCAATATTGCTAATCGTTTAAATAGACAACATGAACGTAATCAAACATTAAGAACACAATTGAAATTTTCACAAGCCATCATTGTGATTGGGTTGATCGCAGGAACGGTGATCACTGCAATCAAAGGTGGTCATTTCATTGATCAAGTTATTGGTTTGACTATGATTGTGATGGTGACTCACTTCATTTATCGAATGTTAGATGCAGATATTTTCTCTGTTTTAGCACATGCATGGCAACGACCACTGATCATGCGAAATGTGAAAGTGTTAAATAGATTATTTGAATATTATTGGTATTCACTCCTTGCTGCGCAATTGGATGCAGGCATTGATCCTGTACATGCGCTTAGGAATTTGCATGATTTATTTCCATCGACGTTGTTGAAGCGTAATACCCGAATTTGCGAAAGAAGTCTGGAGAAAGGCAGTCCTTTGGTTGCAGCCTTATCTCACGCTCAACTGATCTTGACTAATGAGATGAAGCAGATTTTGTGGACTGGCGAAAAAACGGGGTTATTAGCACCGACATTAAAATATCATTTAGAACTAGAAGAAAAGCATTTGGAAGTGGCAACTGCAACAGTTTATGAGTGGCTGCCGAGATTCTATTATTTGATTGCGCTGAGTGTCGTTTTACACTTTATTGTTAAAAATAATTAATTTCAATGTTTTACTTGGATTTAATAAAATACTTACGGGTAGCGATATTTGTAATAGGACTTGTGCTAACCTAAGTTATTCAGAATTAAAAGATAATCTGAAAATAATATGGCAATCCCATTTGATTCAATGAGAAAGTGGGTAAGTACTTAAATTTAAAGACCAAATATGGAAGTGATCGTGGGAACATTTAAACAGTGGGGATTGGTGGCACTGCTCGTTATACCAAGTGCATCTTTTGCATCATCTGCGTATAAGACTGTTGGACCAAATGGCGAAATTTCTTATTCTTCTACACCTCCACAAACAGGTAAAACTGTGTCTAAGATAGACATTGGTGGGGAAACCGTGACGACAGATGAGAGTGATCCAAAGAAAGCAGCGGCAATGGTGATTGGTGTATCGCGTGCGGTGAACATGATGAGTAGTTTTTGTCGTGTAAATGTGCCAGATACAGCTCATGAACATGAGGAGGCGCAGTCACAATGGAATGCACGTCATGCTAAGTTGATGAGTGCTGCAAATAGAGTCCTGAGCAATAATTTGAGTCCGTCGGATCAAAGCATTGTAAATTCGTTATTAAGTCGAGTGATGGAAGCATATTCTAGTGTGTTGACTCGAATACCGAGGGATAAACAATTAAAGTTATGCGTGGATTTGCCTCAGCATTATAAAGACTACAAGATCAACTTGATTGATCATGGAAAATTAGTGAATACGTTGTTGAGCTATAAGTAAATTTTTTAGTTGATACAAATAGAGCCTCATTGAATCAAATGGGGCTTTTTTTGTTTTTAGATTTCTATCTTAGGTAGTCATTTTTAAAAATCATCATGTATAAAAAAAGCCCCACTCAATAGAGTAGGGCTTTTTGATGTGTCAGATCAGTAATTAGCTGAATTGACCCATGGTGTTTGCAGTACCGCCAGCTTTCAGTGCGTTGTCACCAGAGAAGATTTCTTTGTGATCATCACCGATGTCTGAACCAGCCATTGCTTGGTGTTTAACACAAGCAACGCCTTCACGGATTTCTTTACGTTGTACGCCAGCAACATAAGCCAACATACCTTGGTCGCCGAAGTAACCTTTTGACAGTTCATGCATGTGCAGAGCTGTTGTGTGGTAAGTAGGCAGAGTGATCAAGTGGTGGAATACACCAGCTTCACGTGCTGCGTCAGCTTGGAAAGTACGGATCATTTCGTCAGCTTGTTGAGCCAATTCAGTGTTGTCATAGTCAACACTCATTAGCTTAGCGCGGTCGTAAGCAGAAACGTCTTTACCTTCTTTAACCATACGGTCGTAAGCTTGTTGACGGAAGTTCAAAGTCCAGTTGAACGATGGGCTGTTGTTGTAAACCAGCTTCGCGTTTGGAACGATTTCTTTAACACGGTTAACCATGTGAGCGATTTCCGCAACGTTTGGTGTTGGGGTTTCGATCCATAGCATGTCCGCGCCGTTTTGCAAGCTAGTTACACAGTCGAGCACAACGCGGTCGATCTGAGTGCCTTCACGGAATTGGAACAAGCCAGAAGCCAAACGAGTTGGGCGATGCAGTTTGCCGTCACGTTTGATCAACAGTTCGTCATCTTGTGCGTCAGCGATGTCGATTTCTTGAGTTTGCAAGTAGCTGATGTACTGAGAAGCGATATCACCTTTTTCTTTAGAAACAGGGATCTTCTGAGTCAAGTCAGCACCTTCAGAGTCAGTACGTGCAACGATCACGCCTTCGTCAATGCCAAGTTCGAGGAATGCAAAGCGAACAGCGTTGATTTTCGCCAAGAAGTCTTCGTGTGGAACAGTAACTTTACCAGCTTGGTGACCACATTGTTTTGCGTCAGAAACTTGGTTTTCGATCTGGATTGCACATGCACCAGCTTCGATCATTTTCTTGGTCAAGAGGTAAGTTGCTTCTTCGTTACCGAAACCAGCGTCGATGTCAGCAATGATAGGCACAACATGGCTTTGGAAGCCATTGATTTGAGCTTCAACTGCTTTTACTTTAGCGTCGTCGCCAGCAGCTTCTGCTTTTTGCAATGCGCGGAACAGATCGTTCAGTTCTTTTGCATCAGCTTGACGCAAGAATGTGTAGATTTCTTCGATCAGTTTAGGTACTGAAGTTTTTTCGTGCATTGATTGGTCTGGCAATGGACCAAATTCTGAACGAAGTGCAGCAACCATCCAACCTGACAAGTAGATGTATTTTTTGTCAGTTGTACCGAAGTATTTTTTGTTGGCAATCATTTTTTGTTGCGCAACAAAACCGTGCCAGCAGCCCAATGATTGGGTGTATTTGCTGCTGTCAGCATCGTATTCAGCCATGTCTTTGCGCATGATTGAAGCGGTGTATTTAGCAATGTCCAAACCAGTACGGAAACGGTTTTGAACGATCATACGTGCAGCATCTTCAGGGTGAATCGCACCCCATGTGTTGCCTAATTTTGCTTTAACGGCACGAACGTGCTCGAGTGCTGATTGATAAGTCATGACATCTTCCTATATAAAAGGTAGAGGGATTTTAAATAACGGATACAACGTAAATAGCGGATATCACTTCGATTTGCTTTGATTCTTTCGCTCTGATGGGAGCTTCTTTTGACTTATTTTTAAGTAGATGTTCGGGGTAAGAAATCTACTGGTGCAGATAATAAGCCAATCTCATAAAGAATAAAAGAAAACCTTATTCAGATCATGTTGGGGGATTCTACTTTTTGTGGCATAATTTAGCTAATTTATCAGTTTAATCTTCGGTATTTATTTCATGAATCTTGAGCGCGTGGATCTCAATTTATTAATATATCTTGATGTTTTATTAAGAGAAAAAAATGTCACACGCGCTGCTGAGCAGTTAGGCGTCACTCAACCCGCAATGAGCAATATTTTACGTCGCCTGCGAACTCTGTTCAATGATCCATTGCTTATTCGCTCATCAGAAGGGATGACGCCGACTGAGCGAGCACTAGAGTTGCAGCCGTTAATACGCGAAGCACTCGCTGATTTATCTCAGATTTTAGAGCCGCGTACCGAGTTTCGCCCATATACCAGTGCTCGTGTTTTTCGCATCATGACTAGTGATTATGCTGAAGCGACACTCGTTCCTCGTTTGGTCAAAGCGATGCGTTCGGAAGCACCCAATGTGGTGCTCGATTTTCTTACGCCTTCAGATGTGTCTTATCGAGACATGGAGCAGGGTAAGGTTGATTTGGCGATTAATCGCTTTAATGAAATTCCGCAGAGTTTCCATCAAGTGTTGGTCTGGCGTGATAGCTTTAGCTGTTTGCTCAACAGCAAAAGCCCAAGTCTGGAACAGTTTAATTTGAAAAACTATTTAGAAGCACAGCATATCTGGGTCAGTAAAACGGGTATGGGTGTGGGCTTCGGTGTGAATCCTGAAAAATCAGGTGGTTTAGGTTGGATTGATCAGGCGCTTGAGCGAATTGGACAGAAGCGCAAAATTAGTATTTTTACCCGTCATTATCAAACACCAGGGTTGATTGCTGCGAATGCTGATCTGATCGCAACGCTGCCTACACGTGTTGCGCGGTTGAATGCTGATCACCCAAAACTCGTGATCAAAGATCCACCGTTTTATATTCCTGAGTTTGAGTTAAAAATGGCTTGGGGGCCGTTATTACATCATCATCCAGCTCATCGTTGGTTGCGTCAGTTGATTATGTTTGTGGCGCGGCAGATTGTGGATGAGGAACGCAAGGAAGGGTTATCGATGGCAGAAGGGTTTCCGTATTATTGATTGGATGCCTAAAAGCTCTATTTAAACGACATAGCTCATTGAGCCTGCGGTTACTGAGCCTGTCGAAGTATCGAAATGTGCGGGGTCACTCAACGATAAAGATCTTCACTTCGACAAGCTCAGTGAACTTATGTTTGAAGTGCGTATGGTGAAGACTTTATTATTTAAACAGCCTTCCGTTCAAACAATCCAGCCACTACACTGCCAGCCTTCGTTTGCTTCTTTAATTCCCAATGTGCTGGCAAGCCGAGTGTTTCAAAAGCGCGGTCAGCTTCAACATAAATCAACGCATTTTCAGTGAGTTTAGCATCATAGAGTTGTGCTAACTCTGCCCACAAATTGAGTGAGTAGGGGGGGTCTAAAAACATAAGGTCAAAAGCCCCTTCAACTCGATTTACAGCAATTTGCGCGGTAAAATTTAAAACTTTGCCTGAATCTGATTTAAGTTCGCTGAGCGTTTTTTGTAATTGAAGTGCTTGTTTTTTATGGGGTTCGATTAGTGTGCAATGTACTGCACCTCGTGAGAGAGCTTCTAGTCCAAGAGCACCACTACCAGCGCAGACATCGAGTACTCGACGCCCTGCAACATCCCACATGAGCCAGTTGAAGAGTGTTTCTCGAACGCGATCAGGTGTTGGACG
>JAGWUI010000017.1 GCA_028868515.1 Gammaproteobacteria bacterium
TCGTATCACAAGATTGATGATGCAGGTTTGCATGTGGATGATGGTAAAAAAATCGACATTCTCGACGTTGATTCAATCATCGTCTGTGCTGGTCAAGAGCCTTTCCGTGAGTTACATGAAACATTGGTAGCTGCGGGCTGTTCAACACATCTGATTGGTGGCGCAGATAAAGCACTTGAATTGGATGCGAAGTTTGCGATCAAGCAAGGTGCTGAATTGGCGGCACGTTTGTAAGCATGAAGTTATCTCCTTCCCCTGAGGGGGAAGGTTGGGATGGGGGTGCTTTTGATTTTGACTTTCTATGAGTAGCAAAAACCATCCCCCACTAAATCTCCCCCTTGAAAGGGGAGACTTCAAAGCATTTGAACTACATAAAAAAAGGACATCACAATGACAACTCTCGCCTTACAACCCGCAGCGGGTGCAACGCTGAATCGTTGGCATGACATGGTTGCAGCAAAAGACCTAAGCCAACTGCCAACACTACTGAGTGAACAAGCGGCTTTTCGCTCACCTGCAGTATTTAAACCTTATCGCGGTGCGCCTGTCGTGTCGTTGATTTTGAATACCGTATTACAAGTCTTTAAAGAATTTGAATATCACCGCCAATTTGCAACTGCTGATGGCTTGAGTGCTGTATTAGAGTTCACCGCAAAAGTTGAAGATAAAGAAATTCATGGCATCGATATGATTCGTTTCAATGAAGCGGGTCAGATCGTGGATTTTGAAGTCATGATTCGTCCAATGTCCGCGTTGCAAGCACTAGCTGCGGAAATGGGCGCACGTCTGGCGGCGTTTATGCCTGCGAAGTAATTAATCAATTGCGACAAAAAAGCTGGATTATGTGTCCAGCTTTTTACATTTCCCTATGGATTATTAATGTGCTTGACACAAAGGCAACTTAGTCAGTTTGTTCGTAACATCTTCCCGCTCACCACTCTCCGAGATTCGTTCTATAGTAAGCGGACAATACGCACCTAATGCTCCTATAAATTGTGTCGGCAATGATGTATTTCTAAACCGCATTCCCATACTAATTGCATAGTGACTATTTGGCTCTAGCTTCAATAGATATGGATAGCTATGACAAATATAAGTAGTACGTCCAACGCCTTTGTAGGTAAGGGCTTCGTAGGTAACGAGTTTGTATGCAACGCCTAAAACACCTATAGCCGTTGAACTTGGCACTGTTACTAATTTAGAATCCGAAGATACCAGCATACCTCCATGCTTGCTAAAGCCATTCCAATTGATATCGGCATAGCTTTTACACTTTGTATCATTTGATGGATCTAGGGTAAGTTTATATACGGCATTTAAGTCCTTATCTTCTGGAACCTCAAAAAGAATTGTAGGATCACTTCCAGACGTTGAAGCATATTTATAGATGGAAATACAGCCAGATAAACTTGCTGAAATCGATAAAAATAATAAAACATAAATATTTTTCAATGCCTTTTCATAACTCATAAGTTTTCCTGATCTTAATTTTGTTTAACGCATTTTGAAATTATAAAACGTTCTAAGTAAGTCTTAGCTATAACATCCTCGGTCGCTATCGTAATTCAAATCACCCCTCACTCGCCTCTTTCACCGTCACTGTCTGTGACACCCCATCCATCCGAATTTGCCCAACAAAAAACATCGCTAAAATACTGGCTGTCGAACCCACAACTGCTGCCATCCAATACCCCTGCACATGCCCCATCCCATCTCGGCTAATCAAAGAACCACCCACATAAGCCGCCACGCCCATCGTCGCGGACTGCACCGATGAATTGAGCGTCATAAACGTCCCGCGCAAACGTGGATCTGCCGCCGATGTCAAAATCGCCATCCCAGGAATCATCCGACCGCTCATAAACACAAACAGCATCGTCGAAATCGGTAACACATACCAGATCGTTAACGGCGGTAACAACGTAATCGCCATCAGTGGAATAACCACTAAAACAGCCATGACACGGAAGGTTTCAGCTTTGCCGTAGGAATCTGTCAAACGACCAAATAGACGCGCCGTAAAGAACGTCACCACACCACCAGCAAGATAAATATAAGGAATCTGATCGACATGAATGCCGACATTACTTTGCATATAAATCGTGATATACGGAATCACGGTAAATCCAGCAAACATGATCAAAACTGAAAACAAAAATGCCTTCAAATGATTCTGATCAGCCAACACTTGCCGAATCCCCTCAAATGCCGATGGACGATCAATGTGCAGTAAGTGATGATGCAATGATGGCAATGTAAACGCCGCGAACACAGCAAACAGCCCTGCTAAAACAGCAATACTAATAAACGTCGCATGCCAGCTCAGATGCGCCGCCACAAACAAGCCAAGCGGCACACCAAGAACCGTCGCAACCGAAAATGAAGTCATGATGATCCCCATTGCCCGTCCTCGACGTTCAAACGGAATTACATCACCGACAATCGTTTGCGACAGCGACATCAACACACCACCGAACAAGCCTGCAGCAATCCGCGCACCCATTAAAAACTCATAGGATGTTGCCAAACCGCATGCGAGTGTTGCCAATGCAAACAGAGGATACAGCGTCAACAGAAGTGTCTTACGAGAAACTTTATCGATATACGTCGACGCTAAAAGACCAGAGAATCCTGCTGCTAATGTATATGCCGAAACCAACAAACCAAACTTGGCATCGCTGATATGAAAAAGCTGAGTAAATTGCGGTCCCAGCGGCATCATAATCATGAAGTCGAGGATACTGGTGAACTGAATTCCTGCAAGCGTGAGTAGCAACCACAACTCACGTTTTGGTGATAAAGTCTGTGTCATGGGGTTTGTTCTTTTTTAAGATAATGAATAATTGTACTCTATCGTACAGTTTTTATAGTGAAATATATGCATGATAGTCAGACCAACAATTATATCGAGATTACTTATGCACGTTGATATCGGAGCAAAACATCAAATAGACGGAGACAAAATATTTTTGATAGGCTATCCGAAATGGGCTAACGAATCGCCTTTCGCCATGCTCTATGATTTAACAAAGCATCGAGAATCCAAACGAAACATTCATAATATCGATCCAGAGCAAATAATACATCTATTAGGAATGCAGCTCTTTGTTTCGATTACAATACCTGTCTGGGGCAAAGTGTGGTTTCGTCGATCATGTATTAGAAAAATCATTGAAATGTCACCACAACAGATTCAACTTAGTAGTACTGAAATAGTCGGATCATATGTTCTTTTTACACATGAATCTGATGAAGAAAGCAATTTTTCAAATCAAGGCTTCTCATTATATGGAATATCTGTAGCACAAGCGGTCAACTTGCTGCTGCACTAAATTAAACCCGCGTAAGCTGCGGGCTTGCCCCAGCCATCAATCCACATCAATGTTGATCATAATGCCCACCGATCGAAAAAATATAAATATACTGATCATCCAACTTATAAAAAAGAAAAACCCCACTCAACTTGAGCAGGGTTTTCTTTTTACAACAAATCAAACTAAGGCTTACGCTTCAACTTTCTCAGCAACTTCCAAATTTTCTGCATTGTACTGCTTCATCAGTGCTTCACGTTTTTCAGGCAATATATTCGCCTTACTCAAATCACCGTTATAGTGCTTCGCCACACGCTTATCCATCATCTTAAACCAGATTGACGGAATGTAAGCAGGCAATAACATCGACGCATAACCAGATGGTAACTGTGGTGTACCTTCAAAATGACGCAAGGCTTGGAAACTACGTGTTGGATGCGCATGGTGATCCGAGTGACGTTGTAACTGATACAAGAACAAGTTTGTCACCACATTATTGCTGTTCCAACTATGCTCTGGGCGAGTACGCTCGTATTTGCCACTTTCATCTTTTTGACGAAGCAAACCGTAGTGTTCAACATAGTTAATGACTTCAAGCAAGCTAAAGCCATACACCGCTTGAATTGCAATAAACGGAATCACCTTACGACCAAAAACTGCGATCAAAGCGGTATACAGACCAGCACTCATTGCCCAACCTTGCAACAGCTCATTCTCAAGTGACCACCAGCCTTTGCCACGACGTGCTAGACGAGTCTTCTCAATTTGAATTGCTGATTTGAAGCTACCAATCACTGTGCGCGGCAGAAATTGCCAGAAAGTTTCACCCATTTTTGAGCTGGCTGGATCTTCTGGTGTTGCAACACGCTTGTGGTGACCATACGGATGTTCAACACGGAAATGACCATAACCCGTTGGTGCTAGGGCTAATAGAGAGAGCAATTGATCAGTTTTATTCGATTTATGGCTCAATTCGTGAGCGGTATTGATCGCGATTCCATTCATTGCCCCAATGGACAATGCCAAGCCCAATTTATCGGCAACAGGGGTATCTTTACGCGTATATAGATACGCGCCTAAAAACAGCACAATGTATTGCATCGGAATAAAGGCTTTCACAACGCGTGCATAATAAGGATCATTTTCGAGCTTTTTGATGATTGCTTCTGGTGGATTATTTTTATCTTCACCAATAATACGATCAATCATTGGAATCACGACATGAATCAGAATCGGACCAATCCAAGTCAAAGCACGCATTTTTTTCGGTGCTACACGATAGATCAATAAAGCGCCAATCCCGATTGCAGGAACAGCAGGGCTAAGTACCCATAGATAACGTTTAGCATCCACCCACTCAGAAGCTTTCTGTTCTGGTGAATTTTGATCTGATTGACCAAGCTTAAGCATATCGATTGGTGTTTGTGCGTTCATGGAGAACTCTACCTGTCTTCATTAAGTACGCACATTATTGAACCGAAATATGGACAAGACCAGTTGTCAGCGTCCAGAAAACTTATGCTAAGCGCTCTATTTTGTTATATTTATCGTCATCGTCCAGAAAAATATAGTGAGAATCCAGAAAGTTCAGAACAGCAAAGAGTTGCATTATTTTGTAGGTATTATTCGCAACTAGCAGTATTCTTACCCTGAAGGGTTTGTTTCAATGTTTAATCTCACGATGTAATTTATGTAATAAGATGATCCATGGACGCACTTAGTCATATTCTTGAAGATATTCCGATCAGCCAAGCTGAATACGTCTACATGAGCGGACGCGGAAATTGGCTGGTTGAACAACCTCAGCAATCTGCCATGATTACCTACGCTGTCACGGCAGGCGAAGCATATCTCTATTTACATGACCAAACGATTAAATTACAAGCGGGCGGTATTCTTTTAATGCCATCGGGTATCCGACATCAGATCGGCATACCAGACTCCAGACATAGTCTGCTGAATCCTTTTTTACAAGCGCCTGCGACACTGACTTTTGGTAGTCATGATAATCCCCTGCAACATATCGGAGAAGGAAATACTCAAGCGGTCGTGCTTGCCGTTCGCTGCTTGATTGATGAGGAAATGAGTCGTCCACTGTTATCGGCACTCCCCAACTGCTTCTTACTACACGGCGACGAAAATCAATCCATGCCTGCATGGCTACAGCTTGGTTTGCAGTTTCTTGGTTTAGAAACTGAACGTAATCGCCCAGGACGAGATACGTTACTTAATCGCTTGGCGTATATGTTTTTTGTCGAATGTGTCCGTGACTACGTTGAGCAGCTCCCAGAAGAATCTGAAAGCTGGTTGACCGCATTACGCGATCCAAGTTTGATGACCGCATTGAGTGCGATTCATGATCAACCGGCTCATCCATGGACGGTTGCCGATCTGGCGAGTATCGCTTGTATGTCGCGCTCCAGTTTTGCAGAACGTTTCACAGAAATTATTGGTCAACCGCCCCTATCCTACCTTTCGGCGCATCGTCTGCGCACAGCAACCAAATATTTGACGCAAAACTATGAAAGTATTGCGCGGATTAGTGAACGTGTTGGCTATTCATCTGAGGCTGCTTTTAGCCAAGCATTTAAACGTCAATACGATATGTCTCCCAGCCAATACCGAAAAGAGAGTAAAATAAAAGGATAAAAATACTCCACATGCTTTTGCTTTGTTACTGATTTAAAAAATAAAATGAGGCACACAAAATGAACGGATATCAAATTACCTTTTACACATCACAATCACGTTCAATCCATCACCAACCTATTGGAGAATGGCTGCTTGCCGTGATTAAATCCATGAATATTGGTGGCGCAACCTTAAGCACCGCTATCAAAGGCGTCGGACGTGACAACAAACTCCATTCCGCACATTTCTTCGATTTAGCAGATCAACCTGTTGTCGTGACAGTCGTTACATCTGAAAAAGGCTGTGCACGCCTGTTTGAGCGCATCAACACCGAAAAAGATCTCAATCTGTTTTATGTCAAAGTGCCTGTAGAGTTCGGCTTTCTAGGCGAATAATTATTACAGTTCATTGAGCTTGTTAAACATCTACAAATAAGGCTGTGACAAGCGCATTGAACTAATGTCTCATCTATAATTAGCCACATCTAAAACACGAAGAAAATGCCAACGATCAAAATAAAAGCATTCACGTATAAACAAAGTCAGCATTCAAAAATCATTCGTAAAAAGTTGTCACAAAACGCGATTGCGTCCATGTTTTTTATCCTCACTATAGTATGATTGCCGACATCTTAAATATCGTAATCATCGTTTGATTGAGGCTTTAAATGGACGAAAACAAAAGTAAGGCGCTGAATGCAGCCTTAGGTCAGATTGAGAAACAATTTGGTAAAAACACCATCATGCGTTTAGGTGATGGTAATGCCATTGCTGCGGTTGAAGCTGTTTCTACTGGCTCATTAGGCTTAGATATTGCGCTCGGTATTGGCGGATTACCTAAAGGCCGTATCGTCGAAATTTATGGCCCAGAAAGCTCAGGTAAAACCACACTGACACTTCAAGTGATTGCAGAATGCCAAAAAGCTGGCGGAACTGCTGCATTTATCGATGCAGAACATGCGCTTGATCCTGAATACGCTCGTAAGCTCGGTGTCAACGTCGATGATCTACTGATCTCTCAACCCGATCATGGCGAGCAAGCACTTGAAATTGCAGACATGTTGGTACGTTCTGGTGCAATTGACATCATCGTCATCGACTCAGTTGCAGCGCTTACACCAAAAGCTGAAATCGAAGGCGAAATGGGTGACTCACACATGGGTCTGCAAGCACGTTTGATGAGCCAAGCACTGCGTAAAATCACAGGTAACGCCAAACGTTCAAACTGCATGGTGATTTTCATCAACCAGATTCGTATGAAAATTGGTGTTATGTTTGGCAGCCCAGAAACCACCACTGGCGGTAACGCCCTGAAGTTCTACGCTTCTGTTCGCATGGACATTCGCCGCATCGGTCAAATCAAAGAAGGTGAAGAAATCATCGGCTCTGAAACCAAAGTCAAAGTGGTAAAAAATAAAGTTGCCCCACCTTTCCGCGAAGCATTATTCCAAATCATGTACGGTCAAGGCACTAACCGTCTTGGTGAGATCGTCGATTGGGCAGCAAAAGAAGACATCGTGCAGAAATCAGGTGCTTGGTATGCTTACAACGGGACTAAGATCGGTCAGGGTAAAAACAACGTTATTCGCTATTTTGAGGAAAATCCAGCCGTAGCTGAAGAAATCGACAAAGAACTGCGTAAACGTTTACTGACCAAAGCGAAGCCTGAAGCAGTAGAAGTTGAGAGCATGCCAGAAGAGTTACTCGACGCTTAATCTACCCAAAATTTAAGCGACCTTCGGGTCGCTTTTTTGTCAGTTCAAAGCAAGAAATATTACTCCAGCATCACTCCAAGGAGAGCATGGATGCGCTACCCACAAGGCAAGTCCTACTCAAATCGTTCCGACGATGTACAAAACATTGATGAAACACCTGAGTCCTTGGAACACGCGTCAACAAACTCACCTAAACCACATCCCACTGGTGCAAAACTGCGTGGCATTGCATTTGCTATGCTGGGGCGACGTGAACATTCTGAACAAGAATTTAAGCAGAAACTACTTGACCTCGATGCTGATCCTGACGAAGTTGCAGCATTAATTAAAGAGTTCAAAACAAGCCAATACCAAAGCGATCAACGTATGGCAGAAATGATCGTCCGCGCTAATGTACGCAAAGGTCGCGGCCCTGCCCGCGTAAAACAAACACTACGTGAACGCAGTGTAGATTTAGAACTCGCACAAGAAAACCTAGCTGACACAGATTGGCTTACGCTTGCTCGTACATTGAGAGTTAAAAAATTTGGTACAGAGCTACCCACAGATCCTAAAGAAAAAGCTCGGCAGTTACGATTTCTCCAATATCGTGGCTTTGATATGCAAACTTGCATTCAAGCTATCAGTAGTAATCAACTCGAACAATAAAACCACAGCCATCACTAGTGGTCTAAAATACAAAAGCCCAACCTAATGGCTGGGCTTTTAATAAACTTTTCGATAGAAACAATAAAACTCTTATGGGTTTAAAAATGTCAATTTCAATGTATGCGAAGTCGCCGCATCTTGAGTCAATAACACTAATGAAGGCAGGTAACCATTTGAATCATTTGTTCCTGCTTTCAAGAATTGTAAAGCAGCAAGCCCCTTATATGGGTTAGCTTTATTCAGATTACAAAATGCTTTCGAACCATCCACACCTACACCATCAGCAGCACTTAAAGAAACAGAATACATATTATGCTGACTGCCAGATTCGGCTTGTACGATAGAGCCACTCAGGTTACATACACCACCGACGGTATCCACTTCCGTCCCTGTAATTACGCCCGCATTATCAACCTTCAGATTAAACTGATTTGTGCCATCATTGTATAGCCAGTTTCCAGCAACACTTGATTGCGATGCGGCATAACCATTGTCTTTACTATAGGTCAGATAAAGTAGCGATGAAGAGGTAGTACCATCTGCCTCGAATGTAGGAAAAGTAGCAAATGACTGTACAGCCGCCGCAAAAGTCTGTTTTGGAACAAAAGTTCCATTCGCAGTGATTGTAGTACTACTTGTTGTGCTTGGATTGTATATCGTTGGGTAATAAGTGGGAGAGCTGTTTAATACCCATGTTTGACTTGTAGAATTAGGTGTAAACGATCCAAACAAAAAGCCATAAAAGTCATAAAAACTAAAATTATTAGCCCCATCAATCAAAGCAAAAGCATAGGCCTTATTATTATAGATACCTTCTACACTAGTCGTTGAATCTGCTGCTGTCGAGCCTGCTTGTGCGCCAGCGGTAATCCAAGGCGCCAAAACTGCATTGGTTGTCAAAGAGGTGTTTGATGCCGTCACAGTTGTCGATACAGTTAATGCTGGTGATGCTGCATATTGGCCATTTCCTGCTTGAAATGCCTGTAAAGTACACGTTCCTGTGGTTCCTGCATATATTGCAATATTCTGATTAACTGTACATACCCCTTGCGTAAGACTCAAGATATAGACAGGTAGACCCGATGTCGCGATTGGATTCAAAACCGCAATTGTGCCACTCGATAATGAAGGTACAGTAAAGCCCGTAATTGACTGAGCCTTAAGCACAGGAACCACAACCTGAACTTGTGATGCTGCACTAAAACTTGCATTCCCGGCTTGATTCGCCGTCAATGTACAAGAACCTAATGCCAAGGCTGTTACATTGCTACCAGAAACACTACATGTAGTCGGAGTTTGGCTTGCATATATGACTGGCAATCCAGATGAAGCTGAACCCTGTAATTGCACAGTACTTCCTACCGCCAAAGCTGCAACACTAAATGTAATCGTTTGGGATGTAGGCGTTGTTGACGAAGATGAAGACCCTGCTGGGTTTGTCACTGGATCAGATGGAGAAGTAAGTAAAGGTGCAGAAGAAGATCCACCACCACAACCAACAAGAACGGCAGGAAGTACGCAGGCTAACGCAACTAAAAATTTACTCATACTTTTCTCTGAAAAAAGACCTTGAGATAAAAGATCTGATTTAGTGGTTTTGTGAAATTCCATTTGGCGGAATTTGATCATATTCCGAGTCACTTAACATCTATAAATATGTTACAAGTAAATTGCTCTCTGTAAAATTCAGTTTAAATTGGAACACAAATCGCACACAATTCAAACTCGTTCAGGCATAAAAAATCCCAGCTCATTGGCTGGGATTCAGTGATTGATTACAATCATTTATAAAAAAAGAATCGATTTTGGGGTCGATTCCAAACTGGAGCGGGAAAAGAGACTCGAACTCTCGACCCCAACCTTGGCAATAGTCACCATTCAAAAATCGACTATATTATGTACAATTACATTAAACTATCTTATTGTATTTTATTAACTAAGATATTATTACAACCTCATGGTCATTAGACGTAGTTTAATACATTTTTATTTTAAAGGCATCGTAAAAATAGACACTTTTGACACCAACCAAAAATTCAATTAGTCTAAAAACACACTTTCATCATACATACAGCGCTCACCCATAGATCTCTAAAATGCAAATTAATTTCGAATCCAATGATGTTCCAGATGCGGCATTTAAAAAATTGGATATCAAACGCAACACTTTGGCATGCCATTCCTCTGCAACTACCGCTTTTCTGGCCTGGATAGACGCACCTAAAAAAGTATTCACTCCCCTATTAAACAATCAAACCCCAATTTATCTTATCCGAGCCGATACTAGATTCTTAAAACCAGCCTATTTCTTCTATTCATCTTTTGAATTGGTAAACAGCTTACATCTCACACAAGTATCAAACTTACCAAGCCTGATTATCCGTGATGTTTTAGATCCAGACTATATTGAAAAGCAAGCTTGGCACGAGTTAATTAAATTAGCGACATCTCCAATGCTATGTCCAAAATTGGGTTTGCCATTTTTACGAAATATCATTAATCAGAAAATGCCTGAACGATTGATTTATTCTTTCTTTCATTCGACAAAAGTAACCGTTGATGAATTATGTAAGTTGAATGACACAACTAGATCACAATTCTACTCTTGGCTACCTGACTTCAATGAGAAATTTCTTGCAGATAAAACTCATTTCACTTTAACTGACATTATTAAAGCTGCATCTTCATGAAAACTCTCGATTCGAACAATCTTATCAATGAAATCTGCAAAGAACTAAATGTAATCACGAATAACACTGCTCTTGAAGCTGAAAATAATAATCTCACGATAAACACCGATCAGCAATTTCAAACTGAAGAAATCAAGCTACTTATCAATGGCTTACTAAGGCAGGCTCCCAAAAATTTTTTCGAAAAGATAATTCTGCCAATTGAAAACTGGTCAGAAAGCACCCTTGATAAAATTCAATTCAGTCGCATTTATCAGCAATGTACCAGATATGGCAAATTAGATACTTTTCCAGTACATGCCTATCTAGCAACAGTAAAATCAGAAAACTCTAATATTGACTCTAAAATCGAACTGGAATGGGCCATACGTAACATTTATGTATGCCTGCTTTTAGCCGACATTGGAAAGCATGAAGACAAAATCAGCTTACTCTGTATGCGTTTCAGACTCGCAAAAAATTCCAAAACACATCAGTGGCTATGGACAGAACTTCCTACTCTTAAAGGATTGGATTTAGCCGAAATCGTAGAATCACTCCAATCAACACATAACAAAATTCTGAAACTCGAAAAAGCAATAAAATCTCATCTTCCACATAATGCATCAAAACGCATTGGTGAAATTTTACTCGCCTATAGAACTGCTGCTGACTCAAAACAAAAAATCGATAGACCCCGAGAATCTGATGAAAAGTCAGTTCAACGAATTTCGCTATTCTCCGATAATTCCATCGCTCAACTAGATTTGATCGTTTTACCTGATGAAGCGAAAATGCGAGGAGTCGATGAACAAGAATTTATTAATGACACCAAGAAGCAAGCCGTTTTAATAGATAATCGCTTTAACCCTCTTCCTGGTACCGAATCATCTCTGATATTACAAAAGCTTGCTACAAGTAAACAAGCGGCTCATATCATTCGCCAAGACTTTCGCTTTCCAACTGACCCGCACATGATTCGATTATTAGATTGCCAACTTATTTTTGAACAATTATGGCAAGGTGTAGAAAAATATGATTTCGTGGATGCCTATCTGTTGTTATCCATTCTAAGTTCGACACCTGCTTTAGAGTGTCGCAAACGATTTCCAAAGCAAGGACGCAATGGTAATTTCTTTACATGTGATTTAGATATCGCTTCGTTCAGCTTAGAGCCCATTAATAAATTTAGAGTGAATCAACTCAAGAGTCTTCACTTCGCTGTTCCAGTAAAAGCTTACAACTCGTTGAGCCAAGAAGAATCCATCACTGAAGAACAGCTGAAGCGTCGAGTGAAAGAGCTCAAGGAAAAATTACACATTCCTCGACTCTCTCTCGGAAAATTTCCCCATATTTTACGCTTCATCATTACACGTTATATTTCTAATCACTTGCACGCGGACTTTATTTGTTCAATCACTCCTCGGCACTCACCAGGATTATATTACTCGACGATATCTAATCTCAAAATTCAGCAGACATATGCCGAAGCCATTAAATTACTTGCTGGTGAAATTAAACCCGTAGACCAAGATTCATTTGACCAAGATCCATTTGACCCAGACTGGTGGAACGATTGGCTATTAGGATCTCAACACTCTTCGAATTCTTGTGGCAGCCAGATCACGGTGACACCTAAATTAGTCAGCGCCTTTTTTAGTGAATTACGTCTTTACATCCTAGATCAGAAATCACATATAGATAAGTTTAACTACTATAGTATTTGGTTGTGGCATGTTGTTTTGCTGCTCACCTCGTGCCGTCCAGTCAATCATGCGCCAGGCATGTTGAATCAAATTGATCTAAAATCAAGGCTGCTTTGGCTATCGGATAAAGAAGGACGCAACTCTGCTGCAAATGGACGCTTTCTTCCAGTGTGTGAATTCTTGGCGCAGGCAATAGCCGATTATTTATCTTTCCTCAAACAATTTTATGAGCGGTATAATTTCCTAGGTATCGATACTTTCGATTCCATTCAGAATATCTTTAATAGTAGTCACCCTTTAATTAACCTGTTTATCAAAGCCAATAACCGACAATTACAAGACTCAAGGCTTCATCTATATGCAGGCTATGTTTTAGAACCTATCACTCCTGGATTAGTCAAAGATAACCTCGAACATAGCTTTCCATTACCGTTAAATTGGACTCGACATTTTGGACGGTACTATTTAGCAAACAAGGCAGTGAAGACTCATTTAATTGATGCACTTTTTGGACATGAAGCCCCTAATCAAGAAGCTCTACATCCATTCTCTTCTGTACCAATCAACGAATTAAAATCCGTCGCCGATATCTACCAGCAAATGGCTATTGAACTAAAACTAGAAGGAATTTCGCTGAAATGAGTGACCTCTTTGCCGATCAAGAACGTGCTGCAAATCGCAAGAAAAAATCTAATGAGATCAAACAAAAAGCAAGTGACATTATCACTAAATTATTGGATAAACAGCCTGTTCCCGCAACAGAATCCCAAGCATTCTATTTAGAAATAGACGCACATTTCCGCACAGAATTTAAGACTAGCCCCAGCTATCTCCTTGCTCGGGTCACACTTGCAAAAGAGATTCAAAAAATAAATAAATTAAGAGATGACCCTCTACCGTTGCCTACGAAACCATTAGTTTTACAAAGAGCAAAACCCTCAAAAGGAAAAGATTGGCTTATTGAAGGACAAATAGTTGCCGAATATGCATCGCGAGCTATTTCAATTTGGTCAACCCAAAAACAGTATGGCTATTATGAAGCATTAGCTTGGAGCATGTTTAGTGCAATCCTTTGGGGAGGTCTAAATGATATTCAAGTTCTCAACAGTTTTTTTCAGTCGTTACTTAGTCGACAGCCTCATCCCAAACTAAATAACAATCTGTTTATTATTCCACTAGAAATACCTGACAAACACTATGGCAATATTTATATCAAAGAATCAGAAACTTTGCTTCGTTCATTCATGTTTACGCCAGACAGTCTTACCTTATGCTGGATGACTCATCTACAGAAGATTCAAGCGCCTGGCTCGTCAACACCAACACCAACCCTAGAAGAGATTTTTATACTTATTTTTAAATTACTACAAAGCAACTCCACTGCCGCCCCGACGGAACAAATCCGACATCTACTGCACTACGCCAGTTATCACTGGGAACAACTCGCAGATGTTCAAATCGATCAAGCACTCGCTCAAATTATGGTTGGTCATCAAAATTGCTGCAGTCTGTCTAATTCTGAATTCGAAATTTTCAATACCAAAAAAATAGAAGTCCCACATAAAATTGAACTATCACTACCACGACTCTTAAAAGGCACCATTCCCACAAATCTTTATTCCAAAAAAGTTGATCCACCAAAAAAGATAGCTCGTGATGTAACTAAAGACATCCGCCAGGCTATCAAAAACAAGGATACATCCATCTGTTTTGAAGAACTCATTCAATTGTATAACGACGAGAGAATCACTCGATTAATGAAGTGGATTGATCACCTCCTCCATCTCGATTCGAAAGAATCCCTTAAAAAGTCTTCCGTATTTCGCTATTTGGATGCCGTCGCACATCCATGGTTATTACACACTTTTGAAGCAGACTTATCTTCATATGAATTTTTCGATTTTGAAACACTATATGAAACAATTCTAGATGATATAGAAACAGATAAAAGACGCTCCTATATTGCCCCCTTACTCGGTCGATTTCATAAATTTCAGATCGATCAGTTTTCAGCTCCCTTTGCACCAATTCCTGGCGGATTTGACACACAAAAGCATATTTCGGCTCGCATCATTTCACCACAACTATATCAACACTTATTGTTTTGTATTGAAAAAGCAACTGATATTAGCATCCATGATCAACAAGTCTTTAAGCTGATCATCATTTTGGCTTATCGAACTGGATTAAGGCGTGAAGAATTAATCAAGCTACAATTACGTGATATTGAGCATGGCGATGAAATTAGTTTTATTATTCGCCCCAGTGCTGTCGGCGGTATTAAATCCTCAAGTGCTGAACGTCGGATTCCTGTGTGGGCATTGCTCAAATCTGATGAGTTAGATGAGCTCAAGCAATTTCTCTATCTCAGAAATAAACAGACTGAGATAGATTCAACGATGGTTTTTACAACTGCAAACTCTTCATTTAAGCTGCCCAGCGAACTTCCTTTGCGATTATTGAACGCTTTATTGCAGCAAATAATGCCCAATCATCATTACACTTTCCACTCATTTCGCCATACGGCAATTTCGAATATAGCGCTCATCTTGACCGCGAAAGAATCGTTAATTGTCCAACTTACAGACTATACAATTGAAGAGTGTATTAATATCCGTACAGCTCTTCTTGGACATGAACATGGCGGACAAGATCGTTGGTTTGCATTAGCACAAGTCGCAGGGCATATCGGGCCTCAGTACTCTTTTGAAAGTTACATACACTTTGCCCAGCTCATCGCAAGCCATGAAATTAGTCAAGCTACAATTCACCTGCCTCTGCAGGCATTCCACAATATCACGCGGATAAGCACTAAAAAGATTGCAGATTGGGCTCCCAAGAGCCTAGATAAAAATTTGAAATGTGTGCATTTACAACTCGTCAGAGATGGCTTAATTGAGCAACTAAATACCTTCTCATATCAGGACAATGTCACACCTCCTTTAGCACAGCAATCAATATCCAGTGATGAAGAACGTAAAAGGCAACATATCTACAATCTGTTTGATCTTTTCCCAGATGGAAATTCCTCACATCTCTCATTCAAAGATATTCACCAAGTATTACAAGAATACGAGAACGGAATGCCTTTAGAGCAAAGTGCCGAAAAGCGTCAAATTCCTTTCGAACTCGCAAGTTCTTGGATAGAGCGCGCTCAACAACTCTCGCAACTCAAAACACAACGAGGAGAATCTTTATTAATTAGTAAGCCTCGTTTAAACTCAAATTCCCAAATCATCTCTCCAGCTATGCCGATCACTCAAAAAGGGCTAGAACTCGTCGAAGAGATGATTCACCAGCTTCCTAAGCTCTTACAAAATACGCCTGACAATCTCCATAAATTTCTAGACATCTTCTTTGACAAAACCAATACATCAATATCAGAAATCCGCTTTAAACGTCATGAAGACTATAAACTCAATTTTTTTCTAAAGATCGGGCTTCAGTTCATTAGCATCTCCAACTGGCGTCTCATGGTCCCTGAACTTGATGAAGGGCGTCAGCTTAAAAAGACATTCGATATATCTAACGCATTGTCAATTCAAAAGGATAGCTATCAAGGCTTTAGTCTTTCTATTCAAAAGTCTTCTGGAGTTCTAAAATATTTCTGCCATATGCTGGCTATTGTGGACTCAACCTACGAACTTCCTCAAGAAGAAGAGCCTGTGTAAATCATCCACCAATCAGAAAATATGGCAAACAAACTCCCATAAATATAGCCATATAGCTAACTTTATTTTTTTAAGATACAATAATTGCTATATAGCTAATATTCATGGTGAAACACTATGGCAACTAGAGCGGAGATCGGAAAAAAAATACAGGCAGGAAGAAAAGCTCAAGAGCTTACGCAGCAGAGACTCTCTGAACTGACAAGAATTAATAAAACCACAATCTCCGAGATTGAGAATGGTCGTTTTACAGGATCTTTTGATATTTTTGAACGTGTATTGGATGCTGTCGGCCTGCAGTTTGAAGTTGCTCAAAAGAAACACACATTACCTGACTGGGATGAGATCGAAGGGATGTTTTCTGAGGATGATCAATGAATACAAATCTATATCTACCCAGCAGAATAGATAAGATCAACGTTTGTGCAGATCAAATCGAATTAGGTGTACTGACACAGGGTTCAGTACACCATTATCAGCCAACACAAGAAAAACAACACATATCACTTACCATGACCAAAAAAGGCATGGATGGTTATTCATCAGGTTCATTACATCCCATATTTTCCCAGAATCTGCCTGAAGGTTTTAATCGCCGATTTATTGCTGAGAAATTAGCAAGATATGCAAAAGTTAATGATATGTATTTATTGGCTCTACAAGGCGACCAAGGAATCGGGATGCTTTCTTATCAGAGTGAGCTGAGTTTACCCGAAGCTGAATCTTTTAGCCTAGGCGAAATTTTATCCTACAACAGCAATGAGCCACTTTTTCCGCAACTCTTAGAAAAATATTACCTCAGAAACTCATTGGCAGGAATGCAGCCTAAAGTCAGTATACCGAATGCAACGACAATCCAAACGGATCGAACAGTTCAACAAAGGGATTTAATTGTAAAGTCCTACGACTCAGAGTTCCCGTTACTGACGGTGAATGAGTTTGTGTGTATGGAGGCTGCCAGAGCGTGCGGGCTTGAACCACCAAAAACCTATCTCTCTGAAAATTTGGAAACATATGTTGTGGAACGTTTTGATAAAACCAGCGATGGTATAAGACTTGGGTATGAAGATTTTACGACCTTAATGAAGAAACCCAATGATCCTGCTGCAAAATACACAGGAAGCTATGAAGCATTGTTGAAAGCAACAGTACTTTATACAGGTAGTCCAGCAGAAGTTGAAAAAATGTATCAGTACATCGTATTCAACTGTTTAATTGGTAATGGTGATGCACACCTTAAAAACTTTGCACTTCAATATTCCCCTGATATGGAGAATATCTTTGTTTCACCACCATTTGATATAACTCACACACTGATCTATAAAACAATTGATCATAAAATGGCACTTAAACTTGCTGGCAGTAAGGAGTTTCCAAATATGGCACACTTACTCAGATTGGCAGAAAGTGATCAAATTAAGATTAGAAATCCTAAAGCGATTATAGAATCGCTCAGTGAGAATATTCTGAACTATCTCAAGTCATCCAGTGAGGTTCAGTTATTTGATGGTTTACGTGTATCGATTGAATGCTCTATATCCAATATCATGACTCCAAGTATTTCAACCACAAGTTACCGTCATGATAGAAAGAAAAAATTTGAATAGTCGCAGTACCAGCCATAAAATTAAAAGTCTATATTAGAATCTGGTTGCGACTTTTCACCAATTCCGATAAAAACCAAGGTATTTAAAACTCCACTCACTATGAACAGTATCCATAATCTTCAAAACACTCTGACCAACTCGCCCAGTGTTGCTCTGCTGTGCCTAAAAAATAAAGAATGGGTCATTCAGTTTTTTGTAGAAGTTTTCCCAAATCAGCAAGCCAATATTTCCTCTGACAAGTTACATCTAGCCTTGATTGGTTATATTGAAAAGAATATAGAAGTCGTTGATGACATTGATGAGCCAGACTTAATCGAAAGCATTAATTTTTATCAAGAGCTATCAGCACCACCCTATGAAATCAAAGCAAAACGATATATCCAACGTTGGACTAATAGAGGCTTTTTAAGTAATTACCAAGACGAACAGGGTAGTATTTTTTTCGAATTATCATCTCACACCCATAAAACTTTAGACTGGCTACACAGTCTGAAAAAAGAAGAGTATGTGGGAACTGAATCCAAATTTAAAAATATTTTCAATCAGTTAAAAGAATTGGTTGAAAATACCAATGGCGATGTCGAAAAACGCATTCAATTCTTAGAACAAAAGAAACTTGAGATAGACCAACAAATCCAGCTTCTCCAAATTGGTGATAATCTTGCGGTCTACGAGGAATATCAAATCACGCCACGCTTCAAAGAACTCAATCAATCTGCCAAAGAACTGTTATCGGATTTTCGGGAAGTTGAAGATAATTTTAAAGTGATTACCAAGAACATCTATCAGCAACATGCTGAAGGAATCCAAGACTATATTGGCAAAATTGGTTTAGAGCTCATCATCAAAAAAGATGAAGGCTTTGCCTTTGTAAAACAACTGGAAGATAGTGAAGGTAACACATTAGGCCTCATCTCACGACGCCAAATCGGTTTTGAAGCGTCGATTGTTTTAGTAGTATTACGTCATAGTCTGGAAGAGTTCGACAGCAATCCTGCGCAATATCAAGCCAGCGAAAAGTTTATGACGAACCTGCAAATTCGTGAGGAGCTCGAATTATTTTTGCAAGAAGGCTATAACCGTTTGAAGTTCAAAAAAGATCTGGATAACTATATTAAAACTGTTGAGGATTTAGGGTACTTAAAAAAAGTCGCTGAAAAGGATCTGGAAAAAACTTACCAGATTCAGCGTATTATTAAAGAAAAGATTAGTTTGGATATTTTACAAGAATTTAAAGAGAAATTAAGTGAGTACATTAAGTCTATTTAATACGAGTTCCGATCAAGCAGGTTTTAGACTGAACTATATGGAAGTCTATAACTGGGGAACCTTTAATGAGCATGTTTTTAGAATCCATCCGCAAGGTAACAATTCGCTGTTAACGGGCGCGAATGCTTCCGGGAAAAGTACCTTTATTGATGCCCTACTCACACTACTTGTACCTGCAAAAAAAGATCGTTTCTATAATCAATCCTCCGGTGTCGACAAAAAAGGCGATCGAACTGAAGAAACCTATGTCTTAGGACATTATGGCAATATTCAGAACGAGGGCGAACACAGTACATCTACACAAAAATTACGGGGTAAAAATTGTTACTCGATCATTCTAGCCAGCTTTAGTAATACTGATTTACGCAATATCACCTTGTTTCAAGTGCGTTGGTTTAACAACGGTGAGTTAAAACGTGCGTTTGGTCTGGCACATGCAACCTTGAATATCAGTGATGATTTTGCTGATTTTGATGCCAAAGGCAATTGGAAAAAACGTCTGAATAACCAATACAACACACAGAGCAAACGGATCATTGAGTTCTTTGACGGTCCAATGGACTATGCTGAACGTCTGGCGGAACAATTTGGAATGCGCTCCACCACTGCACTCAGTTTGTTTAATCAGGTTGTTGGGGTCAAAGTTCTGGATGATCTGGATGAGTTCATCCGTCACAACATGCTGGAAAACCGAGATGCAGAATCTGAATATCTCCAGCTCAAAGACAGCTTCCTAACCTTGATGGATGCAAAAACCAATATTGAAAAAGCCAAAGAACAAATTGCTCAACTGACACCGATTGACGAATTGGCAAAGCAAATTCAGCAAATTCAAAGTAATTTGAATCAATGCAATCAATACAAGGAGCTAGGCGTCTATTGGTTCACCCAAAAATTTGTTGAACTGGCAAATAACGAGCTCGATAAACTCAATGATGAACTGACAGTTCAACAGATCGAACTCAAGCGATTAAATCATCGAAAATCTGAACTTGATAACCAAAAAACAGATTTGATGGTACAAATCAAATCCGATGAAGTCGGCAGCCAAATCCAAAATTTGATCAATAAAATTGCCCAGCTCAATCAAAGTCGCCAGCAATGTATGGATAAGCTACAGACATCTCAAAGCAACGCGACGAAAGACAACAATGGCTAGAAAGTTTGGGGAAAATTGATATTTTGACGTTCATTGAAACGCATGATCATTTGCATCAAGTAACCTATGCAAATTGGGAAAGCACAGCACAAGACTTCCAAATTCAAATGTCTAAACAATCGAATGATCTGAAAGATCAGCAAAATGCAAAGAAAAATCTGATCTCCAGAAAAATTAATCAATTCAAATATCCTGAAGAAACGATTAACACCAAATTCAAAGATTGGCGTTCAGACGTGCATCACCTTCCCGATCCAGAAGATTTGGACTTAATTGGCGAATATCAGGAATTTCTCAACAAGCTGCAAAGCGATAATCTGCCGAAATTTGAGAAAAAATTTAATGATTATTTACAAGAAACGATTACCAACAAAATTGCTGACTTCCGCATGTTTTTTGAGGGCTGGTCAGAATCCATCAAAGACAATATTGCCACATTAAATGACTCATTGCGTGGCATTGATTTTAGAAGCAAAGACTTTAAAACCTATATCCAATTGGTTGCGCCGACTCGTCTAAATGATGAAATTAAAGAGTTCAAGCAGTTACTCATGAGTGCAATCCCCAATATCCGTGAGATTGAAAAAAATCCAGATGCCCAACGTCAGCATTTTAATCAGCACATTGAGCCACTCATCCAAAAACTTGATCAAGAAGAATGGCGTAAACGTGTCATGCAAGTTCGCTCATGGTTTAGCTATAAAGCTGAAGAATTTTATCGTGAAGATCAGCGTAAATTTAAGACCTATGAAAACATGGGGCAACTGTCTGGCGGTGAAAAAGCACAGCTCACTTATACGATTCTAGGTTCAGCAATTGCTTATCAATTTGGACTCACCGTCGAGGGCTTACAAAGTAATTCATTCCGATTTATTGCAATTGACGAAGCATTTAAAGCTCAGGATGAAGATAAAGCTCGCTATCTCATCAATTTATGCAAACAACTCCATCTACAACTTTTAGTCGTAACGCCCAGCGATAATATCCACATCGTCGAGAATGATATTTCCTTTGTGCATTATGTCGAACGTAAAAATGAACAACACTCTTGGTTATATGACATGCCCATTGAGCAGTTTAATGAAGAAAAAAGAGAGTTTTTACACGCTTGAGGCAATTTAGGATAGCTCATGATCACCGCTCAAGAAATCAAAACGAAATCCCAGCGTAAATATGCTGAATATTTGAGATCGCTATTATCAGGACAATCTATTTTTCCATTAAGAATTCCCAGCAATAAGGATTATAACAAATCCTCATTTGAGGAATCTCGTAAAGAAATTAGCGATATTGTTGGAAACTCAAAAGAAAAAAAGGGGTTTGGATATACCGTAGAATATAAAAAAGTCCGTACGAAATCTTTAGGTGATCAAGACTTACCTGCTCATATTTTCTTTGAACATGAATATGATTTTATAAAATATTTATCTAAAGTCGATGAGGTCAAAACATTTCAAATCAATTGTGAAAAAATAATCCAGCAACTGCCTGAGTTAAAAGCATGGCTCATCCAGAATCCAATGAAAGTAATTGAATATGCTCATGATTTTGACAGTCTGCTGAAAGTCTGTCATTACTTTAAAGCCAATCCACAGCCAAATTTATATATACGAGAATTACCAATTCAAGTTCATACTAAATTTATTGAGCAGAATACTGGCATTCTACGATCATTACTCGATTTTTTAATTCCTGAATACTGTGACCCAACCGCGTCAGAATTTAATCAGCATTTCCACCTAAAATCATACGAATCGCAGATTCGTTTCAGAATACTGGATCCAAAATTAAGCACCAACTACTTTTCTGGAGTCAGTGATTTAGATATTCCTGTCAGTCAATTTCAAAAACTCAATCTGCCGTTGAAACGCGTCATTGTAGTTGAAAACAAAACGATCTATTACACAGTCCTCACTCTACCCAACATAGCAAGCACTATTGTTATTTTTGGTAGCGGCTATAAAGTCAGCGATCTCAAACAGGTATCTTGGTTGAATAATGTTGAATTATGGTATTGGGGAGATATTGATGCTCAAGGATTTGAAATCCTCTCACAGCTTAGAGGCTATTTCCCGCACACAACCTCATTTTTAATGGATCAATCCACTTTTGATACTTATTTTGAGAAGGATTCAGGTACACCTTCAAATACTTCATCTACACTTCAACTGACTGGACAAGAACAACAACTCTATGAACTCGTGCAACTCAACAATTGGCGTTTAGAACAAGAAAAAATTCCTTACGAATATGTTAATCAGGTCATTTCTTCATTTCTGTTAATTTCTGATACTCCATCAAGTACTCACGATGCCCCCTAGACTGTTGAAGCTCGTTTAAAAATGACCAGTTAAATGGGGCATCAACTACCATCGTTATCATGCGGTGAATATAGCTTATAATCACCGCATATTTTGCGGTAATTTGCTTGTACTCGTAAATAAAATCACTGATAATCCCCGCATGAATAGCACCGAATACACCTACATCTGGCAATCCCGTGATTGGCCTAACTGGAAATACGATTTAGCGGCTCTCACACAGCTCATGGTCGAGGTGAGTCGCGCTCAAGGTATTTTGATGGGACGCCTGACGGATGTCGGTATGGCTCTGCGTGATCAAGCCAGCTTGGTTGCGCTCACCAACGATGTCATCAAGACCAGCGAAATTGAAGGAGAGACGCTTAATCTCGACTCGGTGAGATCGTCTATCGCTCGGCGTCTTGGGGTGGATATTGGCGCTCTGGCTCCAGTAGATCGACACGTTGAGGGTGTAGTCGACATGGTGCTGGACGCAACTACTCACTACAATTCACCAATGTCCAAAGATCGCTTGTTTGGTTGGCATGCTGCGCTGTTTCCAACTGGATACTCTGGCTTATCTAAGCTCAACGTCGCCAATTGGCGTGATGATGCCAGCGGTCCCATGCAGGTTGTATCAGGTCCCTACGGTCGTCAGCGCGTGCATTTCGAGGCACCACCAGCCAACCGCCTAGACGATGAGACTCACAGATTTCTTCATTGGCTGAATGACGACTCCAATGAACCACCTTTGCTCAAAGCAGGTATTGCTCATTTATGGTTTGTCACATTACATCCATTCGATGACGGCAATGGTCGTATTGCTCGAGCGATTGGTGATTTGCTGCTTGCACGAGCTGATGGGTGTCCTCAACGTTTCTACAGTTTGTCTGCGCAAATTCAGCGAGAGCGCGATGAATACTATAATATTCTTGAGTGGACACAAAAAGATTCAATGGACATTACGAAATGGCTCACGTGGTTTTTAACAACCCTTCATCGCGCCATTGATCAGGCTCAACTCACGCTAGACGCTGTACTGGCGAAAGCTCGCTTTTGGCAACACTGGGCGATGATTCCGTTTAATGAGCGACAGTTGAAGCTGCTCAACAAATTGCTGGATGGATTTGATGGTAAGCTTACCAATAAGAAATGGGCTGCTATTGGTAAATGCTCATCTGATACAGCACTACGAGACATCAACGATTTATTGGAGCGCGGCGTACTGCGAAAAACGGATGCAGGTGGACGCAGTACCAGTTATGAATTGAATGACTCGTTAACGTCACCTGAGGTCAGTAAATAAATTATGCCTCCTGCTCAATTAATCATTTGGGATCTTGGCAAAGCTGTTCAATCAAAGAAACCCTATCACATTAGTTTTTTCTCTGGAAATGGTCTGCGCTTATTAAAAGGAAATGCACAACGTTGGTGGTCGATTACCATTCGGCTTCATCAAAATGATTCCGTCACCAATGTAGGCATTCGACCTCAAGAAAAAATTACCATGAGTCAGCTTTTTGATCTCATTCTTGAAACAATCAAAGAAGATGTATCTGCAGAAGAGATATCTGCTGCATCTGATATTGATGCCATCATTGCAGTCTGTTCAGCAAAGCCAACTTCTTGATTTTCTAAATACTGATTTAGAAAGCAGCAGTGAATATTCACATTCATATCCACACTGCATGAACAGACTAACCTTTTATTCAGTTCTAACTTAATCAGCAAGCTTCTCACAAATCTCAACGTCAGCATTCTTCATACAAAATAATCCTTTAAGAGGTGAGTTCATCGTATTTAATTCATTTAATACCTGATAAGGATAAGTTGTTGATCGACTATATGCTTTGGCGGGTAGTTTATTCAGCGTCTGCGTTGAGAACTTCATATCATAAAGATCCTGTGGATTTTGCTCACCTGCATTCATGTCGTACTCTTGCGAATAATTGTATTGTTTACCCGCAAACTTGATCGTATCCCACATGCCCTCTTCCCGCGTAAAATTACGATCCGAACAAGTATAGGGATGACTCAGTTTATTATTCGTGACGATATAGCACGTATGGTGTGTCACATGATCATGGGCAAATGCAGCTCCCGATAGAATTGAGATTGCTGTTGCGACGACCAGCATTATTAAACTTTTTTTCATGACGATTTCCTTATTCTGGTACTGTTGCCGTAAAAATGGCATAGAACAAATTCAATGCCACTCTTATGAGTTTTTAACAGGTGATGGTTAATGGGGTACAACTTCCCATCCCACATTGGTCAGCATCACTTCCTGCATAAGTTCAGTTTTGCTTGCACCCTCTACCATCTGTTTAAGAGTTGGGGATACATTTTGGATGTCAGGATTCTTGGCCCAATTCGCCAGATTATCGATTTTATAAAGATAAGTGACTAATGCCACTTGAACGCCCCCATTTTGTTGAGGTTCAGTCCATTTAACAATCTGATCGACAGCAACTTTGCCGTAACATAAAGAGCCAGTTTTGTAGTGCATCGCGGTTGGGTATCCAATACGAGGCTCAGTCTGGGCATCCGTTTCTTGATAGAACTTTTTACCTTCAGCCGTTAATGTATACCGTTTAGCCTTCGTTATAATTGGAGGCACAGTGGAGCTCATCACTAGACTGTGAACTGCAACCTCAACCTCTGTACCCGAGATCAATCCTGCGGCTTCAAAAGGCTGTAGTTGCTTAATATCCCAACTATTGAGCTGAACATCTTTCGTTGAAGAAAAAGGAATGCACAAGTCGGTGGATGTTTTATCGAGTTGTTGCTGGATTGCCACCTTAAAATTTTTCTCATTGGCATCTTTTTTACTGCTACATGCTGACACTGTCAGTGCAGCGATGCTTACAACCACAATCATTTGTTTAATCATATTAATCTTCCATTATCAGTGAATAGTTAAAAAACGAATACCCAGTTGTATTTTTCAAAAAGTCCTTTCTCTCTCATTTACTGGTCTATGGCTCTACTATTGGTATTAATCCTTTGAGGCGAAGATGGCAGCATGTTGTTGTTCATATTCAGGAACAGATAGCCGCACAGTAGTACGCCAACCAAAATGATGGTGAGAATGCCTAGTCGATGTATAAATGCAAAAATATTGAATCCACACCATGTCAGTGCGCCGCTCAAGTAAAAAACTGCCCAATGACTTGTTCCCAGCGGTGGTAATAGTCCAATCCACATTAGGGTTTGATAGCCACCCCATAGCCATGCTGCCAATAGCACAGCGACTATCGCAAAGCCTGCAATGGCAGCGGTAATTCCCATTGTTCCAGTCAGTAAGCTATACAGTCGAACGAATAGCGACTCGCGTGTTTTACCTGCTTCGACCAAGCGTTCAAAGCGCTGACGATGGACTGGAGTTGGAAATTGCCATTTGTTGTGAATGAGTTGTCCACCACAACGCCGTGCGACCAGATTCACTTGAGCTGGTTCTAACTTGGGTTTGATGCGCGCCACAATAATTCCTTAGTCAGCATGATTAGGTTTTTTATTCATCTCTGTATCCTTGTTCATGGTGAGCAAGAGCAACTCACCCTGATTCAAAGCCATTAACCCGCAGGTGGTTGTTGCTGGAACAGTGGTCGGATGACATCAAATCGAGGATCGACAGATTTACAATCATTCCCTGTATGTCCTGTCGCGATGACCACACCTTGATGGATGATGTATCTCGACTGACACGAATAGAGTGAATCCGTGAGCGGCACATTTTGCTGGGTTGAGGTACTACTGCCACTCCAACCTGCTGAATGCTTATGATTCCAATCGTTGTTATATGAGCTAGACTGTGTTGTATATCCGCCAGAGCGAATAATGCGATTCGACGCGTAGACTAAAGCGTGATCGCCATCTGGAAGTTTAATGATCTGTGTCGGGACACCTAAGCTGCCGACTAAGCTAGATTCAGATTTTCCAATCCAGACATTCAGGCTTTCTTCAAAGTTTGCAGTGGTTGCGCAAGCTGTCATCAATATGGTGGGGATGACTAACATGAATAATTTGAGTTGTAATTTCAATTTGGACTCCACGTTAATTTTAAAAGATGTTTAGAACCAGATATATTTTTCAATGAAACAAAACAATTACTTAAACTTATACAATGCATGTCAGTTAGACTTTTTAGGCACGCGATTCCGCAATATGCGGCAGTAGTGGCGCACAGAGTCTTTAGAAATTCATCGTGGGCGATTTCTTGAGTTTGCGTTTTGGTTGAGCAAGTGAATCAAAAGCTCGAAGCTGTCCCATCAACCCATTGGATAGTTTGGAGGTACGAAAAGTCGTGAAGTCAGGGAAGAATTGACGGTATAAGCGTCATGAGAGAAAAATCTTCGGATTGAAAACAAGGCAATAGCGGTGTAAGTCATGATTGACCTCTTGAGCAGTGATTAAATCCTACCAGCTCACTGCTAAATGAGGGTGGCAGAACGGAAGCGGGTTAGCAGACTGGTCACTCAAGCACCCAGCACGCGCAAAGGCGTCCCCCTCCCGTTCCACCGCAGAGGGGGAAGCAGAAAGGACGCACAAAAAAACGGCTTAAAGCGCCGTCTGTGCGCTGAGTGGCTCGGTCTGCTAAAACCGACTGGCAATGTGTGCCAGCATGGTAAGAATACAGTGGCAACGACTTTTTAGTCAATGCCGTACAATCTAAAGTTGATGGAAGAACCGAATAAAAGTACCAATGGTCATGGATCGTCGGTTTATCATTTTGTCAGTCCAACCATAAATAACCAATAAAATAGTCAAATACCTCTATAAAATATAGTAAATAACTACTATATTAAGCAAATGAATACTTATTGCACGATTCAGGTCTTTCAGAACCAGCAATGGCAATCCATTGCTACGGTCGAGTGTCAACAGCCCATTGAACAGGGTTGGCAGACAGCGAGTTCGGCTGCTTATCTTTTGGAATATGCCGTAGATCACTTGGATCAGCGTAATGCAGCCGCATTGTCATGGGCTTGTCCAGTTACACTGGATACGATCCAGAATCGAACTTGGCCTCCTTTTCTCATGGATTTACTGCCGCAAGGATTTGGTCGGCAAGAACTCCTCAAGCATTTAGGATTAACTATTCATGCAGAAGCCTCTGGAGACTGGCCTTTGTTATTGGCTGGTGCAGGAAATCCAATCGGTCATTTAAGGGTGCTTGAGGCGAGTGAATGGTTAAAAGCTCAATCTCAGGGTACTCAAATCCAAGGGTTTACGCAGCAAGACATTATTGAGCGTAGTGAGTACTTTCTGGAAAATCTGGCACTTTATGGTGCGTTTATCACAGGGTCATCTGGGGTACAGGGGGAATGGCCCAAGCTGTTGTTGACTGAAGCGAAAGATGGTTTGTTTTATTTAGATCATGCTTTGCCTGATCATGAGGCTCACAAACACTGGTTGGTCAAATTCTATCGCGGACAAGATCCTCAACTGGCGAAGATATTTCAGCATGAAGCTGCATATATGCGCTTAGCCAAATTCTTGGGTCTACGCGTGCATGGTGACTTGCATCTTACAGGTCGTGCACTATTTATCCCTCGATTTGATCGAAGTATCCATGCAAACGGTGTCGAACGACATGCACAGGAAAGTATTGCAGTGCTGTGTGGGCGTGCAGGATTTGGTGTAAGGATTAGTCATAACGAGATTTGTCGTACGTTGGCTCAAGCATGTACAGATCCTTTGACTGAAATCATTGAATACCTGAAACGGGATATCACGAACATTGCCTTAGGTAATAAAGATAATCATACGCGCAATACGGCTGTAACACGGAATTGGAACGGGCAAGTCAGCCTCACGCCCCTATTCGATTTTGCGCCAATGTGGCTACACCCTGATGGAATTGCTCGGGTTACACGTTGGGAAAAAGATGATATGGGTTCACCGCACTGGCTTTCTGTCATTCAGCAAATTGAAGATCTAACAGGTATTGCTGCTCAGCAATTAAAACACGCCTTAATTGATTGGTTACCCCAATTGCAACGCTTGATCAATCAAATGGAGTTGGAGGAGATTAGTACGGAACTGATCGAACAATGTCGTCCAAGAATCCACGAGATCAATCGACAAATTGAAGAGATGAAACATGGATAAACGTTTTACTCCGCTCACTCCTCATGAGCAATTGTTGAAACGTCAGCAGATGATTGATCAGCTTGTGGCAAATCCAGAATGGTCTGTTGATCAGGTTGTTCGTTTTATCCGTGCTGAGTTGCATTTAACATTGCCTGAGATGGCGAAGGTCTGCAAAGTCTCTAAGCAAACCTTGCAAAATATCGAACAAGGACAAGGCAATCCGACTCTTGAGACAGTAGATAAAATTCTAAGGCCGTTTGGGTTTAGGATGGGGATGATGCGGATCAAAGTGGCATGAACGCTACAAAAATAAATAACATCCACTCAAAAATCAACTATTTTTTTATTTATGAATCAATACTTTCTTTGGATGATTGTTTTCGATAATCATTAGGCGACATATTAAACCAACGTTTGAAGGCTCGGCGGAAGTTTGCACTATCATGATAATTGAGTAGTGTTGCGATGGAATCAATCGACATATTTCTGTGACACAAAAAGTTAATGGCTTGTTGTGAAAGTATTTTATCTCTAATTTTTCTAAAGCTCATGCCTTCTTCTTTTAATCGCCTAGCCAATGTTCGTTTACAAATAAACAAGGCAGCAGCAGCATCCTCTTCACTGAGTTCACCCAATGGGTGAGATAACATCATTTTCTCAATTTGGTATCTGATACTATGCTCATGCGATTTTAATTGAGCAAGCATCGTTTCACATTGTCGCATTGCTACGACATAATTTTCTAAATCAGCTGAAGCGTTTGGTATCTTACAAATCGCTAAAGGTATGCTCATTTGCAAGTTGGGTGCGGAAAATGAATATGATCCAGACAAATAGTCTGAGTAGCTATGGCTGTAGTTTGGCTGATCATGGATAAATTTTAAACTAGCCTCAACTACAGGTCGCCCTACAATAAATTCAGCGCATTCATTAAATATAACAGCACATGTCTCTGATAAGGCTCTAAGAATATCTGGATGCAAGTTTGTGTCAAAATTTATAGAGCATGTTACTGAAGACTCATCTTCAAGCAGATTGATGCTCGCAAAATTTATACGTGTGGGCAAATAAGATTGAAATGCTTTCAAAGCTATATATAAGTTAGGACTACTATTGACTAAAAAACCCATGGCGCCATGAGTGGACGGTGTAAGTCGTCGGCCTAAACGCAGGCCAAAATCTGCATGACTAGATAAATTTAGTCCATTATGCAATATGTGTATTTGTTGTTGAGCTGTGAGGAGCGTGTCCTCTTGCATGAATTGTTTGCTACTTAATCCTGTAAATTTCAATAATTTAGGAATATCTCGAATTTGTAATCCCAACTCTCGGCCAATGATGCGCGAGTAATTAGAGGGAATGCAAGCCTGAGCTGATTCTTCTAATTTAACCGCAATAGCATTTGCTGTTTCTATCACTGTAAGCCCTCAAATACTTATTAAATCACCGCAAAATAGTTCCAATACATTATTGTCTTTTTATGACCCTATATTGTCAATAAATGACCTCTTTAATATTTTTCATCTCATTAGAATGCAATCATCAAGCGGTGTTTATACGTTATTTTATTTCTGATGGAATTAGTCCTATGAGTAGTATTACGTTTTTAGAGCATGACGGTACAGAGCATATTGTGGCTATTGAAACCGACAAAAGTCTTATGCAAATTGCCATGAATAACGGTATACCTGGTATTGATGCTGATTGTGGTGGGGAATGTGCTTGCGGAACTTGTCATGTGATTATTGATAGTCGATGGATAGGTATTACAGGTCATCCTGAAGGTAATGAATTGCAAATGCTGGATATGACTCCTGAGCGTACTACAACATCACGTTTGTCCTGCTGTGTCAAAGTGACTGATGCGATGAACGGCATGGTGGTACACCTACCTGAATTTCAAATGTAACTTTCTTCCTGATACTTTAAGAGATGGGGATACCTGACATGACTACAGTCGCAGATATTTTCGAGCACGTAACAAATACTGTTACTGATAAAATTGTTTCAAACCAACAATTTCAAGTAGGTAAGCAGTTTTTACATGGTCAAATGACAAGATTTGTACCTTTACATACTCAAGTGAAAGGTATTCAGCTTGTACAAAAAGTCAAAAAGCATGTATTTAATACGCAGGCGTTTCCAGCCTTTATTGAAAAACCCATCCCTGATGTAGCGACTATCGCGCTTGAAAATATTGACGTCAGTAACCCATTTTTGTACAAGCAAAAAAAATGGCAATCTTACTTTAAACGCTTACGTGATGAGGCACCTGTACATTACCAAGCAAATAGTCCATTTGGACCATTTTGGTCAGTGACACGGTATGAAGACATTGTATTTGTCGACAAAAATCATGAGCTATTTTCTGCAGAACCAGTAATTGTTATTGGAAATACTCCTCCTGGTTTAGATGTTGAGATGTTTATTGCCATGGATCCCCCAAAGCATGACAAACAACGCCACGCAGTACAAGATGTTGTTGCACCCAAAAACCTTAAAGAATTAGAAGAGTTAATCCGCACGCGTGTGCAAGATGTTTTGGACAAATTACCGACCAATAAGCCGTTTGATTGGGTATCAAACGTCTCTATAGAATTGACAGCACGCATGTTGGCAACACTCTTAGATTTCCCGTATGAAAATCGTCATAACTTGGTTCTTTGGTCAGATATGCTTGCTGGAACAGCTGAAGGAACAGGAGGGATATTCACTGATACCAATGAGATTTTTGATACTGCAGCAGATATGGCAAAGCAATTTTCTGAGCTGTGGCACAAGAAAGCGGCTCAAAAAGCTGCTGGCTTAGAAATGGGCTACGATCTGATGAGTTTAATGTTGTCGAACGAGGCGACTAAGGATCTTATCTATCGCCCAATGGAGTTTATGGGTAATTTGGCACTTTTGATTGTGGGTGGCAATGACACCACGCGTAACTCGATGTCAGGTGGTGTATATGCCTTAAATTTGTTCCCCAATGAATTTACCAAACTGAAAAACAATCCTAGCCTCATTCCTAACATGGTTTCAGAGATTATCCGCTGGCAAACCCCATTGGCTTATATGCGACGTATTGCTAAGCAAGATGTAGAACTAAATGGTCAAATCATCAAAAAAGGCGATAAAGTCGTGATGTGGTATGTCTCTGGGAATCGTGATGAGCGGTCTGTTGATCAGCCGGATGACTTTATCATCGACCGTAAAGGCGCACGCAATCATTTATCTTTTGGCTTTGGTGTACATCGCTGCATGGGTAATCGTTTGGCTGAGATGCAGCTCCGCATTTTGTGGGAAGAATTACTTAAGCGTTTTGACAATATTGAAGTTCTAGAAGAACCAGAAATTGTCCAATCCAACTTTGTCAGAGGCTACGCTAAAATGATGGTCAAATTAACATCAAAAGACTAATCAGTAGACTATCTACTTTTATCACAGATCAGTTCACTTTTAGCGACCCGAATAAAAAAGAGTATAGATATGAATAAGCGTACAGCAGTAATTATCGGTACGAGTCATGCTGCAGCTCAACTCACTATCAGCTTACGCCAGGAAGGTTGGGATGGCGATATAGTCATGATTGGCGATGAACCATTTTGGCCATATCATCGCCCTCCATTATCAAAAACTTTCTTATCAGGGGATAAAAGCATAAATGATTTGCTGATTCGGCCTACTGCTTTATATGACAAACAAAATATACAATTTCGCCAAGGTCTAGTCACTGCAATAGATCGTAATCAAAAAAAATTAACACTACTTGATGGCAGCACACAGCACTATGACAAATTGGCATTGTGTACAGGTGCTAGGGCTAGAAAAATCGATATACCTGGTAGCCAGCTATCAGGGGTGCATTATTTGCGTAACATTTCTGATGTACAAGGTATCCAAGCACATATAGGTACCGCCAAGAATGCGGTTATTATTGGTGGTGGATATATAGGCTTAGAAACCGCCGCATCATTAAAAAAACAAGGGATCTCCGTAGTTGTACTTGAAGTTGCTGACCGTATTTTGCAACGTGTAACTGCACCAGAATTGTCTACATTTTATAGTCGTATACACACAGAGGAAGGAGTAAAGATTTATACAGGCGTTACGATCAAAGCTATCGTTGGTACCACATGCGTGGAATCTGTCTCCTGTGGGCAAGGTATGACCTTCCCTGCAGATTTAGTCGTGATAGGTGTTGGTGTAATTCCTAACGTTGAATTAGCAATTGCAGCTGATATAGAAGTGGATAACGGAATTATTGTAGATGATTATTGTCGTACTAATGACCCGAACATAGTCGCCGCTGGTGACTGTACTAATCATTTTAACGCACACTACAATCGCCGCATCCGTTTAGAGTCTGTCCCTAATGCAAGTGAACAAGCAAAAAGTGCTGCAGCAATGATATGTGGGATAGAAAAAGCCTACCACAGCTTACCATGGTTTTGGTCCGATCAATATGATCTAAGACTGCAAATTGCTGGACTAAGTCATGGTTATGACCATCTGATTATTCGAGGAAATATACAAGAAGGACGCAGCTTCGCCGCGTTCTACTTGCAAAAAGGGCACCTGATTGCAGCTGATTGTGTGAATCGTCCGCAAGAATTTATGCTCAGTAAAAGAATTATTGAAAAAAAGTTAACTATTGATCCTTCACTACTCGCAAATGAGTTAATGCCAGTGAATTTACTTTTGTAGATTTGATTCGACAAACGATTGCTCAAACGAGCAGATTGTGGGGCATGAGCCATGACTTATGTCCTTCTCCAATTACATTAAAATCCTTCTTATTTTTGCGGAGTAATAATCAATTTGCTGGTATCAAAACCTTGGCGCTGAGCTTCAATAACGTACTGATTGTAGATTTCTGGTGCAATCTGCGGTGTAAGTCAGCTACGTTTTACAATTAAAGCAGTCGAGTAATGATAAATAATCACCAAGATTCACATAAAATTCACTACCAAAAAATTATTATTTGATAGTAAAAGTCTACCAATATAAATTACTTTAAATTCAAAACTTAAAATTCGCTCAGAATACAGGTGTATAAATCAATGGCCTTAGAATTTATTTCCAAATCAAAGTTACCAACAGCATTTGGTGATTTTGAAATAATAGCGTTTCAGGATCAAAGTACTGGCGAAGAGCATATTGCTCTTGTTAAAGGGATAAATACTATTTCTGAAAAACCTGTATTAGTAAGAATTCATTCGGAATGCCTAACCGGTGATGCTTTCGGTTCGCTAAAATGCGATTGTGGACCACAACTACATTCAACCATGAAAATGATTAATGACGAAGGTCAAGGTGTGATTTTATATCTACGCCAAGAAGGTCGTGGCATAGGACTAACTAATAAAATTCGTGCATATGCACTCCAAGACCAAGGGCATGATACTCTTGAGGCAAATTTACTATTAAACTTGCCTGCAGATGCTCGTAAATATGATATGTGCAAAATTATGTTGGATTATTTAAAAATAACAGATATATATATTATTACAAATAATCCTTTTAAAATTAAAGCACTGACAGATATTGGAATTAACGTAATTAAACGTATTCCTTTAAAAGTTGGGTTAAATATTTTTAACCTAAATTATCTCAAAACAAAGCAAAAGCGTATGTCGCATATGTATGAAAATAGCGACTTCTAATTTCAGTAGAAAATAAATTTTTTGAAACTACTTACTTGTAGTTAAAAATTTTATTTATTAAGTAATATTATTTTTTGCGAATGATATTTTATAAAATAAAAAATATCATTCATCACTTAAGATCTACAAGTTAATTATTCTGTCTAAGTATCTGCGAAAATTTTTTAACTTTATCTAAAGTCTCTGTAATACCAAATTTAAATAAAGTATCCACAAGTGCAGAGCCTATAACAATTAAATCTACTTTATTTGCTAGAAATTTAACATGAGATTCATTTTTAAGTCCAAAGCCAATTGCAATTGGTATTTTAAAAATTGGTTTAATTTCAACAATCTTTTTCTCAAGATTAACGAGGTTTAAGTTACCACCTGTTAAGCCATTTTCTGCAACATGATATAAAAAACCAGTCGCACGTTCAGAAATTTGTTCTAGCCTCTCTATAGGAGTGTTAGGAGCTGTCATCGCAATCAAATGCATATTTTTTTCATTTAATTGCAACTCTAATTTTTTTCGGTACCCATGAGGAGCATCTAATATTAACATTCCATCAATCAAACCCTCTGTTCCAGCAATAAGTTTTTCAAAACCATATTGCATCACTGGATTTAAATAAGTCATGAAGATTATTGGTGTATCGGGATCATTCATTCTGATAATTTTGACTAATTCGATCGTTCGAGATAAGGTTTGACCCGCACTAATAGCTCGGATATGAGCTGATTGGATAATTTCCCCATCAGCCACAGGATCAGAAAACGGAACTCCAACTTCAATAATATCAGCACCAGCTTGTCCTAATTGACTTAAAAGATGGCAACTATCTTCAAAGTTAGGATCTCCAGCTGTAAAATAACAGACGAGGCCGCTTCGATTTTCTAATTTCAATTGCTCTATTTTTAAATCTAAACGATTCATTCTGTTACTCCAGATAGATATTTTTTGACAGTGTTTAAGTCTTTATCACCTCTACCACTTAAATTCACGATTATTGTTTGTTCCGAATGCATTTCTTTAGCAAGTTTAATGGCGTATGCGACAGCATGAGAGCTTTCAAGCGCTGGAATAATTCCTTCTTCTTTAGTCAAAATTTCGAACGCACGAATTGCATCATCATCAGTAACAGCTGCATAAGTCACGCGACCTGTTTCAAATAAGATACCGTGCTCAGGGCCAATCCCAGGATAATCAAGACCTGCTGATATAGAGTGTCCTTCTAAAATTTGCCCATCAGAATCCTGTAATAAATAAGTTAAATTTCCATGCAACACACCGACACGACCTTTAGAAATAGAAGCAGCATGTTCGCCATTATTCGTTCCTTTCCCCCCAGCTTCAATTCCAAACATTCTGACATTAAGGTCTTTTAGAAAGGGATACATAAGTCCTAATGAATTTGATCCCCCGCCTACACACGCAACTAAGGCATCAGGTAGTTTATTTTCTTTAAGCAGGATTTGGTTCCTTGCTTCTATACCAATAACTTTCTGAAACTCTCTAACCATAGTTGGATATGGATGAGGACCTGCACCAGTACCTAGCAGGTAGTAGGTCGTATCTACATTACTGATCCAATCACGTAATGCTTCATTCATTGCATCTTTCAAAGTCCCTCGACCTTTTTCAACACTTTTGACCTTTGCTCCTAGAAATTTCATTCGTTCAACGTTTAATTGCTGCCGATGAATATCTTTTTTTCCCATATAAATCGTACATTCGATCTTAAAAAGCGCGCAAACAGTTGCTGTTGCAACACCATGCTGTCCAGCTCCAGTTTCAGCGATTATTCGCTTTTTACCCATAAATTTGGCCAGTAAAATCTGTCCAACACAATTATTGATCTTATGCGCACCTGTGTGGTTCAAATCTTCACGTTTAAGATATATTTTAGCGCCGCCAGCATAGGCTGATAGATTTTTTGCAAAAAAAAGAGGACTAGGACGACCAACAAAGTTAGTTAAAATATCTCGATACTCATCCCAGAATTCAGTTTTATTGCGAACTGTATTAAATATTTGATCTAATTCTAACAGTGCTGGCATTAAACTTTCTGGCATGTAGCATCCACCGAACTTACCAAAAAATCCTTTTTTATCAGGTCCATTTCCGGTATAGGCTTGTGTCATTTTATATCTCTTAAGTTTAAAAACTTGTTTAATCATAAAAGAATTCCATTTTTCTTGTAATTGATATATTTTAAACTCCTACTGTTAGAAAATTTTACAACATGAAACGAAGATCGTTACCTCCTTTCAACTCTTTAAAGGCATTCGAAGCTGTTGCTAGACATAAAAGTTTTAGCTTAGCTGCAGAAGAATTATGTGTAACTCATAGTGCGATTAGCCAACAAATAAAACTGTTAGAGGAATGGGTCGATAAAAAACTGTTTATTAGACATTCCTCTACAATCTCTTTAACGAGAGATGCAGAAAAATTATCTCTAGTGTGTACTCATTTTTTTAATAATTTGGAAGAATGTATTTCTGAGCTAACGAATAAATCTTTAGAGGTAGAAGTTGTTATAGGAGCTTCTCATAGTTTTATGGCAAATTGGCTTATACCTCGATTAGAAAAACTTGAAATAGTTTATCCAAATATTCATATTAAATTAATGACATGTAATGACATTAAGCTTTTAGAAAAAGAAAAAGTTGATATTTTCATTAACAGTATAAGTGAAGATAAAATCCCTCCAAACTTTTTGAATAAATATCTCCTATTTCCTGACCGTATGGGACCTATTTGTAATCATGAAATAAATCAGATTAATACCGTAGATGATATTTTAAGGTTTCCATTACTCCATACACACTCGAATTTAAGTGCATGGAATGTGTGGTTTGATCGATCCGAGGTTAACTTTCCCCAAAAATCTAATGATCGTTATTTTGATAGTCTAAATTTAATGATAGAAGCCGCTGTTTCAGGATTAGGGATTGCTATAGCACCACAAATTCTAGTAGAAAAAGAAATATTAAGTGGTAGGCTCACCGCACCATTTGGATTTATGCATTGTGACAATAATTTTTATGCAATAGTAAGAAAAGATAATAAAAACAAAGATATTATGAGTATAATTAATTGGCTAATAGCTGAAAAATGTTAAATAAAATTTAGCTTTTTATAGAATTTTATTAAATAGAATATTTTACTACCTATGTTCACAATCTATTCACTTGACCTTATGTAAACTAGAACAATATGCTGTAAATATAGGCAGTTAAGATTCAACAAACATATCAATCCACTTGACCTTTAAAGTACTTCAGCAATATTTGTTAGAAATTGGATCCATAGCTTCATTACATTTATGTCATCTTAGTATCAGTAATGACATATAGCTATGATTTTTTTGAATAGCAAAAATACACTAATCTGCTACAACTTCATTATGTTATATCGAGATTAAATGAAATGAAATACATGAATAAAACTAAAAGTTTGAGATTACTAAGTGTTACAATAACTGCATTTATTCTAACTTTTAAATTAGACGCTCAAGCTAATGAATCAAATATTCAAAAAGTAACCACCGTTGATACAATCAATATCAGCCGGTACACTGGAAAGTGGTATGAAATTGCAAGATTTCCGATGTTCTTTGAAAGAAACTGCGCAAGTGATGTAATTGCTACTTATAGTATCGATTCAAAAAATCCATCAAAAATTATTGTAAATAATCAATGCCGTAAATTAGATGGTAACTTTATAAAATCTATAGGTGAAGCAACGCCTATAGATAAAACTAACAGTAAACTAGAAGTTACATTTTTACCTAATTTTTTACGCTGGCTTCCAATAGGTAAAGCTCCTTATTGGATTTTAAAAATCGATCAAGACTATCAAACCGTATTAGTTGGTAATCCTAGTCATAAATATCTTTGGATCTTATCTCGCAAACCACAAATAAACGATTCGGTTTATCAAAGTTATATTGAAGAAGCTAAACGTCAAGGTTACGACATTGCTAAATTACGCCTTACAACTCAATTAAAAGATAGTGACTAATCTTAGCTATTAAAATAATTAGATAATAAGTTGGCGCAGCTTAGCGGCTTGATCACTGATAGCACTGCGTTCATCCTTACTCAACCGAGCCAAGTTTTTTAACTGCATGGACATGCGTATATTTTTAGACAGCAGTGCTTCATGTCGCATCAAAAAATCCCAATATAATGTAGTGTAAGGACAGGCGTTATCACCGATTCGTTGAGCAGGATCAAAGCGACACGTCGCACATGGACCACCCATTCGCTGTATATATTTACCAGTTGCTACATAAGGCTTGCTTGCCATAAGACCGCCATCGCCATATTGACTCATACCTAGCGTATTAGGCAATTCAACCCATTCAACAGCATCGACATAAACGGCAAGATACCATTCATGAGTTTGACGAGGATCAACTCCAAAGAGCAAGGCAAAGAGCCCTGTCACCATCAGACGCTGAATATGATGCGCATATCCAAATTCAAGTGTCTGTGTAATCACATCGCGCAGACAAGCTATTTCTGTCTCACCCGTCCAATAAAACGAAGGCAGATTAAATGTAGCCACTAGTGCATTTCTATCGAGATATTGTGGCATCTGAGTCCAATAAATACCTCGGACATACTCACGCCAGCCAAGAATCTGACGAATAAATCCTTCTGCGCTTTGCAAAGAAACTCGTCCAGCCTGATAAGCCTCCTCTGCCGCTTGAATCACCTCACGAGCGCCTAATAGCTTGAGATTCAACGCTGCGGATAAATGCGAATGGTACAACCATGGTTCGCTAGGCCACATCGCATCTTCATAAGGACCAAAAAGAGACAAACGCTCATCGATAAACCGCCTTAAAGCCTCTAGTGCTTGAACACGCGATACAGGCCATGCAAAACTTGCAAGCGAACCGGGATGTGTAGAAAAGCGCTTTTCAACTAGCGTAATCACCTCGCTCGTGATTGCATCAGGTAAAAAAATAGCACGCTCAGGTAGCATACCCGGGCCTTTGACACCAAAGGTTTGGCGATTATCCTCATCAAAATTCCATCGACCTTCGATTGGCTTCGACTGGTTGGGTTCTTTTTGCATTAATATACCGTGTCGCTGACGCAATTCACGGTAAAAATATTCCAGTCGCAGCGACTTGCGTGCTTTGGCATGACCTGCAAACTCACGCACTGTATTCAAGAAATGGCGATCTTCAGAGACCTCAAGTGTTAAACCTGACTCTTGAACGACGGCTTTAAGCAACTGGAGAACGCGCCAATCTCCTGGCGCTGTCACTTTGACTCGTTCAGGCCGAAGACTTAAAAGATCGGCCTTGAGTTCTGTTGTAAAAGTACCCTTATTAAGTGGGTCATCGAGATATCGATAATAGACCTGACGGCCATTTTCGCGTAAATCTTGCGCAAAATGGCGCATTGCAGCCAAGAAAAAAACGATTCGTTGCTTACTCGACCAAACATGCGTAGATTCTTCTGTGACCTCAGCCATCCATACAGCGTCTCTTGAAGTATCAAAGCCATCAAATGCTGACGCATGCAGATCAAGTTGATCACCCAAAACAAGAACTAACGTTCGTATGCTCATTGCGTCTCTCTATGCTTAGTTAATTTGCGACAAGCGTCAGAACAATACTTAACCTCATCCCAATTCTGCGCCCACTTTTTGCGCCAGCTCATAGGACGCTCGCAAACCACACATTGTTTGACAGGTAAACTTTGTTTATTACCCTTATATCCTAGTGATTGATGATTCATGTTTATCTCCTCATCAAATCTCAGCTTCAAACTCAGACATACATATGACGTGTGTACGGAATGCTCAGACTAAGTAAGCACTCATAACTCATCTGGTTTTATGAGACGAGATGCTAGCGTGTTTGCTGAAGACCACGCGCCTTCCACACCATCTCCTCCCCAAGCATCGCCACAAACTCCAAGTCCTAACTCTGCTTGCCACAAATGAAGATCTGGGCAAAGAATGTCTTTAACAACCAAATCAGATGCATATCGCCAGCGATGGACTGAAGCACGATGCCAGTTGAATGGATACCCTAACGTGTCTGAGAATGCGATCTTCAATGCCGCTTCTACGTCGTCTATAGATGACTCCAGATGCTGCTGACTCCATTCATGGCTCGCATGGATTACCCAATTGATAAATCCTGGAGTCTGCTGCCGCTGTGGTTTCGCATCATTACGGATAATCAAAGATAATGGTCCAGATGCAGGTCGAAAAAGTTCCCAATTCAATACAGGTGATACATCGCTTGTCACACCCATCAGTATCCAATGAGGTTGCTGTATTAAGGTCTGCGCATGATCAGCCCAGTCAGGCTGATGAGGTTTCAACAATGACGTCGCTTGTAAGGGCGGGATAGCGATAATCACTGCATCAAAAGTCTTCGTGATGGTCTCTTCTGCACATTGCAGAGTCCAACCAGAAGCTGAACGTATGAGAGAGTGGATATTACAAGTGAAGGTCACCTTTGAATCGCTCAAGAGATCACGACACCAAGCAGACATATTTGGTGTTGCGACCCACGACTCTGTTTCATCATTGATTTGATCTTGATCTGAGATCATCCGAGGTTGCCAGCGCGCAAGCACACTCTTCTCATGGGCTTGTTTAACAAACTCGATGAAATTGGGTGAATACGCTGAAAATCCAGGCACTCCATGATCAAAATGTGCGGTATGTATTAAACCATCACAGTCTGTCCATTCAGAACGTCGAGTAGACATCCGCCCACCTACGCCACGCGATTTATCAAATACCTCGACTTCAAATCCTGCATCGCATAAAAGCCGAGCACAGGTTGCACCTGCTATCCCTGCACCAATAATTGCAACACGATTATTTAACGAATGGTGCATGTGTTTCCCCTGCAACAACTAACAATATGAACAACTCAGGCCATATCGAGTAAAACCCAGAACGTAAGCACCGAACGATCACTGATCATTCGGTGCTTGTTACACTACTATTTATTGAAAATATCAGTTTGAGCTTTTAAGTTAAAATGCAAACTGCTCTTCATCTATCGCCATTAACGTCTGCAGACCTGAATCGATCCGTGCAACATGGGCACGTGTCTGCGGTAACAACTTGGCATAATAGAACTCAGCCGTTTTGATTTTCGCATCATAGAATCCGCTTTCAGCGGTTCCTTCAGCGAGCTTCAAGTGCGCTGTGCTAGCCATCTTGGCCCAGAGATAAGCCAGCGTGACATAGCCTGAGTAGTACATATAATCTACTGCAGCTGCGGCAGCGTCCTCTGGATTTTGCATCGCTTTCATGCCGATACGCATGGTCAACTCACCCCATTCCTGATTGAGCTGAGCTAACGGATCAATCAAGTGCTTCATCTGTTCATGACCAGCATGCTCTTCACAGAACTTATGAATCACCTTAGTGAATTGACGCAATAATTTCCCTTGCGTCTGAAGGACTTTTCGACCTAACAAATCTAGTGACTGTATTTCGGTTGTTCCCTCATAGATGCAGGCAATTTTGGTGTCACGGACGATCTGCTCCATGCCCCACTCTTGAATAAAACCATGACCGCCATAGATTTGTACGCCATGATTGGCACACTGATAACCCATTTCCGTCAGGAAAGCTTTGGCAATCGGAGTCAATAATGACAGCATGTCATCTGCGGCCTGCTTGGCATCCTGATCCTTGCTAACCTCAACGATGTCGGCAAAGAATGCTAAAAAATACACTAGTGCCCGCCCACCTTCCGCAAAGGCTTTTTGAGTCAGCAGCATATTGCGAATCGCAGGATGAACAATAATCGGATCTGCCTCTTTTTCAGGTCGCTTGACACCAGATACGGCTCGCATCGCCAGACGTTCCTTGGCATAACTCAGCGAGCCTTGATAAGACAACTCTGCGGCTGCAAGCCCCTGTATCGCTGTACCAATACGCGCGGTATTCATAAAAGTAAACATGCAATTCAAGCCGCGATTTTCAGGCCCAATCAGGTAGCCTTGTGCACGATCAAAATTTAGTACACAGGTTGCATTACCATGGATACCCATTTTGTGTTCAATCGAGCCGCAAGCAACACTATTGCGTGTACCCAGCGAGCCATCTGAATTGACATTAAATTTCGGTACGATAAAAAGCGAAATGCCTTTCGTGCCTTTCGGTGCATCTGGCAACCGAGCAAGTACGATATGGACAATGTTATCGACCAGATCATGCTCACCAGCTGAAATAAAAATCTTGGTTCCCGAAATTGCATAACTACCATCACCATTCGGCTCAGCTTTAGTACGGATCGTACCCAAATCAGAACCTGCGTGTGCTTCAGTCAAACACATGGTACCAGTCCACTCACCAGTCACCAGTTTTGCAAGAAATTTTTGTTTCTGCTCCTCACTACCATGTTGCTCGATCGTACGAATTGCACCATGTGACAGCCCAGGGTACATACTCCATGCCCAATTGGCAGTTCCCATCATTTCGCTGATCACATTACCGATCGATAGCGGTAATCCTTGTCCACCATGATCTGCAGGTACGGCCAGAGATGGATAACCTAATTCAATATATTTTTGGTAGGCACCTTTAAATCCTTTAGGGGTCGTTACTACCCCGTGTTCAAAATGACAACCTTCTTGATCGCCAGAGGCATTTAATGGTGAAAGCTCATTTGCTGCAAATACTGCAGCAGCTTCTAATATGCCATCAATTAACTCTCGATTTGTTGATGCATACTCATCCAAAGCACAATAATGCGCTTCGGCATTTAAAACCTCATGTAAGACAAACTGCATATCACGTATTGGGGCTTTATAAAGAGGCATAATATCGCTTCCTAATTTAATTGAATTACTCTGCACTCACAACTGAAAATTACCACACTAAATTTGAGTCGTTAAGTAGAATGACTGAATAGTTCACATAATATTTATAAAAATATTATTTTAATTATCAATATTTTAAATAATTTATTTTTTTATATTAATTTTCACATTTTCTTCACACAATAAAACGTATTGTATGTATATGACTGAAGAATCGCACTCATACTTCTGTCGTATTGTTAGTTACTAGCCCATGTATATTATGTACATGGGCTAGTAATATTTTTAAAATAAAAGATAAGAATACAAAAATAAATAACCACAATTAATCTCGACCTTAAAATGAAATTACTTACCAAAATCAGGAAATAAAATGACTAAGATGAAAATATTATTGACAGAAGGTACTGGACTAATTGGTCAAGCGATATGCAAATATTGGTCTGATATGGGATATGAACTGATCGTCTTAAGTAGACGACCAGATCAAGTTGCTCAAACCTGTTCTGGTGCTCGAGGAATAGCAACACTATCTGAAATACCAAAGGATGAATCCATAGATGCAATCATCAATCTTTCAGGTGCTCCGATTGCTGACAAACGTTGGTCTATCTCTAGACGTTCCGTTTTATGGCAAAGTCGCGTGGACTTTACTCAGCAGCTTGTTGACTGGGTATCTACGTTAGTCACCAAGCCTAAAGTGATGATCTCTGGCTCAGCAACAGGATGGTACGGAAACAGCCATGACAACATCCTCACTGAATCAAACTCAACACAATCTCAAGACTTTGGTAGCCAACTCTGTAGAGCTTGGGAGGATGAAGCCAGCAAGATCACAACTTATGGCGTACGCCTGATTTTATTAAGAACAGCTCCTGTATTGTCGGCACATGGCGGGATGCTTCAACGACTCATGGTCGTCTTTAAACTAGGATTGGGCGGCCGCATGGGCAGTGGTCGTCAATGGATGTCTTGGATTCATATCCATGACAAGGTCAAACTCATTGATTTTTTATTACACCATTCTGAATGCAATGGAGTCTTTAACGCATGTTCTCCAGAACCAGTCCGAAATCAAGAATTTACAAAAACTTTGTCTAAGATTGTCAATAAACCAGCTTTTATTCCCGTTCCAGCATGGCTCCTCCAACTTGGCCTAGGTGAGTTATCTGGTCTGATGCTTGATAGTCAAAGAGCCATACCTGAACGTGCACTCGAATACGGCTTCTCGTTTGATTTTCCTAAATTGGACGATGCTCTCAATAATCTGATCAAACTACATCAAACCGCATGCCATAACATATGATTATCAATTTAAAATTCATATGGATACACCTCACTGAATATCGCTTTTTCATTCACATAAAATTCACTCAGCTATTTATACAATAAAAACCGTAAAAGAAGACAAGGAATGATCATAATGATGATTAAAGATATTTCCTCTGCCCAAGGCGTGACACGCGAACAGGACTTGATCGAAATGAGGCCAGATCGCCAAATCGATTGGGTTCGGATCATTCCTTTTATATTGTTGCACATGAGTTGCCTCGCTGTTTTTTTTGTAGGCGTATCTTGGTTCGCAATTATTGTGATGATTGGTTTTTATCTATTACGCATGTTCGCAATTACGGCTTTCTATCATCGCTATTTTTCTCATAAAGCCTTTAAAACAGGACGTCTTGTACAATTTATTTTCGCACTAATTGGTGTAATGAGTACTCAGAATGGTCCTTTATGGTGGGCAGCGCATCATCGTTATCATCATCGTCATGCGGATCAACCCAGTGATCTACACTCACCCCGTGATGGATTTTGGTATAGCCACATGGGATGGTTTCTAAACAAACAGAATTTTGCAACACAAGAATATTTAGTCAAAGATTGGATCAAGTTCCCTGAACTCAGATGGTTGGATCGCCATAGCGTCTTAATCTCAGTAATGACCGCAGCAAGCTTCTGGATCGTCGGAAGTGCACTTGCTCACTACGCACCAAGCCTGAAAACCAACGGTATTCAGCTCTTTGTCTGGGGTTTTTTAATCTCTACGATTCTACTGACACACATCACCTTAACAATTAATTCATTCGCGCATCGTTTTGGATTTCGAACTTATGAGACTCAAGATGACAGCCGTAATAATTGGTTTTTAGCCATTCTTACTTTAGGAGAAGGCTGGCATAACAATCATCACTATTGTCCAGCCAGCGTGCGACAAGGATTTATCTGGTGGCAGATTGATATCAGCTATTATATCTTACGCATGATGGCGGCTGTAGGTCTTGTCTGGGATCTCGTTCCTATCCCTAAGAAAGCTTTCCCTAACAAATTTTCAGAAAAAATAGCCCCAAACATCACGCCGTAATTAATTTTGCAAGTCTGTTTGAATGGCAAATGAAACTAAGAATGACATGAGGTTAAGTTGATGCGTATTGCGATTATCGGTTCAGGTATCTCAGGTTTAACAGCGGCATGGCTGCTGCATAAACAGCATGAGATCACGATTTTTGAAAAAAATGATTACTTTGGTGGTCATACCGATACGCATGCAGTCACTATTGATCACCAATCTCTGATGGTGGATACAGGGTTTATTGTCTTTAACGAACATAACTATCCTCTGTTCTGTAAGATGCTTAAAGAGCTTGGCGTCGAATGGCAAGCGAGCAATATGAGCTTCTCCGTCAATAATCTCGTTTCAAAACTAGCCTATAACCCTAGCGGATTGATATCGTTATTACTCAATATTAGAAATATTTTTAATCCTTCTTTTAGACGTATGTTTCGAGATTTGAAACGTTTTTACGATCAAACGCGCCTTACTGATCTGAATAGTATTCCACACACCATTACACTGGAACACTTCTTAGACGAATACGGCTATAGCGAAGATTTTCGACAAGAGCACCTCTATCCAATGTGCGGAGCACTATGGTCGGCAAATACGACCGAAGTTCCTAAACTGCCTTTTAGATTTGTGCTTGGATTTTTCCAAAACCATAAAATGCTGCAAATGACAGATCGCCCACAATGGCTGACCGTCAAAGGCGGATCATCTGCATACATCAAAGCATTAAAACAACATATCAAAGCCACATGGCTTGCTCAAGGAGTAACGTCAGTCAATCGGGAAAAGAAAGACATTGAGATTAGCACTACTGACGGTTCACAGCATCACTTTGATCAAGTGATCTTTGCATGTCACGCCGATCAAGCATTAAAACTTATGACCGACGCGACTGTGAATGAAAAAAATATCCTAGGTGCATTTCGATATAGCCCAAACAAAATGGTCTTACACACTGACGCTTGCGTCATGCCAACAAAAAAATCGAATTGGGCAAGTTGGCAAGTTCGTGTTGCCAAATCAGATACAGCGGCGACTTCTTGTGGTCCAACCTATAGCTTTACCTACTGGATGAATACATTACAAAATCTAAAAGTCAAAACACCAGTTCTTGCGACATTAAACCCAAATTATTCCATTGATCGACATAAAGTCCTCGTCACACGCCATTACGAACATCCGCAGTTTGATGTGCATGCACTCAATGCACAATCGCTGTGGGGTGAAGTTAATGGTATCAATCGAAGTTATTTCTGCGGCGCATATTGGGGATGGGGATTCCATGAAGATGGCGCACGGAGCGCACATCGCGTTGCCCGTCATTTACTTTCTGACAATCATCAAGGTTGATCCGTATGCTAAATGCCATTTCGCTTGCTCATGCACATATACGCCATCGGCGCTATACCCCGAAGACGCATGCGTTTGAATATCAGATGGGTTATGTACTCGCAAACATCGATGATCTTGCTGAAGCATGCAAAGGTAGCCCATTTTGGTCGTACAACCGATTCAATCTCATTAGCCTATATGACAAAGATTTACTGATCTCTGATGGACAATCAATCCGCGATACACTTCGTACCGCGATTGAAGAACAACTCGGAGAAAGCATCAATGCAACACAGCCAATTTATGTTCTGACACTACCTAGATATCTTGGTGTTGCCTTTAATCCCGTCAGTTTTTATTGGGTTTATGATGAGAACCGCCTGACTCTAAAGTTTATCGCTGCGCATATTACCAATACCCCATGGCATGAACGTTTTTTATATTGCTTTAGCTGTAATCAATCTAAACCTACTGCTACTCATACTGATCAAGTGAAGTCAAAAGAACCTGTCTATCGATTCCTACTCGATAAGCAATTTCATGTTTCACCATTTATGCCAATGGATTTGAAATACGATTGGCGCTTCAAGCTTGATCAATCTAAAAATCCAGATCACTCAGCGATACACATGCAACTCAAACGGCATGGCGAGTTGGTGTTTGATGCAACGATGAAATTCACGCTACAACCATTATCAACTTGGAAACAAAATCTCTTCCCTCTGATTTATCCACTACAAAGTCTAAAAATTGTCTGGGCAATTTATTGGCAAGCATTACGACTTTTTGTAAAAAAAATTCCATTTTTTTCTCATCCAACCGTTCGCAAAGAATATCAATAACTGGAGTTAGACATGAGCTCAATGCAATCTAAACCGTTGGTCATCAACCCACATGACAATACGTCTACAACACCATCTCAGAAATTACCATCATGGCTCAATCATCTTAAAGATCTTGATGGCGGTGTCATTTATTTAACAGGTGTTGTCGATGGCACTTTAGGGCAACCTAATGCTTTAGTGACGGATCAACTTCAATGCACGATCGCAGTTCATGATATGAACTTCTTTCGTCTCATCATGCAGCAAGGCAGCTTGGGTGCGGCTGAATCATATATCAACGGCGAATGGGAAACCGATGACTTAGTGGTTTTAATTCGGATTATGGTTCGAAATCGTCATCGTCTAGATAAAGTTGATAATTCATTCTTTGCACGAATTAGCCAAGCCGTACTACGGGTATGGTATGCCAGAAATCGTAATAATAAAGATGGCAGTAAACGCAATATCGCAGCACATTACGATCTCAGCAATGATTTTTTTAAATTATTTCTTGATGACAATCTAATGTATTCCAGTGCAGTGTATCAATCTCCTACACAATCACTCGAGGATGCATCGAATCATAAATTAGCAGTTATTTGTGATCACTTAAAACTCAGCGCAAAAGACCATGTCATTGAAATTGGTACAGGTTGGGGTGGCTTTGCGATTTATGCTGCACTGCATTATGGGTGTAAAGTCACCACGACAACCATTTCTAAAGAACAATACAACGAAGCCTGCCAACGTGTTGACGCAGCAGGACTATCTCATAAAGTCCAAGTGCTTCTGCAAGATTATCGTGATCTGACTGGCACATATGACAAATTAGTATCGATCGAAATGATTGAAGCCGTCGGGCACCAATATCTATCTCAATATTTTGCCACTTGCCAACGTCTATTAAAACCGAATGGTTTGGGATTAATTCAAGCAATCACTATCGAAGATACACGCTACAAAATCGCACTAAACTCTGTTGATTTTATTAAACGTTATATCTTTCCTGGCAGTTTTATTCCTTGCAACTCACTCATGATCAATACTGCAGCCGAGCAAGGTTTGAAACTTAAGCATCTTTCAGATATTGGACAAAGTTACGCCCTAACGCTACGCGAATGGCGTAAGCGCTTTTTAGAAAAATTACCACAAGTGCAAGCCATGGGCTTTGATCATCGCTTTATTCGGATGTGGGATTTTTATCTGTGCTACTGCGAAGGTGGATTTATTGAAGGTGCGATTAGCGATGTTCATTTACTTTTTGAAAATAGCATGCGCATTGACTAATCAATAAGCTCAGGACATCAATTCATGCTCAACTTGCATACATTATGGTCTTTATTATGGATTGATCTCGCGCTCATGGCAGTCGCGTTTGTGATCAATCAAATGACCAAACGTGCTGGCATCGTCGATGTGATGTGGAGCTTTTGCATTTTGGTAAACAGTGTTTATTGCGCTCTACTCCACCAACAAGGTGATGGCTGGACACGCTTCACGATAGGCACCATTGGTGTCTTATGGTTTGGGCGTTTAGGACTACATTTACTGACTCGCTATCAGCATGAAACCAAAGAAGATGGCCGCTACGCCAATATGCGTGAAGCTTCTGGCAAGTTCGAAACCATCGTGTTCTTGCTGTTCTTCATTTTTCAAGCGGGATTAGCATTGTTATTCAGCTTACCAATGTGGTGGTTAACGCAAATTCCTACAAGCGAATGGAGTCCATTCCATCACTTTATTTTAATAGGCGCTGGGATATGGCTTTTATTCGCGCTTTGGGGAGAAACAACAGCCGATCGGCAGCTTGCAGAGTTCAGAAAATCTACGCAAAACCATGGCAAAACCATGCGTACTGGCTTATGGGCTTACTCACGCCACCCTAACTATTTTTTTGAGTGGTTGCATTGGTTTGTGTATCCCATTATTGGTATTGAAGCTGGTTTATATGGGCTATGGCTCTATCCAGTTTTGATGTTTTTATTCTTGTATTACGTAACGGGAATTCCTTTTACAGAAAAACAGGCACTACTCAGTCGCGGTGATGACTACCGTTTATACCAACAGCAAACATCTCTATTCTTTCCTCGGAGTCCACGTCAATGAACCAACCTCTCTCGATTACGATTGCTGAAAGTCCGTGGCTTCCTGACACAATTGCACGTGCTGGCATTAGACGTCTTTGTCAAAAACGCCTACAGCAAGAGCATTTTAATGACATCGAACGCGCATCTGAACGCTACCAACAAGTCTTGAACGATCTTAGAAATAGTAAATTAGCGATTGAAACAGATAAAGCAAATGAACAACACTACGAACTTCCAACAGCATTTTTCAAAGCTGTGCTTGGACCGCGTTTGAAATATAGTGCCAGTTTTTTTGCTGATGGTGATGATCTTGCGGCTGCGGAAAATCGCAGCCTACAAATTTATTCTGAACGTGCAAAATTAAAAGATGGACAACAGATCCTTGAACTCGGATGTGGTTGGGGTTCATTTACGTTGTGGATGGCAGAACAATATCCAAATGCCAATATTACAGCAGTATCAAACTCAAACTCACAACGTCTTCATATCATGGCAGAAGCAACAGCCAAAGGCTTCAAGAATGTCAATGTCATTACCCAAGATGTGAATCAACTCACCTTTTCCGAAGCAACTTTTGATCGTGTGGTTTCGGTTGAAATGTTCGAACATGTTCGTAACTACGCCCAATTATTCAAGAATATTGCACAATGGTTAAAGTCTGACGGTCTATTGTGGTGTCATATTTTTTGCCATCGTTTTTTGCAATATCCATTTGAAGTTCAAGAAGAAGATGACTGGATGTCTGCTCACTTTTTTACGGGCGGCTTAATGCCCTCAATCAGTACATTTAGTCACTTCCAAGATGATTTACGACTTGAACAGGAATGGCAATGGTCAGGTCAGCATTACGAAAAGACAGCCAATGCTTGGCTTGAAAACATGGACAAATATCAGCAACAGCTTGAACCGATTTTTATACAAATCTATGGGAAAGATGCAAGAATCTGGTGGCAACGCTGGCGTCTATTCTTTATGGCATGCGCTGAACTATTTGGCTATGAGCAAGGCAATCAATGGCTCGTGGGTCATTATCGATTTACTAAACGATAAGTTCATAGATACTAGACATCAAACGACGCTAGAATCAAATGGACTAGACCATGAGTAAACGATATGGCTAATTTGCTACTTATTCATCCCAAAAAGTCACGGTGGCTCCGTTGAAACAACCACTAAAAAGCTCGCAACCTCAGCACTTTCAAAGTAAACGTCCGATTTCCATGATGTTTAGCCGTTACTATTGGCTACAAATCGGACTCATTGCATTTGCTGTTATTTTTGGTTTGACCTGTAGTGGATTTATTATCAAGCGATTATTGCTTAAAACTGCATTAGAACAAGAAGCCGCACATTATTGGGTTCGTTATGACAAAGATCATAACGCAGCCCTACCCGACACCAAAAACCTGTATGGTTATCGCTGGACAAATAACCCACCTATTCAAGTCAAATCTTTAAAACTTGAACACGGCGTACACCGACTCATTATTGATGGCAATGATCGCGTCACAATGTACGATGAACATGACGGCAACAAGCTCTTGCTCGTTTTTGGCGAGAGTAATGTCAATCGTCTCATTTGGTTATTTGGGCTTGCCCCACTCATGTTCAGCCTGATCATACTTTACAGTGTGTTATGGTTTATTAATCGTAAGGCACATCGCCATTTATCACCTGTCACTCAACTGGCACAGGCGATTCAAAATATTGACTTACATCAACCTAAACTCAATAAACACCCATTTCAGAAAATTCAAACACGAGGTAATCTAGAAGCTGAAGAACTTCGGATAGCCTTGCAAATTTATCATCAAACGCTAATTGAGTTTATTGAACGTGAGCAACAATTCACAGCAGAAGTCAGCCATGAATTACGCACACCACTATCTGTGATTAAAGGCGGCCTAGAACTTTTACAATATAAATTTCCTGAACAGGCAACGATTCCCAGAATGCAGAACATGGTGATCGACATGCAATTGCTCATGGATACGCTACTGACAATTGCACGCCAAGGTAGTACACCTTTACCAACTAGTCCAATCGACCTAACCATTAGTGTTCGCAAAATTTGTGAAGACTTGCAGGATATCTTTGCTGCACGAGGCATGGACTACGATATTAAATCTTTAGCCGACAATATTCCTATTGTAAACCCTGCAACCGTCACGATGATTTTTAGTAATATCATCCGCAATGCACTGAACTACTCTCAAGGAAAACGTGTGTTGATCTTGATTGATGCACATCGGATTGTCATTGAAGATGATGGCGTAGGACTCTCACCAGCCGCCTTAGATGCACTCCAACAACATGGAGAAACCCGTCATATCGAATCACATCGAGGTCATGGCATAGGCCTTAAATTAGTGAAACGCTTATGCAATATGAGCGGATGGGAAATTGAACTGATGAATAAATCAAATATCAAATCAAATCAAGCAGCACCGCAAACCGTAGAAGGTCTTTCCGTAGTTATTTATACAAGTTAATCAATTAATTAAGACTGAAAATCTGCAGTATTAATCTGTTGTGCAGTGCTAATGTAATCTAATTTTAGACCCACACCTGCAATCGTATGGATGAGCTTATGAACAAAAGGTTTATCGATTGCTTTACGAAGATTATAGATATGGCTACGTAGTGCATCACTATCTGGCATCTCGTCTCCCCACAGTTCTAGCTCCATCATTTGCCGACTGACAACCTGCGGAGATTGACGCATTAGTAAAGTCAGTAATTTGAATTGAATGGGTGCGAGCTCAATTTTGATCCCTGCACGCGTGACGCTATTTTTATGGACTTCAACCACTAAATCACCCACTGAAAGATTGGCATGCCCAACCAATCCTTTTGCGCGTTTGATTTGCGCTTTAATGCGCGCAACAAGCTCTTTTAATTCGAATGGTTTAACTAAATAATCGTCTGTTCCTGAATCAAAACCTTCCAATTTATCATCCAGCGTATCTCGCGCTGTCAGCATGATAATTGGTAAACCTAACCATAAATCTTGGCGTATATAACGACACACTTCATAACCTGTACCATCAGGTAAGTTAATATCCAATACAACGCAGTGGTATGTGTTATCACGTAATAACTGTTTTGCAGCCGAACAATTGTACGCATAGTCAACGGTCATACCATTTAACTCCAGGAACTCTCCAACCGTTGCAGCCAACGGTAAATGATCTTCAACCAAAAGAATCAGATTGGAAACAGATGGCATAGATGAATCCTTATTCGGCTGACGCAAATTTTCAGGGAAAATCTGCAATATCCTTTTTTCTTTATTGTGCCTGCTTAATCGGTGATAGCCAACGATATAAACCACCGACAATCGGTAACTGGTGATATAAACCGTTATTAGAATCCCAATAATCTTGCTGAAAAATGATCTTTCCTTGTGCATTCATTTTAATCTGAGAAATCCCAAAAGAAGACATCGCTTTTTCTCTGCCTAAAACTTTTAATGTGTAGTCCATCTTCCAATTCACATAAGCACTATCGTCTGCGATAAAGACATGCTTAAGTTCAACATGTGAATGAGTAACAGATTGATTCATGCCCTGAAAATGCTCAATCATATCGGAATAATGGTGATAAATACTCAAGGTATCATTGGCATAAAGATCATCTGCAAATAGGTCTCGTGTCAGTTGCATAAAGTCAGGTTGACCAATGTGATTGAACGTATTTACAAAACGGCCAGCAAGTGCATCAGCCATTGCCTGATTCAATACAACCCCATGTATTTGTTGATCACTTTGTTCATAAAATGCAGTATAAGATGGTTGCATAGTGTGACACCCAGTGACTCCTAAAGCCACGAAACAACAAATCAGCAGTGATTTCTGCTTCAGTCGATTAAGAATATTCATGACACAATTCCATCGGCATTTTGATGTTTTTATTATTTAAGACTTAGAGTGAAATCCTTGTGAATTTTCTCAACTCTTTGACGTTCCCTCTTTTGAAACTGCCCACTGTCAGAAATACTTTTTTGATGCATTGGTTACAAGATTGCTGGCTCTGTACTGTCATTCATCCTTTTGATTCGTGAAGGACATAAAACTTGGCGTGAAGCTGGAAGTGACGCAGCCGATTTAGTGCTGTGCGCTCTTGGTGTTCCTCGTCATGAAGCTCGATCTATCGCCATCACAGAGTTACTTCCATTGCCAAAGCTGGGGGATTAAGTATTTATAGCGAATCAATCATCTTGAATTCTACTCATTGCTAAGCTCCTTAATTTATTGTTAGTGAAATCCCGCCAATCCCTAACTATGAAATTGACAGGATGACCATTGAACGCTTCCTATGGAAGCATGTCATTAGGAATCTTCGCGACAAACGCTTTATCAAGCAGATCAAAAGATTCGTACTGCGAATCAAGCTCCAGCATTTGCTGAACCCAGATCTCCACCGCCCAATGATTTTCGAAGCCTCTATTCAAATCTAAATAGATTGCTACGCCGTATCCTGATCTAACCTGATACTTCACCACGAGTTGGCGAGCCAGTTTTTCTGCTTCTGGACTGATCCACTTGCTCCAGGATTGAAGTAAATTCATACCGTCTCTCCTTGACTGGATTGAAATTTGGATTTTTCAATAAGCAACTCGAAAGCACTACCATCTTTGCGGGTGATGTCAGGGACATAGCGGCTATACACTCGAAATAGCATCTCTGTGGTTGAATGACCCAGTTGACGAGCAATCCATTCTGGGTTTTCTCCAGCAGCAAGCCACAATGTAGCTGCTGTATGCCGAGTCTGATAGGCTCGGCGTGGTGTTAATCCCAAGAGATAAAGCGTTGGATGCCAGACCCGCCGATTGACATTGCGATATTCCAGCGGATCACCGTCCCGATTACAAAATACGTATTCAGACTTAGCACCTGTCACCTCAAATTGTTTACGCAACGCCTCATAAACCAGATGAGACATCTGAATTTCACGGTTAGATTCACGAGTCTTGGTTCCTCCCATTTCGCCATCAACCAGTGCTTCACGAATTTTGATTTCCCGTCGCTCAAAGTCGATGTTTTTCCATTTCAATCCGTCAATTTCACTGGTACGCATCCCTGTAAAGAAACGCACGAGATAGTAATTACGGAAATCCGTTCTGACAGAATTTATGATGAGCCAAACCTCATCTAGTTTGAATGGCATGACATCAGCTTTGGTTTCCTTAAGGTTGTTAATGTTCTGAAATGGAGTTTCAAAACCATACCTTTCAGAAGCCTCTTTTAGTATCATGCGCAGAGGTATCATGATCTGGTTGATCCGTGTTACCGACAGACTCTCTTGGTTTTTTCCGTATTTCACTTTGGCGAGGGAGGCACGGAAAGCCAAGAGGTCTGCTTTTGTAATCGAATTAATTAGCTTAAAGCCAAAATAAGGACGCAGATAATTATTGACAGTGGTATGCACTTTACGTCGATAACTTGTGCGCCACTCAATTTCCTTTTCAGCCAGCCACACTCGACTAAACTCAGAAAACGTAGGAACGTTCGTTGAAAGACTTAACGCTTTACTACGTAGCGCAGTCATTTCTGCCGCACGAGGACTTTTTGGAAAATACTTTGAGTAGTCGAAAGTTCCCAATGTAATTTCAGCCTCCATGGTTTCGACAATCTTCTTCAACTTTTTCTGGTTTGCTGGAGTATCAGGAAGAAATGTTGTTTCCCGACACCGCATACTCATATAGTAAAAATCTACAGATAGTTTTCCACTTCTTGCTCTAATGACAGCCATTTAATTTCTCCTTCTTCAGATTATTGAATCGCCATGCCACTTAAGCTACCAACAATGGTTTTAGCCATGTCTTCCTCAATACGTTCCCAGATATAAAGTATCTTGCGTCCACCAAAAGGACGGATGTAATGAATCCCTTCGATCAAAACAGCATCTTTAAGCTGGTTACGAATGGTTCTTGCGTCATAACGAATTCTTCCAGATAGTTCTTGGGTTGTTAGATAAGTGCATGGCATAATCGAATCCTCGTGTAATGAAAGTATATCAACTCGTTTTACCAGTTGATGTGACATACACTAACCATAAAAACACGTGTATGCAAGTGTTTTTAATTCACATGTGAGTGCATTGTTGTGATTATTTGTAATTTAGCGGTTTTACTCGCAAAAAAGAAACTAAAAGTATCAGATGCTGTCCGAGCCACTGGCATAAGCCAATCTACGTTGTTAAGGCTTTATCATGAACAAACAACTCGAATTGATTTCGATACAATCGAGAAGCTCTGTGAGTTTCTAAGTGTTGAAGTTGGAGCACTATTAGAATATGTTCCAAACGCAAAAACTGATGATTTAGAAAACTCTGAGTTGGTGTCAAAAGAATAGTGATCAGAAAATACTCAGTCACAAGATGGTCACATCTTGGTCACAAATTTTATTTTTATAAAATGACATCTGCGTTTTTATATTTTTTCCATAAAAAAATCCCAGCTAAAGAGCTGGGATTTTTTGAGTGATTACACTCATTTATAAAAAAAGAATCGATTTTGGGGTCGATTCCAAACTGGAGCGGGAAAAGAGACTCGAACTCTCGACCCCAACCTTGGCAATGCACACCGACCAAAAATACATTTTTTACTCTCAATCTACATTAAACTATCTTATTGTTTTAATAAACAATAGTTTTTATATCATATCACCTATAGTTTAATATAATTTAATGTAGTTTATTAATATTGGTAATCAAGGCACGGCAATATTTCTAATATTTGACGCCAACCCAAATTGAGAGTAACTTAGCCAATATAAGAAATATGCTTATAATTTAATCGTTCTCATATTTCTTTAAGCTTTTGTTGTTCAACTCAACCATGGTTCAGGTGTATAGCAATGAGCAAAGAATCTGCTTCAGCTACGCTTAGTCACTCCAAAATGTGTTCTCCAGACGACTTAGAAACTTCTCTATTTTTAAATGAGAATGTAAGTTACCGAAAAATTTCGCCTGCTAAAATCCAACTGATATGTCATACATCAGCCAAGGATGCGTACCTCGCTTGGGAATCAATCCCTAAACGTCCACAAGAACACGCAAGCTGCTTACACTTAAAAAACTGTATGTTTTGTTCACCCATTTATCTAACAAAAGAAAATCACTCAGCAGAAATCAACAGCAGCACTTATTATTATTTTGATAGCTTTGAGTACGTTCAATATCTTAATTCGTGTGAAAACCCCTCTTTAATTATTCCTATTTTATTGGTTCAACAACCTGATCCAGACATCATTGAGCGCAGAGCTTGGTCAGAATTAGCAAAACTCATCTTCAGTAGAATCCTTGACCCACAAGTAGGTGCAGCATGTCTTCTCAGTAAAATTAATGAAATGCCTACCGAAATTCTGCATCTACTCTTTGGCACATCTGATCTATCCGTTTCTGATTTTAGAGAGCTTCATGGACTGAGCCAAAACCAATATGACAATCAATTAAAAAAGTGGCGTGAGTACCAGAAGTCCAATCAAAAATCGGATGTAAAAGTATCTTTCGCAAGTATTTTAGGTCAAATAAATGCAAAAAATTGACATAAAGGAATTACTCAAAAAGCTGATTCCATCAACTGTTCAAAAGTCTGATCAGTTGCAGCGTTTTTTTGTCGATTTATTGCGAGACGTCCCAGATATACTAATGGATGCAAATTTGCATTCATTAAATTTCCCCGTTTGGGAAAAAAGTACATTAAGCAATGATCGACATAAGCTTTTAGAAATTCTTTCTGACATTGAGAAAAAGGGGATGTTAAAGGATTGGTATGTGCCTGCTTATCTTGCATCGTTGGCACATACTATAGGCACTCCAAACGAGACACTCGCCTATCAGTGGGCAAGTGCAAATGCATATATTATTCTGCAATTAGTCCATAAACATGAACCCAATATTAAGATGCTATGCCTACGATTTCGCTTAGCACATCCGTTAGAAAGTGAGTACATGTGGCTCTGGGAAAAACTTCCTAAGTTTCCCACTACTATATCGTCTATCGTTAACGTATTTAAAACTCTTGAAGATGGCTATAAAGCCTCAGAAAAAAGATCAGCACAAAAAATATCCAGTGTAGAGTCCTCAGAGCGAATTACCGAAATCCGAAGACCTTACGAAACAAAAGCTAAGATTAATCGTAGACTAACAAAAACAAGAAAGACCAAAAATCCACCTAATGGAAGTGAAGCCTCCTCCTCAAAAACTCAGGCTTTTGCTCCGATTCAAGATAGCCTTACTCAGGAAGAATCAATCCGTACACTTTTTCATAAAGATGAGAATTTTCTGCAGCTTGATGAAATTTTATTTCAGAAATTAGACTCTATAGAAGGTGTATCTTATTCAGAGCAGCTTAATGATTCCCCTGAAGAAATCATCGTTGACACCCATTTCGAATCTGAACCCGAAATGGCCAATTCAGCGAATATGCAGAACTCTGCTATAGAGCAACAAATTGCGCATATCCAAAGAAATTTATTTGAATTTCCAACCAGCCCGAAAGTGCTCACACTCCCACAAATACAACTTGTTTTTAAAGCACTTTGGCGAAGTTTTA
>JAGWUI010000083.1 GCA_028868515.1 Gammaproteobacteria bacterium
TCCCCGACGATAGCTGATGGTTTTATTTAACCTGTCTAAATGTTGATATACATCTTGAATCGTGATCTCACTGTAATACTCTTTACGGTAGCCCAGATCACCGCGTATGACCAAGGCGCAACTGTATTGCTGCAAACTGCTCTCAACCGATGCTCGTAGACTGGCATGATTTGATTTCATCTGATACAGCCTGTCACTCGGCTTACGTCGAAATGCTTGATCGTCGAGATGGTGTTTAATCGCTCGCGCGAGTGTCAGCGCATGATCCATCGTATATCCGTGATGATGATCGGGGGGATAATACTCGTCATCAACTGAATGTACGGACAGAAATCCTGATGCCTTGCAACCGTGCCAGAATGCGGTAATGAGTTCAGCGTAATCATGGTCACTGCGATATACACTCAATAAGCGAGGCATAGACCGTAGAATATGCACATACCAAGAACTTTCAAAGCGGACACGATTTGAAGATGTCAACGGGGAAAGTCTGATCGGTTCAAAGTGATTGATCACATGTCTCACCAGATCTTCAATTTCAATCAAGATATGCGCTTGACTGTTCAAATAAAGATTATCGTTATAAAAGGGTTTTAACATGATGGCTTCTCTTCAATGTCTTGAATGACATATGAAGATCAGTGCTGTAAGAATTTACTGAGTTGAAAAATTAAGTGCTGTGTTTCATGAGTAGATTAGACTGCTCTTTGATTTGAAACTAACAGTCATTCCTATGATATGAATTGAAAGACTCTCTGAATCAAGATGATCTACGATAGCTGTTTACCTAGGCTAGATATATTGTTGTTCTAACACTAAGTATATTTTTGTTTAATATAATATTTATACCAGCCATCAAACCACCAATATAACACTAAGTCCACATGGGCTTTTATGCCGTGATGTTGCCAGAAAATACAACAATAGCGTGTTGGGGAATTAGCTGAGCGCAAATGGATATTGGAATTGCTCACGGTGAGTAAACCCGTGATGCCAAATGTTAAATTTTACAGCCTTACTTCACCTATGCGAAACAACGGCAATTCTCCATAACCCAATAGAATCCATACTTGAATATTCGCAGCATCAACTCCCGCGCGGGTAGATAGGATTTTAACCTGTCTATCCGCAGAGGGGGTTTTTGCTGCATCAAAATTAGAATGTGATTTCCTGATCATCCTTAAATGTATTGATGAGTAGTTTCTGTAATAGTTACTGTTAGCCACATTTGGACTAAGTTCACGTCATCACCGTTTGCCGAGAAACTCTCACTTCAGATGATCGAATAATTCCGTTTCAACGTGTTGATGGTGTTCATTGAGTGTGAACTGATAATATTCTGGAAAGTATTCCGCTTATTCATATTTTTTCGTAAAACCTGATGGTTGATCATGATTAAGTGGTTCATGGCTATACCTCAATATTTTTAACAATATTATCAAGTTAGGGTAACTTGTACATTTGAAATTACGCGAGGCTCTTTCCTATCCGCTTGACAAGTCTGGTAGCAAAATCTCTATACGACTGATGTGGGATGATCACCTTTCATTGAGCTTAGAGTACGGCTTTCTCGATATTCCTTTGAACCTATCTTGTGCGCTTTGGATGGGCGAAGTCACAGACTTGTGAGCATGGTTAGGTCTTAGGATTTGCAGACAGGTTGGCTCAATGACATTGTGCTCTAAAACTCAGGCATAAAAAATGCCACACGATTATCATGTGGCATAAAAACAAAGTACAGCTACAGTAAATGAGTGTCAGGTCAGATCAATCAGACCAAACTTGCTCCCTCCATATTCATTGGTCGGGATGCTGGCATAAAAGTCCGCATAGATAAAGTCATGGATCGTTTGCATCAGATAATCAACCCTATGACGTTCTGCTACATCAATTACTCCAAGCCCCGCGTCATATTGCGCTTCCTGATTGTGACTTAAGTAGCGGTTCTCCTCATTAGTGCTATCAACAAAATGTTGACCGATGTCTTTGCCGATTTCGATGGCATCACTGCAATATGGCATTGCGCTATTAAAACCCAGAAACAGCCCCAACATATGCTTATGTGGGTCACAAAGTAGTTTATACGCCCCTCCTAGAAAGCCTCTTGGGTAGTGTTGCTTGATGTAAGCAATGATATTCTGAGTCATCTCGGCCATATATTTCGCGATTGCTCGTGGATCCGAAGAGTTAACATCATCAGGGATCTTGATGTGTTGCAACTCAAGGTAGACGACATTCAGCATGCCGACAGACTTAGAAAAAAGCCAGTTTTTGAACATTTTACTCATGGCAAGTTCGTCATTTTTCCAAAGGGTTGGATAACGATTCAGGCTACTCGTGAATGACCGATCACTTAGTGCTGTCTTTAAATGCTGACTAAATTGATTCAATACTGCAGCAGTCACCACGACCTCACAATCATCCCTAAAATGCCCCGAAACAAAATCTTGTGCATAATGAGCATAGATCATATCCAGAAAGCACCTGACATACGGATGGAGTTCAATCATTGAAAAATTACGGTTTATGCGATGTGCAAGCTGAATACATGCCAGCAGTTCCTTCCCAAAAGGAGTAGCATTAAAGACTAATCCCTCCGCATAACGTTCTGTACGATAACTGTACGGCTGCTTAAATCGTTGTCGGGAAAATTCCTGACAGGCATTTAGTACCCTCTCAAAGTCATGCTTACGATCTGCAAAATAGGCAAACGGATGACGCGGGGTATAGGGTAAATTATTCATCGTTGTACTCCATCGGTAAAGTGTTTTGACGCAAAGATTGTGGTTTGAACTGACCTGCATGCAAAAAGCGTCTGCGCGCAAAAGCGACAGGAGGCATCAGATGTGCGGTTTGATAAAGGTTTGCCAGCGCATCTTTAAGTATTTCAAGCTGGTCAAATTCATGGGTTGAGAACGCACCCTGACACACAGACTTCCAAACTTGCTGACGCAGTTGTGATGGATATACACCACCTTTTGCTCGAGTGATTTCACGCCATAGGTCATCTAGCCCAGACTGAATATCCTGC
>JAGWUI010000084.1 GCA_028868515.1 Gammaproteobacteria bacterium
TAAAAGCCTTGACATGTTCAGTGTCAGGGCTTTTTTAATGTTTGAAAAAAATTGGATTTGATCGTTTATAGAAAAACATTCTTTTTCAAATGTTCTGTTTTTTATGGCGATGATCAATGGGCTAAGAAGCGTGGTTTTAGAGAAACCTCTGTAAATCACGTGCGTTTGGGACGATACATGCGTCATAGCGACCAAATATTCGATAACGATTACGAGCGATAAGATCGTACATTTTGTCTCGAAAACCGAGTGGTAACACGATAAATACGCTGAGTAGACGGAAGGGAAAAGGAAAATGCACAATCGCCTTAAGAAAGGCGGTACTTTTTAGATAAACCTGACCATGTTCCAAATAAACCATCGTATCGAAATGATCTGTGGGTAATCCTAGATGGTGCAAGATCTGTTGTCCTGCATCGGATTGTACCGTTGCCAATTTGAATCGTTGCTGTTTATCGTAACGGATCACAAAACGACTCCAACCATTGCAGAGTTTGCAAACCCCATCAAACAGTAGGACTTGTTGCTGCATGACGGCAGCTGAATCTAATGAATGAGATGTTGTCGCGGGAATCGCTGAGATTATGTGATTAGTATTCGCCGAAGGATTCATTTTTTGTCCTTTATGATTTCTGAGATTCAAAAAATCATGTTCTCGTTTGGTTTGATCAATCAATATCGACAGCTTTTCCATTATAGCGAACGCTTTGCTGGATGTGCAGATGGGCAAGAGCTTGCGTAAACTCATGTAGAGAAATACGTTCGATACAGGGCGCGGCACCTGAGGAAAATGTTTCTCCACGTGCTAGGCGTCTTGCCAGAATCAGAGCTGGAATGGTGGGGATGAGGGGTCCATGATTATCTTGTGCAAGCAATTGCCATTCGATATTGAGCGCTTCACCTTGTTGATCTTTTCCTGAAAGGTGAATGACCATGCCACTATTTGCACTGCCAAAATAACGAAAACGTTCTCCAAGCCAGATAATCGGTTTACACCATGCTGCTAGGTTCGAGATTAACCTCCAGCGAACTAACCAAGTCAGTCCCCATAATCCCAAATGCAGAAAACCAAGTTCCAATCCAGCATAAAAGCGTTGTGTCTGAAGCGTCGGATATTTGGTTGGAAATAAGGCTAGATCAGGGACATCACAATTTGATACCCAGCATCGTCCCAACGCAGGATTAAAGTCCATGCGATGGGTATTTTGCCAGCCATAAACCTTGTGCATATGATTTTGAATGAGTGTCGTAAATGGCTTGCCACAATAACTGAGGATGGCACTTACCGTAGCCTCACCACGAGTCGTTTGATTACCCAAGTTGATTGCATAATCTAGATGCGTCAACTGTTGGAAGTGTGGCAGAAAATGAGCAATCACAGCAGATGATAAGGCGGGCAGTGTACTGGCGCCGCCGAGAGCCGTGACACCGTGTGCTTTGGCTAAGTGATCCAGTTCAGCAAAATTTGCGACATAGTCTCGTGCATCAGCCAAATCTAGATAGTGACAACCCGCTAATATACAGCTGCGAGCCACATGATAATCTTGACCCTGAAATGGGCCAATCGTGTAAATGACTAGATCAGCTTGCAGTTTCCGCAAATGCTCAGCCAAGTTGAGATCTTGAGCATCAATTGCTACGGCAGATATGGTGGCGGTAGCCTCAGTCAGATTTTGTTGGATAAATTGTTCGGCTTTCTGCTTGGAGCGACCTGCAATCGTCAAATGTATGGATTCGTTTGCAAGCTGACAGCTTAACAGTCCTCCAAAATGCCCATAACCACCAAGAGTAATAATGTGCATGACATTTGGTCTAACTGGATGTTTTGAGCTGCTGCCATAAGCGATGTAGCAAATAGCTGAACAAGATAATCATACTCATATTGGCAACCGCAGCGAGCATAATGCCTTGTGATAGACACATGGCTGTATCCAGTGGCGCCCAGATCCAGATTGCTAGTAATAGTCCTCGATAAGTACGCTGGCTAGGAGCATGCACCAGATAATCTAATCCGAGCCGACAAAGGATGCCCCAACTCGCAACTGTGGGGCCAAGCAGACATAAACCAAATGCATTGAGCGGTGGTTGGTTTGGTACATTTTGCAGATAGAGTGTGGTTAATAGAATAGGATGAAAATGAGGTAGCCACCAGAGTAGAGCAAGTACAATCCCTCCAATAATATGTAAATGAGCCAGAGCTTTTAACAGAGATAGCGTTGGGAATGGCATCAATGATCTGGGCATGCTCTACCTGCTCCTTGCGATTCATCCGATTAATCAGAAGTTATTTATTCTGTAGTTTTTGTTGGTAAGTTCACCTCAATGCCATATTCTGCATAGAGACGTTTAATTTCGAGTAAGTCGTTTTCCATCGAATCGCTCGGCATAATTTTCGCAAAAATTCGTCCCATTTTGAGTGAGCTGTCTGAAAGCATGAGTGTAATCGGTACATTTGCGGCTTTGGCGATATGCCAGAAACCCGTCCGAATTGCAGGTTTTTCGCCAGTTTTAGTACGTGTGGCTTCGGGTGCGACGATTAAGCTAAAACGTTCGTTCTTAGCAAACTCTTCGACAGCTTGTTGAACAACATTTTTGGATTTAGCGCGATCCACGGGGATGCACCCCAAGCTTTTTAGCACAGGGCCGAATGGGAAGCGGAATAGCTCTTGTTTCACAAAAAGATGATAGTTGAGGTCAAGAATTTTAAAGAGAGCGATTCCTCGTATCCCATCAAAATTCGTCGTATGCGGGAAGCCAATCATGACTTGTTTTGGATCACTGATGGCTTCTGGATTGACTTCATAATGCCAGCCATTTAGCTTGAAAACTAATTTTCCTAAGATTTGAGCGAGCATAATGACCTCTGAATATATTGCAATAATGATGTCACATTAACAGATATTCATTTTGTTTACATTGCTTTAA
>JAGWUI010000054.1 GCA_028868515.1 Gammaproteobacteria bacterium
AAATCCGTAAAAGTGAGCATTCCATCACGCCATTGACCTGTACATCCTGACGATATTCCCCCGCAAATGGAAACCGCAGTACGATAGGTGAGTGTACTAGATCGAGCAAAACTCAGGGTCGGTGCAATTTTTCTAAATAATTGACGTGCTTCGCTTTCTTTTCTCCAGTTCTGGAATGATGGAAAAGCGATCACGACCAAAATGATGAGAATGCCAAGGGTGACTATTAGTTCTACAAGAGTTAATCCACATTGTGTGCTAAAAAAGATGTAATGCGACTTTGTTTCTTGGGGATTTTTTTGTTGGTTCATAATATACGTTGTAAGATTTTTGCTGGGTATAATACTGTTTTAACGATACTTTACACTAGTGTGTAGTTGTTTTAATATAAAAATTGTCCGGTCAAATGAAGTCAAGAGCATTTTTAGTATTTACTAAACAGCAACAGAAGCTGTGATCGACTTGGTTAACAATTGAAACAAGATGTAACGCTCGCTTCACCAGAAAGATCGTGTTATTGTGCACTCTACAAGTAGATAGAAGCAAGTAGAGTATTTATTCTCAATGCTGAGCGATACTCGACCGAAATTTTTAAAAAGTGTTATTGGTCGATTTTACACTGTTCTTAAGTCCTTTGGAGGAATCCTATGAAGTTAAATCGCATTGCGCTAGCTGTTCTTGTTACAGCTCCGCTATCAATTGCAGCCCATGCAGAATATACAGGTCTTGGCCTAACTGTTACTCCATTGGTAGGTTATCAGTGGTTTGATGGTAAGAGCAAAAAAGAGGCAGGTTTTCAACCACAAGGTGATGTACTGGGTGCATTCGCGTTAGGTTATGAGCTTACACCTTCATTGGCTGTTGAAGCTGAGTATAATGACACTCGTAACAGTGCAAAAGTTCCAGGTGTTGGCAGTATCAGTGGCGGTGCTCGTTCAGTTGAAGGTAACTTCTTGTTGAACAGCGATTTCATCACCCATAACTATGATGGTCGTTTTAAGCCTTACGTTTTGGTTGGTGCTGGTCAGCAACGTCTTAGCTATGATAACCACAAGAGCGTAGATACCATCGCAAACTTAGGTTTGGGTGCTTTCTATCGTATCAACGAAGCATTGGCATTCCGTATTGAAGGTCGTGCTGTTGAAAACTGTGATCATTCTTTGACAGATTATAAAGCATTGACTGGTTTGCAAGTAACTTTGGGTGGTCATAAGCGTCCATACGTAGCGCCAGCACCAGTTGAAGTTCCACCAGCACCGGCTCCAGCGCCAGCACCAGTTGTTGTGCCGCCACCAGCACCAGCACCAGAACAACTGACTGAAGACTTGAAACTTGAATTACGCGTGTTCTTTGACACCAATAAATCAATCATCAAGAAACAGTATCAACCAGAAATTGCTAAAGTTGCTGACAAACTCAAAGAGTTCCCAAATGCAACTGCAGAAATCAAAGGTTATACAGACAGCACTGGTTCACGTAAACTGAACGATCGTTTGTCTCAGGCACGTGCTGATGCAGTTAAAACTTCATTGTCTACAGACTATGGTATCGATGCTGGTCGTTTGACTGCAAAAGGTTACTCATGGGATGATCCTGTTGCATCAAACAAAACCAAAGAAGGTCGTGCTCTGAACCGTCGCGTTGTTGCGGTGATTGCAGGTAGCCGTACAGTTACTAAATAATCTAAGAAACTATGTTTTTTAGAGTTATGTAAGAAAACAGTCGCTTTAAAGCGGCTGTTTTTTTGTTTTAAAATTTAAAAATAATTATTTCATAGACTGTTTGACGACTTGGTCATCAATTATTCACTTTTTCCTGTATAATGCCGCGTCATTTTTATTTATTCGCGGCGTTTTCATGTCTGAGTTAAAACATCTACGCAATATTGCCATCATCGCTCACGTTGACCATGGCAAAACAACACTTGTTGATAAATTACTTCAACAATCTGGAACCTTTGGTGATCGTGCTGCCGAAGTTGAGCGCGTAATGGATTCCAACGCAATCGAAAAAGAGCGCGGTATTACCATCTTGGCTAAGAATACCGCTATTCGTTGGACTGATAAAAAATCAGGTCAGATTTACGATATTAACATTGTGGATACCCCTGGACACGCCGATTTCGGTGGTGAAGTTGAACGCGTATTGTCGATGGTTGACTGCGTTTTGCTGTTGGTTGATGCGGTTGATGGCCCAATGCCACAAACTCGCTTTGTGACGATGAAAGCTTTCGCACAAGGCCTGAAACCAATCGTTGTTATCAATAAAGTTGACCGTCCAGGTGCACGTCCTGATTGGGTTGTTGATCAAGTTTTTGATTTATTTGATAATCTTGGTGCGACAGAAGATCAGTTGGATTTCCCAATTGTTTATGCTTCAGCGTTAAATGGTATTGCTGGTTTGTCACCAGATGCGATGGCTGATGATATGACGCCATTGTTTGAAACTGTTGTTGAGAAAGTTGCTCCGCCACAGGTTGATCCTGATGGTGCGTTCCAAATGCAAATTTCTAGCCTTGACTATTCAAGCTATCTCGGTGTTATCGGTGTTGGTCGTATTCAGCGTGGTTCAGTGAAAACCAATACACAAGTCGTGATCGTTGATAAAGAAGGCAGCAAGCGTAATGGTCGCGTCTTAAAGATCATGGGTTATCATGGCTTGGATCGTATCGATGTAGATAGCGCGCGTGCTGGTGATATCGTGTGTGTGACTGGTATGGAAGGCTTGAACATTTCTGATACGTTGTGTGATCCACAAAACGTTGAAGCATTGCCGCCACTCACTGTGGACGAGCCAACTGTTAGCATGCAATTCATGGTTAACAATTCACCTTTTGCAGGTAAAGAAGGTAAGTATGTGACTTCTCGCGCAATTCGTGATCGTTTGGATCGTGAATTGATTCATAACGTTGCACTTCGTGTAGAAGATACAGATTCACCAGATCGTTTTAAAGTTTCAGGTCGTGGCGAGCTGCATTTATCTGTATTGATTGAAAATATGCGTCGTGAAGGATTTGAGCTCGGTGTGGCGCGTCCTGAAGTCATTATGAAAGAAATTGATGGCGTGAAATGCGAGCCTTATGAAAATGTCATGTTTGATGTTGAAGATCAGCATCAAGGTAGTGTCATGGAGCAAATGGGTTTGCGTCGTGGCGAAATGACCAATATGGAAGTCGACGGTAAAGGTCGTACTCGTATTGAAGCAACAGTTCCATCACGTGGCTTGATTGGTTTCCGTTCAGAGTTCCTTACGATGACCTCTGGTACAGGTATCATGACTTCTAGCTTCTCGCATTATGGTCCTGCACAAGTGGGTTCTGTTGCGAAACGTCAAAATGGTGTATTGATTTCTATGGTACAGGGTACTGTATTGGGTTATGCATTGTTTACATTACAAGAGCGTGGTCGTTTGTTTGCGTATCCACAGCTCGAAGTTTACGAAGGTATGATTGTGGGTATCAATTCGCGTAGCGATGATATGGCAGTTAATCCGACTAAAGCGAAGCAGTTATCCAACGTGCGTGCGAGTGGAACGGATGAAGCGATTGTATTGGTTCCACCAATTCGTCATACACTTGAACAAGCTCTTGAGTTTATTGAAGATGATGAGCTGGTCGAAGTCACACCAAAATCAATTCGTTTGCGTAAGCGTTATCTGACTGAGAATGAGCGTAAGCGTAATAGCCGTGGCTAATTTGTCTAGATATTGAGTAAGAATGCCGTCCAATTGTGACGGCATTTTTTATGGATGTTAGTTTTGATCATGGTTGGAATGGGTTCGCTGCGATGTGTATCTGTCTTAGAGATACATCACGATACTCGAAGTTTTCATAAAAAACGTGTATATACATCTTAATAGACGAGCATGAGCTTACTTTTGCTTGAATAAATCTGTATATCATGTTTTTTGATTTAACATTTTGGAGTATGACCGAATGAGTATTGTGCAAGAATTTAAAGCTTTTGCTGTCAAAGGCAATATGATTGATTTGGCTGTCGGTGTGATCATTGGCGGAGCTTTTGGTAAGATTATTGATTCATTCGTGAATGATATGATCATGCCTGTTATTTCTTTTATTATTGGTGGAAAAGTAGATTTTTCTAAGTTGTTCATCATATTAGGCGATAATCCTCAGCATTTAGATACGCTGGATGCTCTGAAAAAAGCAAGTGTTCCTGTGCTTGCTTACGGTAGCTTCGTTACGATTTTGATTAATTTCTTTTTGCTCGCGTTGGTGGTCTTTGCGATGGTGAAAATGGTGAATAAGCTGCGTACGACTGAGCCAGCGCCTGCACCAGCACCGACACCTGAAGATGTTGTCTTGTTGCGTGAAATTCGAGATGAGCTACGTAACCGTTCTTAATGGCAACTTAAATGGATAATAAAAAACGACCTTGATGGTCGTTTTTTTATGCATATATGGTAGATGGGTCTTATTGTGTACCGTCATCATGAGCTTCAATTCGAGCTCTATTTTCATTGTCTTGACCTTCTGTGCAGCCCAAGCAGCGCCAGAATGTCATTTTGGCTGGTGCGCCTACGAGCGTATTTGCGCTTTCTTTGACATTACCGCCAAGTAGGCTAAATGGGAGAGTGACAACAAATAGACCTACACCGATAACGGTTGCCGCGACGCCAACAGGGCGAACTAGACCAGCATCAATACCCATTGCCCATACACTTGGTCTGTTATTCACTGTACCTGAACCATTTTCTATAACATCGGTAGCAGAGGCAGCCATGGATACGCTCATCATACTAGCAAGAGCAACTGCGGTGATTGCGCGTTTCATTTTTTTCCCTTGATTCAAAGTGTTCATGACGTACTCCCTTTATTATTACTGCGACTCTAACGCGAGTTGAACAGTCTTGCAAGTGTTTAGCTTCAGAGTTGTTTATTCTAATCGAAAAAAACTATATTTTCTGACACGTCGGACAAAAAGCACTGGCTCGTTGTCCGATTTTGACTGTTTCGATTAAAGTTTTACAAATATGGCAATGTTCATTTGCACGTCCATAAACATCAAGTGTTTGCTGAAAATAGCCATTTTCGCCTAAGCCATTTACATAGTCGCGAAGGGTTGAACCGCCTAAGGCAATGGCTGAAGTGAGGATGCGTTTAATTTCGCTGGTAAGTGCAATGACTTCTTCGGTGGTTAAACTTTTTGCGGGACGTAATGGGTGAATGTGAGTATGAAAAAGCGCTTCAGTTGCGTAGATATTACCTACACCGACGACAATGTGATTGTCCATGATTGCAGCTTTAATCGCGATGGACTTATTTTGAAGTTTGTTCCATAGATAGTCTGCATTGAACTCTATGCTCAGTGGTTCAGGCGCAAGCTTGCTGAGTAGACTTTGGGTGTCATCATTGAGCCATAGAATTGAACCAAAGCGGCGTGGATCATGATAGCGAAGCTGAATGTTATCGAAATTAATGAGTACATGATCATGTTTGCGCAAATCGCGATCAAAGGGTGTTAGGGTGAGGCTGCCCGACATCCCTAAGTGAAGTAATACGCGGTGCTCTGTTGTTTGTCCGTGACCAAAATGTGCCACTATGTATTTGGCACGTCGCTCAAGGCGGAGCAGGGTCAGACCAGTCAGGCGATGAAGATCATCAGGTACAGGCCAACGCAGACTGGATTGATGTACTGTGATATTGGTGACGGTTTGACCGACCAGTGGCATCAGACTGGTCTTGGTGGTTTCAACTTCAGGGAGTTCAGGCATCAGACTGATCCAATATGATTAATGCACAGAGTATTAGATCAAAACACGCCAAAGAACGATAAAGAATGCCAGAACAATGGATAACGTTGCAATTGGCCATGGAGTTTGAGTTGCAAGCGCGAGTAAAGTGATAAAACCGCTGCCTGCTAACCAATCACGGCGTCGTGTCTGAATGATATCCATGCGCAATTGCTGCATTTCTCGCCATTGCTTATCTTGCCAAGCACCTTGTTGGCGTAAGCCATGTAGACTATCAATCATCAAAGCAGGGAGATCTGTTGCGCCCATCAGTAAGTCTGGAAGTTGTTGTCCAAAATCTCGTATCGCTTTGAGCGGGTTCATATGTTGTCCCACCCATTCTGTGAGAATGGGCTTGGCTAATTTCCAGATATCGAGTTGTGGATACAGGTCGCGTCCTAATCCTTCTACATGTACTAAGGTTTTCATGAGCAACATGAGTTGCGGTGGAATTTCTAAGTGATAGCGACGCGCAAGATCCATGACTTGCATGAGAATGCCTGCAAAATCCAGTTGATCCATTGGTTTTGAGATCATTGGGCTAACGACACGACGCATGTCGCGTGTTAGTGCGTTTTGGTCAGTGCCTTGTGGAATCCAGCCCGCTTGATGCACGACTTGAATCAGTTGTGAGAAATTATTTTGAATGACGGATAATAAGATCCGAGCAATGACCAGTCGGTCTTTATCAGAGAGTTCACCAACAATTGCGCAATCCAATGCGATAAAACGCGGTTCTGCTGGGTTGAGCGTCTCAATGAACACATTGCCAGGATGCATGTCTGCGTGGAAGAAGTTGTCGCGAAAAACCTGAGTAAAGAAAATGGTCAGCCCTTTTTCTGCGAGTTTACTGCGATCCATGCCGAGGCGTTCAAAGGTTGCTAAGTCAGAAACAGGAACGCCTGTGATACGTTCTGCAATCATGATGTCGGTTGTGCTGGAGTAAACTTCAGGCACATACATCATCTTTGAACCTAAGAAGTTGTGACGCATCTGCATCGTGTTTGCGGCTTCTAGGGTCAAATCCAATTCATTCAAAATAACTTGGCGGTAATCATCAATCACTTTGCTCAGATGAACAGCACGTGCAGCTTCAACACGAACTTCAAGCCAATGACCAACCCACGCTAGGATTTCAAAATCTTGAATGATTTGATGGCGAATATTGGGGCGTACAATTTTGACGATGACTTCTTTGCCATCATGCAGTGCTGCGGTATGCACTTGTGCGATAGATGCGGCAGCAAGCGGTTGTATATCAAAGCGAGCAAACTGGGTGGGTAGTGATACGCCGAGTGACTTTTCGACGCGTTCTTTAGCAACTTCATAGGAAAAGGGTGGTACACGATCTTGTAGTTGTACGAGTTGATCTAAGAGTTCAGGCGGAATGAGGTCGCGTCGTGTAGATAGCAGTTGTCCCAGTTTGATGAACAACACGCCCATATCTTGTAAGGCGTTTTTCAGTCGTGCTGGATCGTTGGTATGATTATTCCATGCCGCAGGATGTAGACGAATAGCCGCCAACGCAGGTCGTGCTTTGCTAGGAATCTGGTCATCAGGAATGAGTGTGTCTAGACGATAATGCGCGGCAATACGCCAAAGCTCAAGTAAGCGAGTGCGATGGGGAATCATAATTGTCGTAAGCTCATAGATGGTTTCATTCCTGTGGCGGAAGTGATTTGATCTGAAGTGGGATCAAGATCAGTGAGTATATGGTGATATAAATGCATCATTGCTGGCTTTGTTCCGCTTGCAGACGAGCAATACGTGCTTGTAAGCGTTCAACATCGGATTGCATATCTTGGATGTTATCCGCAAAGCTTTCAGCTTGCCAGCGCGAGGCAAAGAGCCTGCTGTCTTCTTGAATCCATTCTTCGGTATTTGCCATGAAAGTTTTGCTGGTTTGTTTAAGAGCATCTTGCCCTTGTTTTAAAAACTGCCCCAGCTGCTGAGCAGGCATATCACCAATGAGAGGCGCAAGTTTACCTGCAATATCGGGTTCAGCTTGAGCCATGATTTTTTGTAGTGCTTGCAGCAGAGACATGTCGCCTTGAATTGGGATATTGCCAGTTTGACCTGCTTTTGCGCCGACTAATTTTGCCAGTGCGACCAGATGTGGGACGTGTAAAGTGGTGGTTGCTGAAATTGGCGCAAGTTTTTTATCGTAAGGGCGTTGTTCAAAAACCGAAGCGATTTGTGTTTCCGCTTGTCCAAGCGCTGTCGGTGCAAGGCGAACACGTCCTTGATCAAATAAAACATCGACTGACAAATTAGGTGCATCAATCACAATGCGCAGGAGTTTGTCGGATGGTTGATCTAAACTGCCCGCCAATTGATCGAAGCTCAATCGCGTTGCGGCGTCTAGATCAATCCAATCATTGAGTAGACGTTCGAAAGCAGCAAGGGCAAGTGTTGTAATCATCTTCCATTCATCTCGTCAAAGTGATTTGCATCAAGAGCAGGATTTATTTAAAACCACGATCTATTTGAAGCCACGGTGTAGTGCCACAATTCCACCTGTCAGATTGTGGTAATCACAGCTCTGGAAACCAGCGGCTTCCATCATTTGCTTGAGCGTACGTTGATCGGGATGCATACGGATGGATTCTGCAAGATAGCGATAGCTTTCTGCATCATTGGTAATGACCTTTCCTAAGAACGGCAAGGCGGTAAAGGAATACAAATCATAGATTTTGGAGAGTGGTTCAAATACTGGTTTAGAGAACTCTAAGACAAGCAGGCGACCACCTGGCTTGAGCACACGGTACATTGAGCGTAGCGCAGCATCTTTGTCTGTAACGTTACGTAGACCAAAACTGATGGTGACTAAATCGAAGCTTTCATCAGCAAAAGGTGCGAGGGTTTCTGCGTTGGCTAGGATGAAGTCAACATTGCTACAACCCGCATCCAGCAAACGATCACGACCCACGTTTAGCATGGATTCGTTAATATCGGAAAGAACAACTCGACCTGTGACACCCACTTCACGGCTAAATACTTTGGCGAGATCACCTGTTCCGCCTGCGATATCTAAGACGTGTTGACCACGGCGAACGCCTGATAATGTAATCGCAAAACGCTTCCAGAGTCGATGAATACCCATCGACATTAAGTCATTCATCAGGTCATATTTTGCTGCAACGGAATGGAATACTTCTGCAACTTTGGCCTGTTTTTCGGCTGTTGGCACAGTTTTGAACCCGAAGTGTGTCGTTTCGCCAACATGACTCGTTGGATGTGCTGCTGTTTGCGCTGTTGTGTTTTGTTGTTCTTGTGGCTGGTTGTGTTGCGTTTGGGCGTGCTGTGGCAGGGTTTGTTGCTGACCTTGCGGTGTTCCGACTGGAAGTGGTGCAGTGTTAAACAGATTGGCGGTGCTAGGTGATGTATTGCTGTTGTCTGGTGTGTCAGTCATTTTTCTTTCCATACAAATAAGTAGAGCATTGTTGCGCAAGGAAGCAGCCAAAGCAGTGGAGACCATGAACATCAACGATGTCATCACATTGTTCTAGTCTACGCGATGAGATCAATTGGGTATAGGTCTAGTGCGTATAGTATTGTTGCATAAGCAAAGTTAAAGGTGATGCAATTAACGTAGAAATGGATTTGGCATACCTGACTGAACTCTTTCAACGATTTGGCGCTCATGTTCTGTAAATACGCCAACGAACACTTCGGCTGATTTGAGTGGCTTCATTGCGGCAAAACCTTCTCCTAAAAACTGATAGAGTGGGTCAAAGTGATGTCGCTCCGCAGCGCCTTTGGATACTTTAAATGCGCTTTGAACGATAAATGAGCGGACATATTTATCTAAATTAAAACCAAGTTTATCCAATAGATTTAATTGGTGGTAGCGAGATTCGGTTTGGTTTGCTTGATGAAAAAGATCAACTGCAAAACCATCGTCAATTTCACCCAATTGATTGTAGACAAAATCGGAAGTCATGCATTTGGCGAGCTGCTCATCGAGCTCAATAGCAAGTACAGCCAATTCAATCGCTTCGCATCCTGTTTGGATAGTGCTGGATGGAACCAGTCGTTCAAATTTTTTGGCAGCATTGATCACGCGTTCGAATTGTCCAGCCAAAATATCAAAATCTTCACCGCCATACAGCCGTGTTAGAAAATATTGAGTCATGAGCTGATGTTCTGGAACTGCAAAAAGTGCAGCATGTGTATGTTGCATACGTCTTTTTTGCCAATTTTGTATTGTTGTGAGTCGTGCGGCAAGTAAAGGATCTTGGTGAAACTCAAGAGTGCGATAATGCTGAAGCATCTCTTGCATGAGTGCAAAATTAGACATAGGGATTTTATTGAGGATAGAGAAGCTTAGGCGAAGGATAACCTAAAAAGATATTCTCTTGGAATAGAATCAATTACAGTCTGATCAGGTTTTATCAATAAGTATTTGTTCAATACCAGTTTGTTCCTTTCCATGAGAGGCGAGGTTGGATTTTATAGTGTTTTCAGGAATGAAATTTACAATAAAATCTGAAGCAATACAGCTCATTGAGCCGCGAGCTCAGTGTTCTTATCGTGTAATAGTTTATGTTGAAAAAACGATATCGTTTCAGAGACGGATCAGGCCATTGCGACGCGAGAGGATTGAGTTTGTTTAGCACGCCGTCCGAAAGGGTTTGGATTACCTGCGTAAACCTGCTGAATCATAGCGCGTTCACCTCGTGTGAATGCACCCACAAAATCTTGAGCTGATTTCATCGGTTTCATGGCTTCAAAGCCTTCATCTGTAAATTGATACAGAGAATGAAGTCCGTAGCGTGTTGATAAGCCTTTAGACAGTTTAAATACACTGTGAACGAATTTAGATTTGACGTATTTGTCGAGACTATTTCCGAGTTCATCGAGCAGATCGAATTGATGAAATCGATGACTGAGCTGATTTGCTGATCGGCATAATTGGATCATTTGTTGATCGTTGATTGCTGGATCATAAGTGTCGTCAAGCAGATCATGATCTAGGCGTTGAGCGAGCTCCTGATCGAGTTCAATCGCAAGCACAGACAGTTCAGTTGCTATTAATGCAGTATTAATGACGCCAGAAGGAAGTAATCCTTCGAATGTTTTTGCTGCTTTAAGTACACGTTCGCATTGCTCGGCTAATACGTCAAAGTTTGAACCACCATACAATTGATTTAGAAAGTATTGGGTCATCAAACGGTGTTCTGGAACTGCAAAAAGCTCAGCATGAACATGCTGCATACGTTTTTTTTGCCAATTTTGTATTGAGGATAGCCGCGCAGCGAGTTGCGGATTATGATGGAACTCAAGCGAGCGATAACGGGCGAGAGTTTGTATTAATGGTGCCAAGCTAGACATAAGCATTCTCTTTATGAGAGTAGGGTGTCAAAGTCAAGAGATGAAGCCAGCACCTGATACAAAGTGATTAATAAATGCACTAAAGTACTATGTGGTACGGTTTGACTTTGTACGCGAAGATCGATGGAAAGGCAAGTGCAAAAATGACCAATGAGTCGCATTTGTGGCGTTAATGGTCAATTTAATAATTTTTAAAGGATGAGAAAACGATGAGTGAATCTTCATCAACGATAAAAGCCTTAGTGAGTGGATCAAAACAGTCCGTGAATTTGCCTAGCCAGCGATTTGCAAATGAGCGACATAGCCCAGAGAGCCTTAGGCTGGCGCTCATTGAAGCTCAATATACGTTGCGTGATACGAGAAATAAACCGCGTGGGCGTGGGGTATTGATTTTAATGAGTGGTATGGAGCTGGCGGGGAAAGGAGAAGCGCTCACGCAATTACGTGGATGGGCTGATCCTCGTCTTTTTAAGGTCAAAGCAAGATTGCCTGTGCCACCGCATTCACCGCTATGGTTACAAGATGCTGCGTTACTTCCTGAAAAAGGTGAAATTGTTATTTTGTTTGGCAGTTGGTATGGCGATTTGCTTCAGGCGAGGATGACTTATTTACAGGAACAAAAGCGTAAGGATGCCAAGAATACTAAGAAAATCAATAAAGAAAAATCAAACGTTGATCATTCTTTAGTGCCAGAAATGACGAGTGAGCGATTTCGAAGTGAGGTTGAGCGTCTTCATGCGTTTGAGCAGGATTTACGCGCGCAAGGAATTACGGTCTGTAAATGTTGGTTTGATTTGTCATGGGAGCGGTTACAAGAGCGTTTGGATACTGTGAAAAAAAGTGAAGAACATTGGCTGCATTTGCATGGACTGGATTGGCGTAAGAAAGATCAATATGACGAGTTGGTAAAACTTCGTGCAGACCTCGGTATTGATTGGATTGATATTAATGGACAAGATCCTACGGAGCGGGATTTAGAGTTTGGACATATTGTCTTGAGCGCGTTGCGTGAACCACGATTGCCGACAGCACCTGCAAATAGACGTTGGAAATCCGCAGAAATTCCAGCTGCTTTGCTGGCGCCAGATCAAGCGGTTCTGGAAAAAGAAACTTATAAAGCACGTCTGAAGGATGCTCAGGCTAAATTAGCCAAGCTGGTTCATCAATGTGATCGTCGATCGATTGTACTGGTTTTTGAAGGGATGGATGCCGCTGGCAAAGGAGGAACGATTAGTCGAATTGTTGAGCCGCTTGATCCACGACAATATCAAGTTTTTCCGATTTCTGCTCCTGAGCCGCATGAGATGCGTCATCCGTATTTATGGCGGTTTTGGTCTAAGCTGCCTGTTCCCGATTTTGTGCGAGAACACGCTGTGACGAATCTGTCGATTTTTGATCGATCTTGGTATGGGCGAGTGTTAGTAGAGCGAGTCGAGGGGTTTGTTCGTGCTGGCGAGTGGCAAAGCGCTTATGCAGAAATTAATCACTTTGAGCGTGATTTAACATCTGGCGGGACTATTATCATTAAATTCTGGCTATCGATCAGTAGTGATGAACAAGAGCGTCGGTTTATGGCACGTCAGGAAACACCACATAAGCGGTTCAAAATTACATCTGATGATTGGCGTAATCGGAAGCGTTGGGATGATTATTTGCAAGCGGCTGCAGATGTTTTTGCTCAAACGAATACGCTTGAGGCTCCGTGGATCATTGTGGCAACCGATGATAAGTTAACCGCACGATTAGCAGTGCTTGAGTCACTCAATCGACGATTGGAAGCGGTATTGAAATCGTGATGAGCTAGGGCGTGTTGAGATTTTAGGAAAAAGCTATTTCCAATCATATTTCGGCCCACTTCGACTCCGTAAAGTAGAACTGCATAGCTCGTTGAGCGGAGTCGAAACGTGCGGAAAGATGGTACTAATTATATTCTATGCGGCTATTTTTTTGAGGATTTTTTACCACCAGCTTGCAGTTCTTTGGCTAATTCATAGCATTCGTTGATGTGGTCGGTGGTAATTTTCTTAAAGACGAAATAGCCCATTGATGCGGCAATAATTGGGCCGCCGAGCGGGATAAATTTAACAACTTGGCGTGATACGATTCGTGCACCCAGTCCACGAATCGACAATCGCGTTGCGCTGCGTGTAGCGATAAGTCCTGCAAAGGCGAGGCTACGACTACCGAGCTCACGCCAGCGAATATCGCCAGTTTGAAAATTAATTGCAGCTAATTTTTCTTTTTCTAAACCAAACTTGATGCTAATTTCAGGAAGGAGTTGGGTGAGCATGCCTGCATCCACTGCAACATCTAGCAAGGGCACAGGAACTGCGGAAATTCCCGCAGAGATATATGCGCGTGTTTTCATCAGTTCAAGACATTCTTCGCGAATCGCATCGAGATCAAGTGCAGGATCAATAATGTTGGTGATCTTGTCGATTTTCATAAAGAAGTCCTTCTTTAAAAGAAACATGAATGAGTGTTAAAAAGAGTTAGATTTCAACACGTATTGAATTTGATGTGAAAAACAGCGTTCGATCCATCATACCCAAAACATCAGGATGAAACGATAGCTAAAACATGTTTAGATGTAGGGTGTTTTGTTCTGTGGATGACTAAAACCCATAATTATGGAAAATTGAGTTTGATTGATGCTTAAGATTATTCAAAGCCAACGCATAGAAAGCCTATTTAATGAGATGTTGGCGTTCTTTGATGAGCATCCGATTGGGGTGTTTGAGCCGCGTCAGATTTTGATTCCATCGCATGGCGTAGGCGTTTGGTTGAAGTTACATCTTGCTAGTACACAAGGGATTGTCGCTCAAGTGTCAACTGACTTTATGGGTGCGTTTCAGTGGGATTTGTATGGGCGATTGGCGGAACGTGATGCGGAACAAAAATTAATCAATGGTGCACCACAGGCGCCGCTGTCTGCGTCGATTATGCGCTGGCAGATTTTTGCCTATATCTGGCAGATTTATAGCCAAGCGTTTACCACGCAAGACAGTTCAAAAGCGGCTAATGCAAAAAAAGATGAAGCAGCAATTCATGCGCTGGGATTTCTATTAAAAAAAATTGTCAGCCAGCAACATCATACGCATAAACAATCTCATCAAGCTGATAACGATGCAGAAGTGAAACGAACGATCTGGGTGTTGTCATCACAGATTGCGCAGGTCTTTGCGGGTTATGTGACGTATCGTGCGGATTGGTTGCGTCTGTGGG
>JAGWUI010000085.1 GCA_028868515.1 Gammaproteobacteria bacterium
CAACCGCCTTACGGACTCAAGGATGAACGACTTCGCGCACGCGTTGTCGCGAGTATGTTTAGCGGGGATAGCGCCAGTGCTGGACTTGCTGGTAATCCTTGGCCTGCTCTCGCTGAGATGTTGACGCTCTCTCATATCGTCCGCAAACAATTGCCTCAAGTCACGTCGCCTTGTCTGATTATGCACGCCAGCGAAGATGATATCGCGGACATCAGTAATTCATTACTGGTTAAAAATAACGTCAACGCCCCAACCAAAATGGTTCTGCTCAACGACAGTTATCACCTGATTACGATTGATCGTGAATATAAAACTGTGATTGAGGAGAGTGTGCAATTCTTCATTGACACCGCACGTCAGAACCAACAAAAAACTGGCGAGAATGTTGCGGCATGACGCATCTCGCTATTGGCTTATGGCTGTTGAATATTTGCCTCGATACCTTTGGACAATTGGCATTTAAAGCAGCTGCAACACAACCACAGCTCTCTGGAAAATCCTATTGGCAATCCTTGCTTAATCAGCGTTGGCTGTGGCTGGGGATTTCTTGTTATGTCTTAGAAATTATAACTTGGCTGGCATTCCTATCGCTCGTCCCATTATCCAGTGGCGTGCTGTTTCGTTCGATTAACATCATTGTACTGATGATCGCAGGACGGTTATGGTTTGCCGAAGCGTTGACACCGATTCGCGTGATTGGGATTGTTCTCGTATCGATTGGTGTTGCACTGGTTGGAGCAGGTCAATGACACTTAAACGTGGCACACGAAGTTTCTACATCGTAGGTTTTCTGCTATTGATGATATTTGACACTATCGCGCAGCTTTGTTTTAAATACACCGCGATGAGTGCCCTTCCCCTGCAAGTCAATGCCGATTGGTTGTTGCGCATCCTTTTCCACCCTTGGATTTATGGTGCGGTCTTTGGCTATATCGGTGCATTCCTGACATGGATGACCTTACTCAAAAAAGCTCCAATTGGTCCTGCTTTTGCCGCATCTCATCTGGATGTGATTAGTGTCATGCTCTGTTCGTATTGGTTGTTGAATGAACATTTGTCATGGATTCAACTGGTTGGCGCAGTAGTGATTTTAGTCGGGATAGTATGTTTGGCTTTTGGGGAGAAGACTTCAAGCATCAAATAAAACTATAGAGGTCTTACCAGATCACCTTATTTAAAAGTAACGCTACCTCTTCTTATCAAACAACACTTTAGAGATCATTCATAATTCTGAAACCCAAAATTCATAATTAACCTGAATCTCGTTTAAGCCCCAACAAAAGGCTTAACCTGAGCTTTGATAGTGACACATTAATAAGCGATTAACGAAGCATAAATATGAGCAATATAACCTTGCCATGAACGATGCCTCGAATGTTCAATCCCAAGGTCATCTTTGAGTTGACTATTTACCGTTTCGATCAAGTTACGCTGGCACATGTAATGTTCATCTTCCTCAGAAAATACCGTCTGAGGCATATTTGCTCTAGCTCGCGTCACCATTTCACACTGACGAATGCTAAGTAAGTCCTTATAGAACTTAGAGATATATCCTCGATCACCAAACAACTTACCCTGAATAGGATGTCTTTGAAATAATGGAAATAAAACACAGACATCCGAGACATTACCAGCAGTGACCAATGCTGAAACGATTTCACAAGCTCGATTAACAATTAAATGCAGTTTGAATCCATAGAACCATCCTGTTGATGATTTACCGCGACCCGCAGTATTACGGAAAGTGCGGTGACGGTTAATTCGAGTGTTTTTACAGACTGTGAGAGGTGTTGAGTCAACGAAGTGAATATGGTCATGATTTGCCTTGACTAACAGGGCTTCAAAGAAAGCTGTTATGGCAAGCGCGTGCTGTGCCACAAGTGCATTGATGCGTTGATAAGAAGGAAGTTTTTTAAAGTCTTTGCGGTGGTAAAATCTAATAAAAGCAATGAAGTGTTTGAATGTTTTAAAATGACTCAAATGAAACCAAGTTGCTAAAAAGATGATTTCTGAAAGCTCAAGGAAAGCACTTCTACATCGTTTGATCACGCCAGAATCTTTGAGACTTTTGAAGTAAATTGGCTTAAAACGAATACAAAAATCATCAATGAGGCAGAATAATTCGGTATGATCGTACATGGTGGTTGTCTTGGTTGTCGTTTGTGAGAATTCAACAATTTGAGACAATCACCATTTTTTCAAGGTCTTACTTCATAATTCTTATCCGAGATTCAGGTTATTCAATGTCTGCTGGAGCTCGCTATAAAATAAAAAATAATGTCAGCCTTAAATTGCAGGCTGATCGGGTGAGTGGTTTTGGGGGGAATTATATGTCGGGGCTTTTTCGTCCTGAGCCAAATTCCACCACACCATCCATGTTGAAGGCCGCTTATATTTACAGCGTCAGCGTAAGTACAGCATTTTAATCAGGAGCCTAAAAATGATAATAAAAAGGTTTCTAATCACTGGTTCGTTAATCTTTTTGTTCGCAATCCAAATTGTTGTCGCGCATGCCGAGTTGGTCGTGATCGTCAACCCTCATGCCAGTTTTAGTTCTTTGACTAAAGGTGAGTTACGGCGGATTTTTTTGGGTCAAACGGGCAACTTTCCCAATGGTGACCCTGCTGAACCATTTGATGTAATTGGAGAATATAGAAATGTCTTTTACCAATCGATTTTAATGAAAACACCTGAATCAGTAGAGAACTATTGGGCAAGTATGATCTTTACAGGTAAGGCTAAACCGCCTCGACAAGTACAGTCGAATGAGGCAAAGCAGTTAGTCGCGACTTATCCTCGTGCGATTTCATATATTGATCGATCACAGGTTGATGCG
>JAGWUI010000055.1 GCA_028868515.1 Gammaproteobacteria bacterium
GATGGTTCAAAAGTCTTCTTATCGCCTGAAAAATCGATGGAAATTCAGAAAACCTTGAACTCTGATATCGTCATGATTTTTGATGAATGTACGCCTTATCCTGCAACATATAGCGAAGCACGCGCGTCATTGCAATTATCCTTACGCTGGGCAAAACGCTGTAAAGTTGCGCACGAAGGCAATCCAAATGCATTGTTTGGCATCGTACAAGGCGGCATGTATCCAGATCTGCGTGAAGAATCGCTGACTGGACTGACCGATATTGGTTTCGACGGTTATGCGATTGGCGGCTTATCAGTTGGCGAACCCAAAGAAGAAATGATCAAGATTCTTGATTATTTACCGCGTCGCCTGCCAGCAGATAAGCCTCGCTACCTCATGGGTGTTGGCAAACCAGAAGATATCGTTGAAGCGGTACGTCGTGGCGTAGATATGTTTGACTGTGTGATGCCAACACGAAATGCACGCAACGGACACTATTTTATTCACGAAGGCATCGTCCGTATTCGCAACAGCCAATATCGCCATGATATGCGCCCACTAGATGCGCATTGCGATTGCTACACTTGCAAAAACTTTACTCGCTCATATCTCTATCATTTGGATAAAACAGGCGAAATGCTCGGTGCAATGCTCGGTACAATTCATAATTTGGCATACTATCAAACGCTGATGAAAGGTTTACGCGGCGCCATCGAGCAAGGTCAACTGGAACAGTTTGTCACGAACTTCTATGCGGCAAAAGGCTTGCCTGTGCCAGAAATGACAGCAGACTAAAAATCTAGCGCATTCAAATTTTGATCAATAAAAAAACCGCATATTGCGGTTTTTTTATGATCTTCAATCAGGACGAAGAATTAGCTTTTTGCGGCCATTTTCATTGCCATTGGTTTCTTAGCATCCATTTTCATTGCTGGTGCTTTAGAGTCCATTTTCATCGCCATTGGCGCAGGCGTTGCTGGCGCAGCAGCTACGCATTTACCACCTTTATGCTTTGGACCTGTACCACCCTCTAAGTGCGTGCCTTTTGGACAAGCATTTGCAACACCCGCAGACAATGCAAAAACAACCGCAGTCGAAACAATCATTAGCTTTTTCATTTAAATCCATTCCTATGAATAATAAAGATTAACCCGCAGCACATGCAGCAACAACGACCTTAAACTATTCTTATATCATAACTCTGTCAATAGCTTAGCTGTAATCCCGATAAAGGTTTTTAAACGCGTTTAATGGCCGTATCTAACGGCTTCAGCAACCAACGAAAAATAACCACAGCCGCCACAGCACCCATGATTTGCATCAATATAAATCCAAATGCATCACAGGGACGTATCCCAGCAAAAGTCGCAGTCAGTGTCCGAGCTAATGTCACCGCAGGATTCGCAAATGCAGTCGAAGCCGTAAACCAATATGCTGAGGTAATATAAGCCGCAACTGCTACTGGTGTCGTCTGATGATTATTTCGTGATGTGGCAATAATCACGGCAAGCAGCCCAAAGGTCGCGACAAACTCACTCCACCACTGCGCCTCGCCAGCTCGAACATGTTGAGAAACCTCAATCAGCGGAACTGCAAACATCAAATGGGCAGCAAAAACACCTAAAACTGCGCCTACAATTTGAACAACAGCATACAATCCAGCTTCCCGCCAACTGATATGCTTTTCCATTGCGGCATATAAGCTGACCACAGGGTTGAAGTGCGCCCCTGAAATCGGCGCAAAGATTTGGATTAAAGCAAACAACCCTGCACCTGTTGCCAACGCGTTCGCCAATAAGGCTAAAGCCACGTTACCACCAGATAGCCTGTCTCCCATAATGCCAGAACCGACCACCACAGCTAATAACAATGCTGTACCCAATAGTTCCGCGACTAAACGACGACTCAATGAAATATGGTGCATTATGCGTCACGCTCACCAATACGATTCAACGCTTCAACCAATTCTGCTTGGCTCATGGTCTCAATAGGTAGATCTACCAATTTCTGAATTTTCTGGCGAATTAAACTAAAAGTATGGGCAAAAGCTCGGCGTTTTTCTTCGTCCGAACCACTGACATGAGATGGATCTGCAAAACCCCAATGCACTTTGATTGGAGTTCCACGCCAGATCGGGCATGACTCACCTGCTGCGCTATCACAGACGGTAATCACGATGTCCATTTTTGGTGATTCAGCCTGTGAAAACTCATCCCAGCTTTTGCTGCGAACTTGCTCCATTGGATAGCCAATGGACTGCGCCTGTTCAGCCGCAAAAGGATTAACATAACCTGTCGGTTGACTCCCTGCACTGTAGGCATAAAAGCGCCCCTTTCCAAGCACATTGATCAACGCTTCACTCATGATGCTACGAGCGGAATTTCCTGTGCATAGAACAAGGACATTAATAAGTTTCGGAATCGTATGATGATGGCTCATGATAAACACTCAACTTCAGTTGAAGAATGGCAGACAAATGCTGTCGCTTGCACGGAGGTTGGACATGGCACACCTCCGCAACAGTTTTCGGTCAGATATGCCAGCAAACTATTCATCGCAGCGTAATTCGCTACATAAATCACAAAACGCCCCTGCTGTGTTGCCGTCACCAGACCAGCATACGCCAATTCTTTTAAATGAAATGACAATGACGACGGTGCAATTTCAAGCATTTCGCTGATTTTCCCAGCGGGTAATCCCGGATCACCCGCCTGCACTAATGTTCGAAAAATCATTAACCTAGACTCATGGGCAAGTGCAGACAACGCAGTCACTGCTGGCTTGATATTCATACTAAGGATTCTCTTATATTTCCATATTTCAAATATAGTTGAAATAATAAATTAAAACAATTCTTTCGATTCCACATTGACGTGTCACTTTATAAAATGTATTTTAAATACATCTTATAGATTCATTGGGAATACACTCAATCAGCGGATTACTGGTCAAAGACTCATTGGTCTTTTGATCGTCGATGTTCTGATCCTTGATTGTTTACTTCTTATTCTCAAAACCGCTTTCCATCCACTAAGGAGTCGTTGTCATGTTGTCTGAATCGGTGCGTAACCTCGTTAAAGCCACAGTTCCTGTACTGAGAGAAAGCGGCGTTGCGCTTACCAGCCACTTCTATGCGCGTATGTTTAAACACAATCCTGAACTCAAACAGATCTTTAACCAAGGTCATCAACAAGGTGGACACCAGCAAACTGCCCTTGCTTTAGCCGTATTAGGATATGCTGAAAATATTGATGATCCATCAGTACTCGCGCCTGTTATTGACGTGATTTGTAATAAGCACGCAAGCCTCGGTATTCGCTCAGAACACTACCCGATCGTCGGTCACCATCTACTCGCTTCAATCAAAGAGGTGCTTGGTGATGCCGCAACAGATGAACTGATTAATGCATGGGCAGAAGCTTATGGACAACTTGCAGACATCCTGATCGAAGGCGAACGTAAACTCTATGCACAAGCAACACAAGAAAAAGGCGGCTGGAGTGGCTGGCGTAGCTTCCGAGTAAAATCCAAGCATGTCGAAAGCGAAGAAATTACCTCGTTCTATCTGTATCCACTCGACGGTGGTGCAACACCTCAATACAAAGTAGGTCAATATATTTCTGTACGCGTATACGCACCGACCTTTGGCTTGATGCAACCTCGCCAATACAGCCTATCGGATGTACCAAATGGCGAATGCTTCCGTATTTCAGTGAAACGTGAAGAAGCACAAGAAACCAAGCCTGCGGGTGCTGTTTCAACACGGCTACATCATGATATTCATATCAATGACATCCTTGATGTTGCGCCGCCTATGGGTGAGTTTTTCCTACACACCGAACATCAGCGTCCAGTTGTTCTGATCAGTGGTGGCGTTGGTTTTACACCAATGATTGCAATGCTCAATCAGCTGATTGAATCCAAAGATCCACGTCAGGTACGCTTTGTTCATGGTTGTCGTCATGGCAAAGTCCACGCCATGAAAGGTCATGTACGCACTGTGACCAAAGAACATGACAACGTTCAATCTGTTGTTTTTTATGAAAATCCAAATGCCAGCGACATTCAAGGCAAAGATTATGATTTTGCAGGGCGAATTGATTTGGCTCTGATCAAAGATCAAATCTTACTGCCTGATGCAGATTATTATTTGTGTGGGCCATTAGAGTTTATGCGTGCGCAAAAGAAAGCACTGCTTGAACTCGGTGTAGCCGCAGATCACATCTATGCTGAAGTATTTGGCACTGGCGGTTTTGCACTTTAATGGTATGCTTTGACTCTGTCACAACACAATTTGGTTTGATGGAGTCATTCCTCTGCTATGCAACTTACTCAGTTTACCGACTTAGGACTTCGCGTCCTACTCTACACCGCTCAACCGCAACGCATCACGCAGAGTGGTCAGCCCATCACGATTAGTGAAATCGCAGAAAGTTTACAAGTTTCTCGTAATCACTTAGTCAAAGTTGTACATTTCATGGCAAATCAAGAATGGCTGATCACTACACGCGGCAAAGGCGGTGGGCTGGCATTAGCCAAATCACCTGAACACTATAATCTAGGGCATGTGGTGCGCTTGTTAGAAGGAACAACGCAAGTCGTCAACTGCTTCGAACCAGCGTGCGCGCTCCGATTTGCGTGTGGATTAAAATCTGTATTAGACGATGCATTACAGGCTTTTTATCAATGTCTCGACCAATATACCCTTGCGGATATGTTTCAGGAAAAAACCAAAGAAGCTTTATTAGAGCTACAACGAATTAACGTCGTACAGTTAGCAGAAAAACTGTAATCACGACTGTCGAGTTGACAAGAGAATAATTTATCATCAATCCATGCGTAATCATGCGGCATATAGACAACGGAATAATCAAACAATGATCAAAACAAATATCCGTCATCACAAAAAAGTCTTTCTCTGTGCAGCATTCTCCTGTTTGACATTATCAGGTTGTCAAATCATGAGCGTTGGTGAATGTCAAACTGCCGATTGGTTCAAAATTGGTCAACAAGATGGCAATGTAGGTCAAGCTGATAACATTGGAAAACGAGTCGATAGTTGCCGAGAACAAAATGTCGCCATCGCTTCGAACAGTGTGAATGCCTATCGCACAGGTTACATGCAAGGTCTCCGCAACTACTGCCAGCCACATCGGATTTTAGATGATGCCATCGCAGGGCGGGATCATGTCAATGTCTGTCCATTAGAAGTTCAAAACGGTCTACGACCTTTTGCTCAAGCGGGCATGCGCGTCTACTCGGCGAACCAACGCATTAAGCAAATCAATGATCAACAAAGCCGCCTCAGCACCGAACTTCAGCAACCACAAACTACCGAAAAACGCGCATGGGAAATTAAGCGCCAACAACGTCAACTACTTCGTGATTTGGATGATGCCGTGGTCGAATTACAACAAGCACGCATTATGTTGGGTACATTATAAAAAACAGCTTAAATGCCTAACCACTGAGAACACTGATCCGCTGGAAAGAGCGCTGTCTGGATTAACAGTTGAAACTTATTTTGCTTTGAAGTCTTCCCTTTCAAGGGGAAGGAGACAAGCATTCGGCTCTTTATCAATTTCAACTATTAACCCTCGCATAGCCATGGAAGGACGATAAATAAGAATAAGCTTCGATGGGTTTTGCACAATACCTTACTCAAAAAATAACGTGAAGAAATTTTTTATTATCAGTATTGATGATAAGCGTTGTTCAAACTACCCATGCTTTTCGACCCAAAATTGAGCATTTTTCGTACTATTTTTTCACAACATTTAAATAGAAAGGCGTATGATCAATGTAAGCGGTTAACCACTACACATTGTCAGGTCTTGCGTACAAATAGCGATTCCCAGCAGTTCACTTAGATTGATTAGAAAAAGTACAACCTCTAACTGACTGCGCGGGATAGAGATTTTTTTAAAGAATTTTCAACCTTGTAGAGGACGTTGTGATGGATGCTCTGATCCTGAGTCGGATTCAGTTCGCGTTAAATATGAGTTTTCATATTCTGTTCCCCACTATCTCCATTGCCCTATGTTGGGTGCTGCTGTTCTTTCGTTATCGCTGGATTAAAACTCGCTTGCAGTCATGGCTTATCGCCTACCGATTCTGGACAAAAGTCTTTGCTCTGACTTTTGCACTGGGGGTCGTCAGTGGCATCACCATGAGTTTCCAGTTCGGTACTAATTGGCCTGGATTCATGGAACGCGTCGGTGATATTGCTGGGCCTTTACTCAGCTATGAGATCATGACCGCATTCTTTCTTGAAGCGACTTTCCTCGGCGTCATGCTGTTTGGTCACAACCGCGTCAGTGAACGTGTGCATTTGTTTGCCACATTTATGGTGACTTTCGGGACAACCTTATCAGCGTTCTGGATTCTTGCACTCAATTCTTGGATGCAAACTCCACAAGGATATTACGTTGATGCCCAAGGGGTTTATCACGTCAGTAGCTGGGTGGAAGTTATTTTTAATCCATCCTTCCCTTACCGTTTTACTCATATGGTGACGGCGTCATTTTTGACTGTCGCATTCCTACTTTGTGGCTTGAGCGCTTGGCAAATCATCAAAAAAACCGATGATGAAGCCACACCTAAAGTCCTGAAAACAGGTCTAACATTGGCTGCAATTTTAATTCCTATTCAAATCTTTGTTGGCGACCAACATGGCTTGAATACGCTCCATCATCAACCTGAAAAAATCGCCGCCATTGAAGCGGTTTGGCATACCGAATCAGGTGCACCGCTCGTTGGTTTTGCGATTCCAAACTCAACGACACAGACGAATGATTACGCCATTACCATTCCAAAAGCGGCTTCGTTGATTTTGACCCATGAACTCAATGGTGAACTCAAAGGTCTCAATGAGTTCCCAGTGCATCCACCTGTAGCACCACTTTTTTATGGATTCCGTATCATGGTTGGGCTCGGCATGCTGATGCTTGCCGCAAGCTGGTTTGGTGTCTATCAATTCCGTAAAGCAAAAGGGAATGTCCGCGCACTACCGAACTATTTGTTGTATGGCTTGGCAAGTATGACTTTTGTCGGCTGGCTCGCAACACTTTCTGGCTGGTATGTCACTGAAATTGGTCGTCAACCGTGGATCGTTCATGGATTGATTAAACTCAGCGAAATCGTGACCCATACACCGCCAGCGAATATTCAATTCACCTTGACGATGTATGTCATCGTTTATGGATTTTTGATTACTGCGTACGTCTCTGTACTCAAATATATGGCAGAACATCCTGCTAAAACAGAGGCCGAGCCTATACCTACTTCTGGTGCAGCCATTGCGATTCTTGCCAATGAAGGACTGGAAAGTACATCAGCTCAATCATCATCAGGAGAACAAAAATGACTTGGGATCAAATCGTTCCACTGATTTTTATGGGCTTGCTGGGCTTTGCGCTCTTTGTCTATGTTGTGCTTGATGGCTTTGATCTGGGCGTGGGCATGCTCATGCATCGCGCGAACACTGACGAACGTAATACCATGGTCGCCTCGATTGGACCATTTTGGGATGCCAATGAAACTTGGCTAGTCTTAGGTATCGGCATCCTGCTCGTTGCATTCCCAAAAGCAAATAGCATCATTTTGGGAAATTTATATATTCCTGTGGCATTCATGCTCGTCGGTCTTATTTTGCGTGGTGTTGCTTTTGATTTTCGGGTGAAAGCACGTGTGGAGCACCAACTCGGCTGGAACTATGCGTTTATCTTTGGTTCGTTCCTCGCATCTATCATGCAAGGCTGGATGTTAGGACGTTATGTCACAGGGTTTGCTGAAGGCTGGCAATTCACATTATTCTCTGCCTCTATTGCCCTTGCTGTTCCTGCAACTTACACCTTGCTTGGTGCTTGCTGGCTCCTGATCAAAACCGAAGGCGAACTCCAGCAAAAAGCTGTTCGTTGGGCTAAAACTGCATGGATTCCCGTAGTCATTGGGATGATCTTGATCTCTTTAGCGACACCGTGGGTCAGCTTAGTCGTTCGTGATCGTTGGTTTGCACTGCCGCAATTTATCGGCTTGCTTCCAATTCCATTAGCCACCGCTGCCGCATTAATTGCCTTACGCTGGGCACTCAATACATCCCGCGTGCACAAAGATCTGTGCTGGTTGCCTTTTGTATTATTAATCGGTTCTCTGGTGATGGGCGCATTAGGACTGGCATACAGCTTGTATCCCTACGCCATTATTGGGCAAATGACCGTTTGGCAAGCCGCCAGTTCAACACCTGCATTGAATGTCATCTTAATTGGTGCTGTCGTCGCGATTCCTGCGATCTTTATGTACACCATCTTTGCCTTCTGGGTGTTTAGAGGCAAGGTACGGGAACTGACTTACGGGTAATAAAAGCAAAATCCCTCCTAACCTCCCTTTGCAAAGGGAGGAACTGACTCCCTCCTTAGAAAAAGGAGAGTTGGGGAGGATTTTGCGACATCAGCTTCATATATTCCTATAAATAAAGAAACATAGTTCTACTTCTCGGAGTCGCAGTGACGGGGCTAGACACCGTACACTTCAACGAAGCTCAATGTACTATGAATCTGTATGCATATTTAAGCAGCTGCTCTCACCCATTTCCCCAAATGACGAATCGATTTTCTCGCCTCAGGAATAAACGGCGCAAACAACGGCCATGCATGCCATAAGCCATCACCAACTTCTAACGTCACATCAACACCTGCAGCACGCGCCTGTCTAAAGAATACGCGACTATCATCTTCAAAGATTTCAGTATTCGCAACCAACACATAAGTCCGAGGCAAGCCTGCTGCATCGCCTAAGAGCGGTGACATCAGAGGATTGCTGCGTGGTTCCTCTCCCGCGTAATGTCTTGCACACCCTAAATTGGTCGTATGTGATTTCGCAATGACATCACTTGGATCATTACGCACATAGCTATGACCTGCCATACGGATATCCAGCCATGCAGATAGCAAAAATAACTGATCAGGCAAGCGCACTGCACGTTCACGCAACAAATAGCATAGTGCTAAAGACAAGCCGCCACCTGCCGACTCACCGCCCAGCAAAAGCGTTTTTCCTGCATGAACTTGAATAAACTCTCCCCAAACATCAGCAGCATCATGTAACCCAACTGGAAATGGATGCTCAGGTGCAAGTCGATAATCAGGAATCCACACTTCACAATTCAGCTCTAAGGCAAGGCGCGCAGTAAAAGCACGATGCGTTTCAGGACTGCCAGCGACATAACCACCACCATGTAGATACATCAAAGCACGCGCCTGATGACCACCTGATTGCGGCGTAATGACCTCTACAGATAACGTACCGACTTGTCTTGATCTGATCGTGACGCCTTTTGGAACTGGCATATGCCCCAAGCCCTTCGCGATTGCACGTCTGACTGACGAAGGCGTGGGCTCTCTTTTAGGTGCTTTTTTCAATTGTCTCGCCATGACATAACGTGCAACTCTTGCTTGAATACTGAGCATAGATATTCCTTAAACGATTAAAAACGTTTGTAAATGTGCCGCAATTTGCGGATAGACCTCACGAGGGATTTTGGGAGATAACTTGTGCAGCATACGTTTGATCAGAACCTGAACCAGCGAAATCACGCCACCCAAAGTTTTATCAACAAAGAAATTAAACTTCATGAGATTTTTTGGTTCGATTGCCAGAGGAACCATCGCCTCCTCAATGACTCTCATAATCAGCGCACTGCCTGCATCAAAATTCTCAGTGTCACTGTCTGCAAGTATCGCAACCACCCGCTTAATCTCAGCGGCCAAACCATCCGAAAGTTGAAAAGCCATATAAGGCTGACCTTCATCATCTTGTTGTAACATCTTATAAAAATGAGCAATAACAGGAGGAAGACGCTCATTGGCAATATAACCCGCTATCCAGCGCAGATAATATTTTGCCTTATCCCTCATTTCCTCAATCGCACGATGCGTTTCGCTAAGTTCCTTAGAATGACCCGATGCACGACCAATGCTCTCTAAAATGCGAACAAAACAAATATCAATCAAATCAAGATAAGCTTCCGTCAGCAAATCTATACCTAAATATTTATCATCATCAGAAATACGTGTTCGCGAGGTTTGATACAACACCTCTAACTCAACAGGAATTCGAGCTTGTAACGTACAAGCGAACATTGGCGGGTTGATGTTCATACAATCCTCATACGACAAACCACTGTTCTTAAATATTCCATTCAAAATCCAACCTATAAAATAAATTAATATTTATCAAAATATTAGAATGAAAATAAAAATACTTTTGAATCTTTGGTGACCAAATCAGCGTTGCCAAACATACTACACAAACTTGACAATACACAATGTCAATTACAAATATTTTTTGAATTGCCATCAAACCGTCTGTTTTTAATCAAAATATTCACTTGAGGAATATTCAAAATTTCCAGCAAAAATCATAAAATCGATGGGTCGTGCGATATAAATAAAGCCAAAAGATAGATTGAAACTGCCAAAATTATCCTCATAAATAGAACATCCCGATGGGTACATGACCTATCGGGATGTTTTTATGTGCACTCGATTTTCTTAGGCATGCAAAAACAGACTGCTCGTGCTGTCGCACATTTGTTTCATTTTTACTAAATGATGCATCGCAAGTACCGCGCTGTTTGATTCGTCATGCATAAAAAGGTACATTGCAACCTTTGTTTTTATGAAAATCAGCCTTCGCCCAGCGACACAAGCTGCCTGCGACAAAAATGGCCTGATTCAAACCATATTGAACACCGAATATTGTTGGTATTTATTTTTTACTATTAGGAACTTAAATAATGAGTTTGTTTATTCAATCTGCTTACGCTGCAGATGCCGCAGCAGGAAATCCATCTCCAATCCCATCGATTGTCATGATGATCGGTTTTGTTGCGGTATTTTATTTCCTGATCTGGCGTCCACAATCTAAACGTACCAAAGAACATCGCAACATGATCGACAGCGTCACCGTAGGTAGCGAAGTTGTTTTTGCAGGCGGACTCATGGGTCGCATCAAAAAAATCGAAGGTGAATACGCTGTCATCACGATCGGAACAGGTGTTGACGTCAAAATTCAAAAATCTGCGATTATCGCTGTACTTCCAGAAGGCACTCTTGCCAGTTTATAAGTCCAGTCTGTCCTGATTGATGTTAAACCTGCTGTTCTTAATCAAACACAGGATCCACCATCCAAAACAAGCCACTGGATCGTTGCTTGTTTTGAATGGCTTATATGAGTGATTAAAAGAATGATTTTCATAGAATCATTCGAAATCGAATCAATTTAGTAGCTAATTTTAAAAGAAGAGCACAGATGCGTTATCCAGCATGGAAATATGTGGTAATTCTACTGGTTTTGGTGATTAGCACCCTGTATGCGCTACCAAACCTCTACCCTGACGAACCCGCAATTCAGATTACAGGCGCGAAAGCTGGTTCACAAATTGATGCCAGCGTTCTCAGCCAAGCAGAAGCGGCACTCAAAGCTGCGAACATCACATCGCATGGTGATAGTTTTGATGGCAAAACTGCCCTCGTTCGTGTCCGCACCAGCGATGAACAGCTTAAAGCACAAGATATCGTCCGCCGCGCGTTGGGTGACAACTTCGTTGTTGCACTCAATTTGGCTCAAACCACACCAAGCTGGTTAAAAGCAATCGGCGCAGCGCCGATGAAATTAGGTCTAGACTTGCGCGGTGGTGTGCACTTCCTACTTGAAGTGGACATGTCTAAAGCCATTGAACAGCGTTTAGATACGTCAGTAACTGATATTCGTCGTGAATTACGTACAAACAACCTGACTTTCCGTACTGTGCAACAAACGCCAACAGGCATTAATGTTGTTTTTGACACTACAAGTGATCGAGATTTGGCAACTCCGACTCTGCGTCGTAAGTTCCCAGATTTTGCACTACAGCAATTGGCGGTAGGTGATGGTTTTGTTGATGCACTCACGTATACCGATGCAAAACTTCAAGAAATTAATCAATACGCAGTTGGTCAAAACTTAACGACTCTACGTAATCGTATTAACGAACTTGGTGTCGCAGAAGCGCTGGTACAAACTCAAGGTAGCAATCGCATCGTAGTTGACTTACCAGGTGTACAGGATACTGCTGAAGCGAAGCGCGTTTTGGGCCGTACTGCCAATCTAGAATTCCGCATGGTTGCTGATGAAGCGGCATCTTATACAGGTGGCCCTGTACCAGCAGGTGCGGAAAGCTTTCCTTTCGAAAAACTAGATGGTCCTGCAATCTTGCTTAAACGCCAACGTATCCTAACTGGCGAACGCGTACAAAATGCACAGCTTGGTTATGATCAAAACGGTCAAGCTTCTGTCAACATCACATTGGACACGGCTGGCGGCAAGCTGATGAACGATGCAACACGCAGTGCGGTTGGCAAGCAAATGGCGGTATTGTTTATTGAAAATAAACAAAAAATCACCTACACCACTGATCCAGTGACAAAGAAAACAGTTGAAACACGTACGCCATACACTGAAAAAGTTGTGATTAACCGTGCAACTGTACAATCTGTGCTGGGTTCACAATTCCAAATCACTGGGATTGGAAGTCCACAAGAAGCAGCTGAACTCGCACTCTTACTGCGCTCAGGTGCACTTGCAGCACCTATGTACTTTGTTGAAGAACGCACTGTTGGACCATCACTCGGTCAAGAAAACATTGACAAAGGGATCCTATCTACGCAGGTTGGTTTTGCTTTAGTTGCGGTCTTTATGCTGGTGTTCTATCGCCTCTTTGGTCTGATTGCAAACTTTGCACTTTTCATGAACTTAGCATTAATTCTTGCCATCATGTCTGCCATCGGTGCGGCTCTCAGCCTTCCTGGTATTGCTGGTATTGTATTGACCATTGGTATTGCTGTTGACGCCAACGTCTTGATTTGTGAACGTATCCGCGAAGAAATCAGGCATGGCGCTAAGCCAATCTCTGCGATTGTGATGGGTTATGATCGTGCATTTGGCACCATTATTGATGCTCACGTGACGACATTGATTGTTGCTTTCATTCTGTTTGCAGTTGGTACTGGCCCAATCAAAGGCTTCGCGGTCACATTATCTATCGGGATTATCTGTTCGCTATTTACTGCCATCACGGTCACCCGTGGCTTGGTTCAATTGATCTATGGCAATCGCGGCCATGTTGAAAAACTAAGTATTTAAAAGGAATTAATCATGGCTAACAATACGATAGACAATGTCCAAAACGATGTGAGCGCACAACAACCTTATCAGCACGATGAGTTTGTGATTCGTTTCATGCGGTTTCGTAAACCTTTGGCAATTTTTTCGATCCTTTTAATCGTGATCAGTATTGGTTCGATTTTCTATAAAGGACTGAATCTTGGACTCGATTTTACGGGAGGTATCTCCGCTGAAGTCAACTACACACACGCTGTCAAACAAGACGATGTACAAAGCGCTCTGATTAAAGCTGGATTCCATGATCCAGTCGTTCAGTTTCTGGGAACACAACGCGATTTGCTGATACGGATGCCTGCACAAACCAAGTCAACCGATGCAGCAACCTATATTCTCAAAGCAGTACAACTGCCTGATAATAAAGCGACCGTCCAGAAAGTAGATATCGTCGGCTCACAAGTGGGTAATGATCTTTATCTACGTTCTCTTGGCGCGATTGGTCTCGCACTTGCACTCATGATGATTTACGTCGCAATTCGCTTCCAGTTTAAATTTGCGGTCGGTGCAGTGATTTCATTGCTCCATGTGACCATTATTACTGTTGGCGTATTTTCGGTGTTTAACTGGCCATTTGACTTGACTGTACTTGCGGCGGTTTTGGCATTGATCGGCTACTCGCTAAACGACACGATCGTTGTTTTTGACCGTATTCGTGAGAACTTTCGGAAGATTCGTGGGGCATCAGCGATTGAGATTATCGATATTTCCCTCACAGAGACCTTCCGTCGTACAGTGATGACTGTCGCAACCGTTGCTTTGGTTGCATGCGCAATGTTATTCCTTGGTGGTGATGGTCTCTATTGGTTCTCTGCAGCATTGTTGATTGGTCTATTTGTC
>JAGWUI010000004.1 GCA_028868515.1 Gammaproteobacteria bacterium
TATTTGAAGTACAGAGCCGCGCCACTTTCCAAATAGCTTGGCACACCGCTGGCATTCAATGGCAGTACATCAGATTGACTGCCCATGGCGATGGTCGGACGTTGATAAGAGCAGTGCAGGGTCAAGTCATAAGTCTTGTTATCCCAGCGAATTTTAGGCTTCGCATGTGAGCCAGAATCCTCTGGATTATCGGATGTTCCCCCTAATACAGCCACCTTCAGTACAGTTTCATTCGTTGTTTGCTGAATGATGTGAGTGGCGATGGATTTAGACCAACTGCATTGGTCCATATGACACCGACCCAATGAAACCACATTGGGCTTATCGAAAATCTGAAATCGTGAGCTAGTCTGCGATGATATTGCTGGCTTGGCGAATGGTTCTTTTAGCATCTTCTCGCTTGGAACATGCCTCTGCTAAAGATATTTCAGGATAAATGCCAAGACTTAAGGTTTTTTGCGTACCCTCAAATCTGTAAGCTATACGCCAATATTTACCCCCATTGGCAAATGCATGAAGTTGCAGTCCTTGACCGTCGCTATATTTATCTGGTGCTTTTTGCTCAGCTGCAAGAGGCTTGATTTTCTTGATCTGGGAATCATTGAGCATGATGTAATACACTTACGTAATTTTTGTTGGTATAGATCAAGTTGGTATTTTAAGTACTAGCAGATATACCATCAAATATAGTTGGCTTCAGTAGGTTTGTATAGGGCTTCATCGGACAACAAAAAAGCCCTAAAGCTTATAGCTAAAGGGCTTTCAGGATTACATAGGACTTCTTTGGAACTTTAAATGGTGCCCAGAGCGGGACTTGAACCCGCACACCCGAAGGCGAGGGATTTTAAATCCCTTGTGTCTACCGATTTCACCATCTGGGCAGATGGGTTTTTACAGCCAATTCTTATTAAGAAAACTTAGTTTAATACCAAGATAAGAATGTTGGAGGCTGGAGCCGGAATCGAACCGGCGTCAGCGGATTTGCAATCCGCGGCATAACCATTTTGCTATCCAGCCAAGGAGGCACATATTAGCAGGTGGTCTCAAAAAAACAAGCGGTTTACCATTGAAATTGCGCAAAAAAACAACCTTCGCGCGCAATTTACATTTTAAGCGATGCTGCATGCGGTATCATACATGCCAAATTTTGATCTTCTTGGAGCATTTTCATGGCAACGTTATTGAATGGTCGCGCCCTTGCACAACAAATAGAAGCCGATTTACAGGTTCGTGTGGCAGCACTCAAAGAAAAATCAGGTCGGACTCCGATTCTAGCGACGATTTTGGTCGGCGATGATGGTGCGTCAGCCACTTATGTGCGTATGAAAGGTAATGCGTGCGCTCGTGTTGGTATGGATTCGTTAAAGGTTGAATTGCCACAATCGACCACGACAGAACAATTACTTGCTGAAATTGCCAAGCTCAATGCAAATCCAGATGTGCATGGTATTTTGTTGCAGCATCCTGTGCCTGAACAAATCGATGAGCGTGCGTGCTTTGATGCGATTGCGTTGGCAAAAGACGTAGACGGTGTGACGTGTTTAGGTTTTGGTCGCATGAGTATGGAAGAGTCCGCATACGGTTCTGCGACGCCACAAGGCATCATGACTTTGCTGACAGAAAATGGGATTCAGATCGAAGGTAAACATGCAGTTGTGGTGGGTCGTAGTGCGATTCTCGGTAAACCAATGGCGATGATGCTCTTGGCGGCAAATGCGACTGTGACGATTTGCCATTCTCGTACTAAAAATCTTGCTGAATTGGTGGCGCAAGCTGACATCGTGGTTGGTGCGGTAGGTAAAGCAGAGCTGATTAAAAAAGATTGGATTAAACAAGGTGCAGTCGTAGTTGATGCCGGTTTCCATCCACGCGAAGGCGGTGGTGTGGGTGATATTGAGTTGGTTGGGATCGAGCAAATTGCGAGTGCTTACACGCCAGTGCCAGGCGGTGTTGGCCCTATGACGATTACGACGCTGATTCGTCAAACCGTTGAAGCTGCAGAGAAAGCATTAGGCTAAAAATTGATGACTGCACCAAAACATTTGCTGGATGCGTTGCACCAAGTTATCCCTGATTCAAAACTGCAACGTCAGACTTTGCCTGATACGTCGATTGATTTGTGGTTGATTCCACCTGATTTGCCAACAGAAAAGATGGATGATGAAGTCATTCGACGGATTTGGACGGATACGCCATATTGGATTTTTTGTTGGGCATCAGGATTGTCGATGGCGCAGTGGTTGCTTGCTGAGCCAGAACGGGTGCGGGGCAAAACAGTTTTAGATTTTGGTGCAGGTTCTGGTGTGGTTGCTATTGCGGCGAAGCTTGCTGGCGCGGCGCGTGTGATTGCTTGCGATATTGATCTTGTATCGCTTGCATCATGTCGCGAGAATGCTGCATTGAATGATGTCAGTTTGGAGTATTTAGCTGACCTTTATCAGTTGAATGAGCAGGTTGATGTCTTACTTGCCGCAGATGTGCTGTATGACCAGAGCAATCGCTTCTTCTTAGATGAGTTTTTGCGATTTGGTCGAGAGGTCTGGGTAGCCGATTCGCGTGTTAAGAATTTTAGTCATCCACAATACGTCAAAGATGGTGAACGTAGTGCTTCGACGTGGCCTGATCTCGATGAGGCGCATGAGTTTAGAAATGTGAGTTTTTATCGAACGCTGTCGAGTTAATGGATTTTATACGGATTGTGCTGTGTATTTAAGGCGCAGCAAGAATCACAACACTGCTTGGGCAGTTTGATTTTATATATGCTGGACAAGCGTCATATTGTCCTTGGGTGTTATAACAAGAACGAAGTTCGGTTAAGACTGGATACTCACGTCCTGATTCTGCTGTGCAACGCAACAGAAGGCTTTTTTCTGTGAGTCCAGGATTGAGTTGCTGTAATTTATTAATAATATAGTTCTTTGTGAGTATGGTGTCGCGTGGCGATGCCAGTTCTGACGGAATCTTTAAGCGCTGTGCATAAGTCGCAATTGTTCTAAAATAAACAGTTGGTGACATCCCTGTACATGAGCCATTTCGTTGCCAATCTTCATCACGCAATTGTTTGTCAGGCATGACGCGTTCGACGACGCGCTCTTGCAGTGGCGACAAATTGGTTTGATCGTGACTACAGTTTTCGATCCGTTTTCCGCTAGCGCGTTCTGCTTGTAGACTTGAAATGGTCAGCGTGAAACCATCCTGACATTGACGTAATTTCTGTAATTCAGGGTCTAACGCACATGCTGCTGGAGTCATACGAATGATCAGCGTAAAACTTGAAGGAGGATTCGCGGTTTCATCGGCTTGAGCAGTCATACAAAATAGACTGGATAGTGCGCTGATCAACGCAGTGACAAGCATTGCGGGCGTTGCAGCCGCCTTCGATATTTTGTTGAAGCCTAATTTTGATAGCACAATCTGCTGAAAATGGATGATCTCAGCTGATTTGATCGAAACATGGAAAATAAACCGACTAATTGCGATAGATAGGTGGCTTCGCAAGCTTTGACGTATCGCATTCCACATTTTAGCTTGCATAGATTGTTGCATATCATTACACCCATCACGCATAGAACGCAGACCTCCGTGTCGCGTTCTCTCCGATCTGTTAGCTATTGGTTTCATACTCGTATTGTAAGGCGTGCAATTGTTAAACGGTAGCAAGGGTTTGTAGAAGAACCGTATACACTCTGGGTCAAATTTTCTGTGGGCGATGACCTAGAGTGTTACAAACCGACAATAAGTGCTAAGGACCGACAATATCTTGATTGTTTGGCGTTGGGATTGTGCCCATTCGCTTCGTAATCGACTGTCCACCTTGATTGAAAATCAAACCGTAATGCACGGCATTGGTCATGACTTGTTTTACATAGTTACGAGTTTCTGAAAATGGAATTGTTTCCGCATATTGGTCTGCGGCTAGTGGGGCATTATCAGGTTGCCAGCGTTTTGCACGCAGAGGTCCTGCATTATATCCTGCGGTTGCAAGAACAGGCTGACTACCTAATTCACCATAAATATGATTGAGATAGAACGTGCCGTAGCGAATATTGGTTTCCATATCTGACAGTTGGGCGGAGTCGTAGCGTTCTCCCATGCGTTTTGCGACCCATTGAGCCGTAGAAGGCATCACTTGCATGAGACCACCAGCGCCAACATTTGATCTCGCTTTAATCAGGAAGCGGCTTTCTTGGCGAATGAGACCATAGACCCAAGCTGGATCAAGCCCTACTTTAAGGCTGTAGTGTTCCGTCAAGTCACGAAATGGAGTGAGGTAACGTAGATTATCATTACGCAGTTTAGTGGTACGTTCTGCTGCGTAAACTGCCCGATCAAACCAGCTGATCTGATTTGCTTGGGTTGCGGCTGCAATCAATAAGCCATCATCATGCGTCAGGTAGCCTTGGCGGACAGCCCAATTCCATTCACGATTGGTAAACTCCGCATCAGCATTAATGCTGTGCAAAGTAAATGCACGCTGAAAATGAATATCATTTTTCAAGCGTTGATAATCTGCTGCACTTGGTGAATAAGCAGGTGGAAGCTGGTTGAAATTTAAACCGAGCTTGTCACGAGATAAGAGACCGTAATAGTCATCATCGGTGGCGAGCGCGGTGTAAAATGTTTTAGCGACTTGTTGTGCTTGGGGATCAGGGCGCTGTTCCGTTGCACGAGCAAACCAATAACGCCAAACGCGTTCATTTTCTTTTGCGATACTCATCCCATCAAGTGCGCGGATCAGACTATTCCAATCACTAAACCGAATGGACACGCGCGCAAAAGCTTCCGCTTCTTCGTCACTAAAGCCGATGCCGATACTTCGATTAAACCAAGTGATGGCACGTTGATCAAAACCATTTTTATTGGTGTTGGTTGCCACGCTCATCGCGAGAATTCGATAGCCGTATTGCAATGTTGCATCGGGCAATCGATTTTGATCACGAGTTAACTGACTATTTGCAGCATCAGGATTGTCACTTGCTAAGCGTGCAATCGCGTATAGGTAATACATCTGGTCTTGCAGTGTTGCGTCGGGGGCATCGACTAAATAAACCGAAGGCGATGCAGCGATGCTTGCGAGTTTGGATGAATCCAATGGAATATTGAGTCGACTTGCGACAGGAAGAGCTCGACTGACCTGTCCAGCCCGTAGCAATGTCCGAAGACGTTGGATGCGATCATCATCGGTCATGAGTGGGCTAATGAGTAGCTGATCTGCGACTGCGGCACAGAGGTCAGTTATTTTTGACGTGGTCAACCAAACATCCGCGCGCAATGCTGACAACGTCAGAATGTCACCATTTGCAGCATTGGTCAGTGCTAATGCGCAATTTTCATTGGCATCAGGATTGGTTAGACGACTAGCGAGCTGTTTAGTTGCGGCGAAATCACCAGCACGCGCTTTTGCTTCGATGTAGTCGCCTAATAGTTTTTCACCGATAGCGGCATTCGGGTAGCGATCAAGGAACGAACTAATCGCACTGGGTGATTGTGTGACGAGGTTGTTGTTGAGCTGCCAATATTCAGGATAAGGTGCAAGCACACTGTCTTGCATTTGTTGGCGGTACATATCAAGTGCTGTCAAATTACCTGATTTTGCAGCGCGTTGTGCGGCGAGAAAATCACTATCTGCGGCTTGGGTTTGGCTGGATGCAGAAATTACGCATGCTAATAAAGTGCTTCCTGCACTGATGCGTATTGCCAATTCAAGTTTGGATATCCGATCACCTAGATAGTTTGGCATTCCCACTCAACTTATATGATTAAAATTAAAGAAATAGTTTAAACAATATTGCCTGCTATACAAATCCATCTTGAGTGTTTTTGCCTGGCATGAACAGCATAAAACTAAACGTCATAAAACCCAGCATTATAAAATCGTTCAGACTTCTCGTGTAAGAATGTGTAATTGTAAAAGCTTCTGTCGATGACGATAAAGGTTGCTTATGTAAATTTTTAAGAATTATTTGCATCATCACCCATACTGTCTTTTTAAAAATAGCCATCTTTCAATGTTCTGGCAGCTTTGGAAAGTGTGCGCTGAGGATGCCAAACCATCCCTAAGGTGCGTTGTAAAATGACGTTGTCAATCTCCAATACATGCAAATCATCATCGACCAATGTTTTGGGTAAAACCGACCAACCCAATCCGATAGAAACGAGCATGCGAATTGAATCGAGCGGATTGGTACTCATGCTGGTTTTTAAGCTCAATCCTGCGTGATGAAATGCTGCGAGTGTAATTTGGCTGGTATAGGTGTTTGCTGCGGGCAAAATTGCAGCGTGTTGAGCTAAGTCCGACAAAGTTAAAGAATCTTTAGATTGCTTGGCTAATGGATGGAAAGGGGCAACAACAAAGACCAAGGGGTCATTCCAAATTTCACGATAAGACAGTCTTGCATCAAATGCTGGCGGTAAGGTTAAAAAAGCCAACTCCAGTTCGCCCGATAGCACGGCCTGATGTGCTTGTTCTGAATCGACAAAATGCACATCGAGTTCGACGGCTGGATGAGTTTGTACGAAGTTTTTGAGCGCGACAGGGAGGTGATGCAAACCGATATGATGACTTGTGCCAATGCGTAATAATCCCGCGACTTGATCTTGTGCGTGACTGAGTGCGTGCTTGATTTCTTCGTAATCGAGTAACCAGCGTCTTGCACGCGGAAGTAGGTCGAGTGCGGCTTGCGTGGGCTGAATACCGCGTCCGATCGGTGTAAATAAAGCTACACCAAATTCATCTTCTAAAATACGCAACCGTTTACTGACGGCAGGTTGCGTCAGGAAGAGTTTTTCAGCGGCGCGAGATACCGAGCCAGTTTGCATGACAGTGACAAATGCTTGGAGTGAGGCTGTGTTCATAAAGGTTTAGCCTGTATCAGTTTTCTAATAAAAATTGACGCTGTAGAACACTGAGCTTGTCGAAGTGTGGTTGATACGCAGATGCGGTTTGATAGTATTCCGCGCGTTTCGACAGGCTCAACGAGCTATGCTGTTATGTTTCAAATATTCCAAAAAGTTTATTTAATTATAAAAATCATAAATTAGTTTTATTAAAAAAACAAAGTTAATATGCACACATCCAGAGCTTCTTGAACCAAAAATTTAATGAGCAAGGCAATACAAACCCAGATGCTAATGCATTAGCAAAGTGACACAATCAAGGTGAGTAAAATGACCGCAAAGACATTATATGACAAACTTTGGGATGATCATTTGGTGAAACAGCGCGATGATGGGTCGTGCTTGATTTACATTGATCGCCAATTATTGCATGAAGTAACCAGCCCTCAGGCTTTTGAAGGTTTACAACTTGCAGATCGCAAACCTTGGCGTTTGGATGCCAATATCGCAACGCCAGACCATAACGTTCCCACCAGTAAAGCGGAGCGTGCGGAAGGGATTGCTGGGATTCAAGATCAAGTGTCTCGTATCCAAGTCCAAACCTTAGATGACAACTGCAAAACGTTTGATGTGGTGCAATTTGATATCAATGACATCCGTCAAGGCATTGTGCATGTGGTTGGTCCAGAACAAGGTTTGACTTTGCCGGGCATGACCGTGGTGTGTGGTGATTCGCATACGGCAACGCACGGTGCGTTTGGTTGTTTGGCGCACGGGATTGGTACATCAGAAGTTGAACACGTTTTGGCAACGCAATGTTTGATCCAAAAGAAATCAAAAAACATGCTTGTTCGTGTTGATGGTGTACTCGGTGCTGGTGTAACACCCAAAGACGTTGTTCTTGCGATTATTGGCAAGATTGGTACAGCAGGCGGCAATGGTCACGCGATTGAGTTTGGTGGTCAGGTATTCCGTGATATGTCAATGGAAGGTCGTATGACCGTCTGTAATATGGCGATCGAAGCAGGCGCACGCGTCGGTATGGTTGCTGTAGATGACAAAACCATTGCGTATTTCAAAGACAAACCGTTTGCACCAAAAGCTGATCAGTGGGATCAAGCAGTTGCTTACTGGCAAACTTTGCACAGTGACGCTGATGCAGTGTTTGATACTGTTGTTGAATTAGATGGCAACAGCATTGAGCCACAAGTGTCATGGGGAACTTCACCAGAGATGGTGATTGCTGTGAGCCAAGCCTTGCCATTGATTGAATCGACCAATGATCCAGTCAAACAAGAAGGCATGAAACGCGCTTATCAATATATGGATTTGACACCGGGTCAATCGTTGTCAGAAATTCAATTGGATCGTGTGTTTATTGGTTCATGTACTAACTCTCGTATCGAAGATTTACGCGCTGCTGCTGCGGTAATTAAAGGTCGTAAAGTAGCAAGTACGATCAAACAAGCGATGGTTGTTCCAGGTTCAGGCTTGGTGAAACAACAGGCCGAAGCAGAAGGCTTAAATACGATTTTTACTGATGCAGGTTTTGAATGGCGTGAACCGGGTTGCTCGATGTGCTTGGCGATGAACGCTGACAAACTTCAACCGGGCGAACATTGTGCATCGACCAGCAATCGCAACTTTGAAGGTCGTCAAGGCAATGGTGGCCGTACGCATTTAGTGAGCCCTGCAATGGCAGCCGCAGCAGCACTTGCTGGGCATTTTGTTGATGTTCGGACATTTTAAGGAGAGCCGAGATGAAGCCTTATACGATTGAAACAGGTCTTGTTGCTCCACTTGATCGTGCGAATGTGGATACAGACCAGATTATTCCAAAGCAGTTTTTGAAATCGATTAAACGAACTGGTTTTGGTGCGAATTTGTTTGATGAGTGGCGTTATTTGGATGAGGGTTATCCAGGCCAAGATAATAGTAAACGTCCGTTGAATCAGGATTTTGTGCTGAATCAACCTCGTTATCAAGGTGCAAGCATATTGATGTCACGCCAAAATTTTGGTTGTGGTTCAAGTCGTGAACATGCACCATGGGCACTTGCCGAATATGGCTTTCGCACGGTAATCGCATCATCTTTTGCAGATATTTTTTATAATAACTGTCTGAATAATGGGATGTTACCTGTCATTTTGGCTGAAGAAGTGATGGATGTTTTGTTTGCTGAAGCCTTTGCAACAGAAGGTTATCAATTGACTGTAGATTTGGAAAAACAAATTGTGATTCGTCCAAATGGTCAAACTCATGCCTTTGAAGTTGATGCATTTCGTAAACATTTTTTATTAAATGGTTTAGATGAAATTGGCTTAACCTTGCAGGATAGTGATGCAATTCATGCTTTTGAGGATAAGGCAAAAGCGATTCGTCCATGGGTGTTTAATACACTTCATGTCTGAGTCCTGTATGGCGTATACTCTCGTGCATGAAAATAGAAAGTGATTCCATTGCTTTCGGTTTGCGACTGCACGAGATGTGCGACATATGGAGCGAGAGCATGGCTATCCCAAGCACTGCCCAATTGAGGAAGACGTTGAAAGCCTTAAATCGATTATCGAGTCAACATGTGGTGAAGGTATCTATCGCCGCATCAGCCATGGTTTTGATTGCTGGATTGGCTGGCTGTCAATCATTGACGCCACTGAAGGCGAAATCTGCATGGTTGATTCAAAACTTTAATCCGATCAGTCAGGATACGTCTGGAATTGCCTCTGTTCATTGCGCAGGTGGTGTAGGGTGTCAATTCGTCAGTTTAAATGGTACGCAATTATTGAATCCGTTGACTGGCGAGCCCACAGAGCATGGCAAAACAGATGCTGTTTTACGCTTTGAATCGCCTGCATCAAACAACAGTTCTCAATATTATCTCGCTCTACCTGCTGCGCCACACGATGTAGAAGTCCTGTTTTTCCCAATCTCTCATGCACGAGTTGAGAACTTTACGTTGACGCATCGCTTTAGGGCAGGTCATCGCTATGATCTCAAGCTGTATCGCCAAGAACGGGAGCAATCAGCAAGTCTCTTGAGTTTGGCAGGCCCAGCGCCGCTTTGTATCGATTTGCTGGATGACGATAAAGTTGATCGTCGTTTTTGTCGAAATTATGGTTTTCAAACAATGACGACTTCTTTCGTAGAGCAAAAAATTAAATAATAGATCGATTTCATATTGATTTTTATTTATATCTTTTAGCTTTCAATGAATTACGAGAGTCGTTGTTTATCTTTTTGTTTTATCAATGGAATAAATTTAAATGTCTCAGCATATTCTCATTCTCGCCGGTGATGGTATCGGCCCTGAAATCATGGCGGCTGCCGAAAAAGTCTTAAATCGTGCGAATGAAAAATTCTCATTAGATTTGACATGGTCACATGGTCTGCTCGGTGGTTCTGCGATTGATGCACACGGTGTACCTCTACCTGATGTCACTTTAGATGCAGCCAAAAAAGCAGACGCAGTGCTTCTGGGCGCTGTGGGGGGACCAAAATGGGACAATATCGAACGTTCTATTCGTCCAGAGCGTGGTTTGTTAAAAATTCGTAGTGAACTGAATTTGTTTGCTAATTTGCGTCCAGCGATTTTATATCCGCAATTGGCTGATGCATCCAGCCTGAAACCTGAGATCGTTGCAGGATTGGATATTCTGATTGTCCGTGAATTGACTGGCGGTATTTATTTCGGTCAACCGCGTGGTATTCGTGTTCTGGAAAACGGCGAGAAGCAAGGTTTTAACACAGATGTTTACACAGAAAGTGAAATCAAGCGTATCGCGAAAGTTGCATTTGATATGGCGACCTTACGCGCTAAAGATGGCGTTGCTAAAGTATGCTCAGTCGATAAAGCCAACGTTTTGGAAGTTACAGAACTGTGGAAACAGACCGTAACGGATTTGGCTACAGCGGAATACCCAGATGTTAAGTTATCACACATGTATGTTGATAATGCTGCGATGCAATTGGTGCGTAATCCAAAACAGTTTGATGTGATTGTGACTGGCAATTTATTTGGCGATATTCTTTCTGACGAAGCCGCAATGCTCACAGGCTCGATTGGTATGTTGCCTTCAGCAAGTTTAGATGAAAATGGCAAAGGGATGTATGAACCATGTCATGGCAGTGCGCCTGATATCGCTGGACAGGATTTGGCAAATCCACTCGCAACGATTCTGTCTGTTGCGATGATGCTGCGTTACACTTTCAAACAAGAAGCTGCTGCAAAAGCGATTGAGACTGCTGTGGGTGTCGTCCTTGATCAAGGTCTGCGTACAGGCGATATTATGTCTGCTGGCATGACTAAAATCGGTACGCAAGCGATGGGCGAAGCTGTGCTTAAAGCGCTAGGATAATTTTGAAGTAACGAAAAAGCCGCATTATTTGCGGCTTTTTTCTTTTAAAATCCATGATCCTAGAAGTATTTATGGATGTATAAAAAAACTCCCAGATCTAGGCGGATTTTGAACGATGCGCTGAGGGAATCAGCCCACCAACTCACCTTGTACCAAATTCATACTGCGAATATCAGTCACTTTCACTGTTGCAAATTGACCAATCAGTGAGGCATCACCAACAAATTGAACCAAGCGAGTATTATCCGCACTCGCAATCAACATGCCTTCTTCACGGTCAGAATGCTTTTCAACTAGCACTTGCATGGTTTTACCTAGCATTGCATCAGTCTTTGCAACGGTTGAGGCTTTAATTACAGCCTTAACTCGCGCAAGACGTTCTTTTTTCACATCTTCAGGTGTGCTATCTGGAAGTTCAGCGGCTGGTGTACCTGGACGCTTCGAGTAAATAAAGCTGTATGAGTGATCGAAATCCAAGTCTTTAATAAACTGTAAGGTATCTTCAAATTCAGCATCACCTTCAGCAGGGAAGCCAATGATAAAGTCACTTGATAAATGAATATCGGGACGAACCGCACGTAGTTTTTTGATCTTTTCAATATACACATCAATCGTGTGATTGCGTTTCATCGCTGCTAATACTGGATTTGAGCCACTTTGGACTGGTAAATGCAAATGCGAAACCAGTTGTGGAAGTTCAGCATAGACATTGATCAGTTCATCAGAAAACTCTAGTGGATGGCTGGTGGTGTAACGAATCCGTCCAATGCCTTCAATTTTTGCGACTAAACGTAGCAAATCAGCGAAATTACAAATCCCACCATCATGCATGTCGCCGCGATAGCCATTCACATTTTGACCGAGCAGCGTGATTTCGCGGACACCTTGTGCTGCAAGACTGATGATTTCTGCAATGACATCATCCAGCGGACGGGAGACTTCTTCGCCGCGTGTATAAGGTACAACACAGAATGAGCAGTATTTTGAACAGCCTTCCATGATGGAGACAAATGCTTTAAAACCTTCAACTTTTGGTTCAGGTAAGAAGTCAAATTTCTCAATTTCTGGGAAAGAAATATCAACGAGGGAAATCTTTTGATTGGTGGTTCGGTCTGCTTTGTGTTCGTTATGCTGATTGAGCATTTGTGGCAAACGATGTAGGGTTTGTGGACCAAACACCATATCGACGTAAGGTGCGCGTTTTTGAATACCTTCACCTTCTTGTGATGCCACACAGCCACCAACACCAATAATTAAATCTGGGTTTTGGTCTTTCAGCTTGCGCCAGCGACCGAGTTCGCTGAATACTTTTTCTTGAGCTTTTTCACGAATTGAACAGGTATTCATGAGCAGAATGTCGGCTTCTGCAGGGTCAGTTGTCAGAACATATCCATGTGAATCACCAAGCAAATCTGCCATACGACTGCTGTCATATTCATTCATTTGGCAGCCTTGTGTTTCGATATATAAACGTTTAATCGGCGCAGCACTATTTACAGTAGGAGTCACTGTTGATGCAGTTTGTGTTGCGGTATTGGTGGCTTGAATATTCGAAGGATTAAACGTTTGTACAGTCATGAATGTTACCAAATTCGCGGAGCAGCAGAGGTTTTCTATATCAGTATCGACAACGATAGGCTATGAAAGCGGTGTGCTGTAAATCGTAAAACGACTATTTTAGCAGTTTTTGCGGGTGACGATAAGAAAGATTGTTTTTTGTGCGAAATAATCTGTATGCAACGATGTCGGGATTGATCGTTCTTTTCATAAAGTCGATTTTTCTGCATAAATGAGTGAGTTCTGCACATTGGCTGCACATTTCTTGTTTTTCGCAGATGAGTACATACAAATGTTTCGAGATGTTACGAGATGCAACGGATTAATGATTGTGCGAGACGCATAATCCACCTAAAGTGAAGTCATGGAAGTTCATCATGGACTTCAACTCGATATGACGCGAATAAATAGGAGTGTCGATCATGAAAAAATTAATGTTAGCAACGATTTTGACGGTAACGACTGGCATGGCGGTGGTTCAACCTGCATTTGCTGACTATGATCCTGTCGGTTCGGCACTTATTGGTGGCGTTGCTGGTGCTGTGATTGGACATGCTGTAGGTGGTCGTAATGGTGCGGCTGTTGGTGCTGCAATTGGTGGTGTGAGCGGTGCATTAGTTGCGACTCAGCCACGTCCATATTATGAACGTACAGTATATGAGCGTCCTGTTCAAACAGCTTATTATGCTGCTCCAGCTCCAGTGACCTATTATCGCACTGCATATTATCCAGTACGTCAAGTGACTTATTATGGTGGCGGTTATGGTGATGGTGATCGCGGTTACTATCATGATCGCGGCTGGCATCGTGATTGGCATGATGGCGATTGGCGTGGTCGTGACTGGCATGACCGTGATTGGCACGATCACGATGATGAGCATGATCGTGGATACTATAGCTATTAAGCAGTTACAAACGATCAAATGAATGACTGGGTAATCATGATACAGTGTCTCGTGATTCATTTTGTGAATATGGATGGCTTTGGATAAGCATCCAGAAATTTAGAAATTTTTTGAAGAAGGTAATATTATGAAAAAAATTCTTGCAGCTGTTGCGGTTAGCGCGGCAGCGATTGCAGTTCAGTCTGCGTATGCAGATGATACGCTACGCAGTGCATTGGCAGGTGGTTTAGGTGGCGTTGCTGGTGCAGCAGTTGGTCAGTCAGTTGGTGGAAAAACTGGCGGTGTGATCGGTGCTGCGGTGGGTGGCGCAGCTGGTGGTGAAGCTGCTGGCGGTAAACGTGCTGCGATTGGTGGTGCACTCGGCGCTGGTGCAGGTGCTGCGCTTGGCGGTCAATCTGGTCGTCAAGGTCAGTTGGTTGGTGCAGGACTTGGCGGCGCGGCTGGTGGAGCGATTGGTGGTAATCTAAATAACCATGCGCGCGCTAGCGGTGGTGGAGACTATCGTGACGGTCGCGATTATCGCGATGATGACCATGACCGCGGTCGTCATCGTGGTTGGAGAAAACATCATCACCATGATAATGATGACTAATTGGTTTTTCCTGACCAGAATAAGAGAGCAGCCCGATATGGGCTGTTTTTTTATGGCTTTTTTGATGAAGGTTCTAAATTTTGGGTGGTGTGTAATAGGGTTTTCTGATTCGTTCTTTTTTGATAAATCGATCAGGGCGAATTGTGTACGCTAGCTGATCTGTCATAGGTAATGCTTCGTTGAGGATTTGTGCAGCGAGTAATTCAGCACACAGCGGCGCATAAGAAAAGCCTTTTGATCCTAATCCTGCCAATACAAAAACATCATTCATCTGAGGAACTTGTCCAACCACAGGCATGGAATCTCGTGGCAGTGCGCGTAAGCTCGCACGTCCTTGCCATGTCGTAATCGGTGGTAAGTTTTCTGCAAATTGGGGGAATTCTTCTTTAAACAGATTGAGATTGAATTCGTGTTCATTGAGCCGTAGATCAGTATTGATATCATCTCGAACAAACGATGAACCTAACAAAACTTGCTGTTGAAAGGTTGTGGTATATCCACCATAGCCAATTGAACATTGTGGTGATGTGGATGGCATTGGTAGCCAAGAAATTTGACCACGAATCACAGTTAATGGTGGCAGAGTCGGACAAAGTGTGACGCTGTCTTTTGCATTAGCCACAATCACTTGATGCGCTTGGGCAATGATCTTTTGGTCTGGATCTAGAACCATCCATGTCGAATCATGTTCATTTCGAATCAGTTGTGCTGCACTGGCTTTGATCAGTGTGACTAATGGTGATGAGAGGACATGTTGTCGAATCGCTTTGGGGGAGAGTGCAACTGCACACGGCATAAACATATAGTCAGTTGGGCATGTGATACCAGAGTGCTGAGTTGCCTCGTGTGCATTCATGACGCGCACTACATCTGTAGGATAATCTTTAATTTTTTCTAAATCATCTTCGTCGATTTTGAGTAAGGCACCTGTGGATATGACGACATCATTGACCCAATTCCCCCACCAACGTGCAGTCGTCAGTGCCCCCATCGTCTGTAGATTGTGACTGACACGATTGAGTTTGGGGAGTTTGGATAACAGTAATGCGCAAGGATTTCCAGATGCTCCTGACAGAGGTTTTTCCTGTTCAATGAGCGTGACTGCATAACCGCGTCGCGTCAGTGCTTCCGTCATAGAAAACCCAGCAATTCCTGCACCAATCACGATAAAAGAAGATGGTGTTTCGGATACATTGCTGGTGATTGAAGAAGTCTTGAGATCATCAACGACATCGCCAAACCAGAGATCAAGGGTTAGACGATCATCTCTAAAAATTAACCGATGCACGCCTGAAATTGCAGGCGGATATTGAGCGAGTAGTTGTTCGGTTATTTCGGGCGAATAGTTGTTTTGATTGAATTTTTGACTGAGTTCTTCGCGAGGTAATGGTTTTTGTGCTGTTATGATGAGATGCAAGCGGCTTGTATTGCTGGGCTGAGTATCTCGCCAGAGTTGCCAAATGGACAGGAAGTTCATGTGATGATTTAACTCACCACAATGCATGGTTAAGCATTCCAATGAGCGTAATGCAGAAAACTGTTGCATCAGCAGCTCTTTGTCAATGCGGTGTTCAAATGAGTGGGTCATGCAAGCATTAGTGTGGTATTACCAGCGACGTGTGTTGCGGAGAAATTGACTGGCAATGATATAGCCAATGATCGCACCAACCAAAATTGCCACCGCGCCATAAATAAACATTTGCGCACTACGGTCACTTTGTAGGGCTTTGACCTGAACGCTGAGATTATCATTTTCTAGTTGCAGCGCTTGATTGCGAGTGAGTGCATCCCGATTGGCAGCCTCAAGTTGGTCAAGTCGTGAGGATTGTGTCTTGCTCAGCTTGCTGAGATTGGCAAACTGAGTTTCTAATGTTGGTGGCTTAATGACAGTTGGTTCAGGTTTTGCCGCTGTTGCTGGGGTAGGGGCTGTAGCTGTTACTTGTGGTGATGCAGTCGGTGTCGTTGTTGCAGGTGCAGCAAGCGTCTGCCCAGCATGTAGCGCGAAAGACAAAGCAATAACGGCTGCGAGCTTTTGAGTATGTTGAACGATCATGCGCGCAGTCCGTCAGTGAATAAGTAAACGATAGGATTATACATTTGGCGTAGGTAAGGCTTGAATAAAAGGTTTTACAACCACTGATTCATAAATGCCTTCAAGGACAAATGGTTCTTCAGCGAGCCACGCATCCAGTGCTGCGCGATCAGCGAAGTCCAGAACGAGTAAACTTCCTGAAAAACCTTCTGCGAGATTATCGTGGTCAATCGGACAAGGCCCTGCCAGCACAAGTTGACCTGCCGCATGCAGTGCTTGCAGGCGAGCAAGGTGTGTAGGACGGTGAAGTTTACGTTTTTCTAAACTGTTTGGAACATCTGTTGCGATCACGGTAAATAAAGGCATATCTTTTCTCTAGTCAAATCACTTTAAATCAGTAGCTCAGTTTTGGTTTTCTGGTTTTTTGAGATGGTCACGTAGTAGTACGAATTGACCCACCATAAACACAATCATAATTGCCGTACCGCCAAATACTTTGAAATTAATCCAGTATTGTGGAAATACGAAGGCAAATACGAGATGTAATGCACCGAGAATGATAAAAAATATGGCCCATGTAAAATTGAGCTTTTTCCATGCTGATTCAGTGAGTTCAAATACAGGCGCGAGGAAGCGTTGAACAAGTGGAATCGGATCTTTACCAATGATTGGACTGACGAGGAATGCAGTTGCAAAGACCCAGTTAATAATCGGCGATTTCCAGCGCAGCCACATATCGTCGTGAAGATATAACGTCATGCCACCAAACGCGAGCGTCAGCACGAGCGTAATCCACTGGGATTTTTCCAATCGCCCTTTTTGCAGGATAAAATGCAAACTGTACACGGCGAGACTGGCAACCAGCAGCCCTTGAGTTGCGATAAATATCGTCTTGGTCTTGGCTAATGCAAAGAAAACCACTAAAGGCACGAAGTCGAGCAATGCTTTCATGCTACGCTTGATTCCACATAAATTCAAAAGTTGAAGTATAGATGATCCTGCGCGCGGATTTACATACACATAGTTACTTTTCTGATGGACAATTGTCTCCAGCCGATTTGGTGACGGCCGCGCATGAGGCGGAAGTCACACATTTAGCACTTACTGATCACGATACGCTGGATGGCTTGCCTGAGGCTCGTCAACAAGCGCAAGTTTTAGGGATGCAGTTCATTGATGGCGTAGAGCTATCGACGCAGTGGACACGAGCAACGACCAAGCGTGCTGTATCTGTGCATATTGTTGGTCTGGCAATGACGGATTTAGCACCGCTTGAAGCTGTACTTGAAAATCAAAAAGTAATTCGCGCGCGTCGTGCTGAAATGATTTGTGCCAAACTGGAAAAAATCACGAAGAAGCAAGCATGGGACGCTGTTCTTGCGTTGGCTGGTGGTCGTGCTGAAGGTATTACGCGCGGGCATTTGGCACAGTGGTTGGTGGATGAGAAGTTGGTGACAAAGCATCAGCAAGCTTTTGATCGTTATTTGGGTGAAGGGAAGTCGGCGTATGTGCCTTTGGAATGGATGACGATGGCGGATGGTGTTGCAGCAATTCTGGCAAGTGGTGGTCAGGCGGTTTTAGCCCATCCCACGCGAAATAATTTGACCTCGACAGCGTTACGTCATTTGCTCATCGACTTCAAAGCAGTGGGTGGTCAGGCGATTGAGTTACCTGCGGTCAGTGAGCCACCTGCAACGCGCGGCATGATTAATCGTTTGGTTGCTGAACATGGCTTCGCCGTATCAACGGCGAGTGATTTTCATGGGGCGCATATGGTATGGAATAAGCTGGGTTATGTTCCGCAGCTTGCCGAGGGGCAAAGGGGAGTTTGGGAGTTGTTTTGATTATGCAATATGAGTTTATTTCGTCCAGCGACTGATGATCGCAATAATGATCAAAAGCGATAGCATCGCAAAAGGAAACTGTGCGTTTGCTTTGCTAGCGAGAGGTCCAACAGTTGCGCCACCACCGAGTGCGAAGGCTGTGGGGATGTTGAAAGTTATGTAGGCGATCAGATAACGATAGATGTTCATTTTGTTTGCCAATCCTTTTGGTGTATTTGTATTCAAATCCTGTAGTCTATTAGACTGTGTTTTAATCCAGTCGTATAGTTGAGGCAAGCCCGCAACCTAGATTTATTATTGATCAATATGAATAATAATCAAACAATTGGTGTGAGATATTTAGGATTGATTATACAAAAATGAAAAGACTTATATTTCAGAAGTTAGCTTTAAGGGCTTTCATTATAATTCCAGTTTTGGTTTCAGGCTGTGATAGTAGAGCTGTTAATTGGCATGCAATTCTTTTTGAAAAAAGCCCTCCAACTTTATTTATTCCTTTTAGATTAGATAAAGCAGGTTTTGTTTTAAATAAAGAATTCGAAACAAAAGCAAGGAGTCAGGTGTATTTTTTTGATCTTGCTTTTAAACCAAAAGTTATAGATGGTAACAAGGAGCAGTTGCATAGAGTCATTCGGCTTTTAGAACGCAATAATCATTATAATGATCAATATATTGATGCAAATGGTGTGGTTATTTATCCTCGTCATGGGATCAAAATTCCATTAAGACTCACGATTATTAGAATTGACTCTTCGCAAGAAATACAAATTTATGATCAAATTTTCGATCGGCTCTATTCTTCGGGAGGTGGAACAGAAGGATTTCTCCCATCAGAAATAGATGGTGTGAGAATTTCGCCTGGTAAGTATCGCATTCGCTTAGAGGCGCTTGAAACTGTTCCTGAACTGGCCGATATTGACGTTGAGCTATATGTAAGGGCTACTGGCTAGAATTCACAAATGTTGAATCAAATGATATGGGTTTTAGCCCAGTAGAAAAATTGGGACAAGCTCATAACCTACATTACTTTTCAATTCAAGTGTAGTAGGCTGGGTTTCAACCCAGATGAAAAGCTGGGGCAAGCCCACAGCCTATGTTTAATTAATGTATTTTTGGCGAGGGTTCATTGTCGTTTAAAAAATACTTGAGATATTTTCGTGTAATTTTTCTTGGCTTTTCGATGATCAAAAAGAGTAATACAAGCAGAAAGCTTATAATTCCAATAACCGCTAAAATGATATTAAAAATGCTATGGTGGAATTCACCATAAAGAAACCACTGCAAACAAGGAAAACAAATCACGAACATCAAATTTATAAAAAAGATACAGGCTGAAATGCGCATTTTTGCACGCACAAATATAGGTTCAATATGGACTTCCTCTTGTGAAAGACTTTTAGGAGGAACGATATTCTGTTTCATTTTTAGTTGAACCTCAATTCAAAACATAATTCACAGGCTGCAACGGCTCTGGAATATCCGTTTCACCAAGACTACTGCGAATATCAATCTCAATCGTGCGTACCATCGCATCTAATGGTAAATGATTGCCTAACAGTCCAAACGGTTCTTCGATTTCATTTCCTACTGCATCTAAACCGAAGAATGTATAGGCTAAAACACCAACTACAATCGGTGTTGCAAAACTCAACGTTCCACCCAGCCCCAAAGGCAAAAGCAGACTATATAAATAAGCCGTGCGATGAAGTAAGAGTGAATAGGCAAAAGGGAGTGGCGTATTTTGGATTCGCTCGCAAACAGCTTGTGTTGTAGACATTTTTTCAATCTTGTCTGAAAGTTGCTGATAGCAAATATCTGTGAGCTGTCCTTGACGTAAACATTGCAAAAGCTCTTGGTAGATCAATTGCAAAATAAAATTGGCAGGGTTTGGATGTTGGCTCAACTGTTGGTATTCGGACTCAGAGAATAGAGTTTGCAGCACAGGAGATGGAGGGGTTTTGCGTAGTTTTGCGGTGAGTTGGTAAGCAAATCCAAGGGATAAATATAATACGCGTTGTCTGACTTCATGAGGAAGCAATAAACTTTCACGAGCAAAATTACGCATGGCGACGATCAGCGAGCCCCATTCTTTACGCGCTTCCCACCAGCGGTCATAACATGCGTTATTACGAAACCCCAAAAAGATTGATAAGGCAATGCCAATCAACGAAAATGCAGCAACAGGAAGTTCAGGAAAAACATTCGGATGAGCGTGCTCAAACGCTGAAATGACAACTGATAATAGAACGACAAGTATCAGTTGTGGAGCAATATGCGGCAAGATTGAACCACGCCATGAAAACAACATGCGAAAGGCATTCGGCCGCGAACGTACAATCATCTGAATCTTCCATCAATCAATTTGAAACACTAACCAGAGATTAATTCGTTCGGCTGGAAATAGCGAGGCATTAAACCATCCAACGCAAGTGATTGGCTGCCTGTTGAACCGACAATCACGTGATCAATCAATTGAATATCCATAAGATGACATGCCTGAGCCAGTTGTCTTGTCAATGCAAGATCAGCTTCCGATGGATTTGGAGGTGCATCAGGATGATTATGTGCAATGATCATTTGTACAGCACGATGAGCCAAAGCACGACTCAAAATCTCGCGAATATGCACTGAGCAAGCGGTCGTTGTGCCGAAGAATAGTTTTTCAAAGGCTAATAACCTTAATTGACTGTCCAAAAAGACTACGGCAAAAACTTCACGCCGTTCGGCTTTAAGTTGCTGAGAGATATAGCGTAGTACAGTGTGAGGATCATTGAGACCGATACCTTGTCGTAATTCGCTTTCAACATGGCGTCGCCCCAATTCCAGTGCTGCCATAAGATGTGCATATTTGGCATTGCCAATGCCGTGACAGGACATGAGTTCATCAGGCGTCGCTGACAATAATCCTGCGAGTCCATTGAATCGTTCAATCATGGAACGCGCAAGTTCAATTGCCGATTGCTTGGCTGTGCCAGTGCGTAGAAATATGGCGAGGAGTTCCGCATCAGAAAGTGCGCTTGCGCCTTTATCAAGTAGGCGTTCGCGTGGGCGTTCAGATTCAGGCCAATGACGAATACTCAAAAGGAAGCTCTCGAATCGAAGTTATTATTCATATAGAAATTCATAATGGTTTAATTTTATGGATGTTTTTGTTGGGAGAAGTGTGCCATTGAATTGTATTTGAAATCAAGTTTATAAAAGTCAAAATTTAATAATGGTATTTTCTGAGATGGCATTTACAACAAAAATTAGAATAAAAAACGAGATAGCTCATTGAGCCTGTCGAAATGTGAGGCGATGTGAAAACCACACTTCGACAAGCTCAGTGTTCTTGCACTGTTATAGTTTATGTTGAAAAAACTATAAATTCTTATTTAAACCTTGTCAGCACTTTGGCAAAAAAGTGATTTGAATGGTATCGTTACCCAAAATTGATTTTGAGTGTGTTATCAATGCAAGCTACCGCAACGTCGTCTTCATCATCGAACGCTACTTTACAGACTTCCAAGAATATTCTCCTCGGCGTCACTGGCGGGATTGCTGCCTATAAAAGTGCTTATTTGGTTCGTCGATTGAAGGATGCTGGATTTGCGGTGCGTGTGGTGATGACGGCTGGTGCGCAGGCTTTTGTCACGCCACTGACTTTTCAAGCGTTATCAGGCGAACCTGTGCATACCTCGTTGCTTGATCCTGAAGCAGAAGCGGGGATGGGGCATATTGAACTGGCACGTTGGGCGGATTTAGTGTTGGTTGCACCAGCGAGTGCGAATGCGATTTCGCGAATCACTGCGGGTGCGGCAGATGATTTGTTGACGACGGTGATTTTGGCGACAGCTGCGCCTGTCTTTATCTCTCCAGCCATGAATCAGCAAATGTGGCAAAACCAGATTACGCAACGCAATTTACAGACATTGCGTGATTATCAATTTCACGTAATTGCTCCAGATTCAGGCAGTCAGGCGTGTGGTGATGTCGGTGAAGGGCGTATGCCTGAACCAGAGGATTTGGTTGCGATTGTGCAAAGTCATTTCCAAGGTCAAGCTCCGACAACTTCAAAGACTAATCAAATCCTCAAAGGTAAGCATGTCGTCATTACCGCAGGTCCAACGCGCGAAGCCTTAGATCCTGTGCGTTATGTGAGTAATCATAGCTCTGGGAAAATGGGCTTTGCCTTGGCAGAAGCCTGTCGTGATGCAGGTGCGCGAGTGACGCTGCTTGCTGGGCCTGTGAGCTTACCGACACCGACAGGTGTTGAACGGATTAATATCGTTTCTGCGCGGGATTTATTGGCGGTAAGTGACAAGATTGTTGACGCAGGTTGTGATGTGTTTATCGCTACAGCAGCAGTTGCAGACTATCGTGCAGAGCATATTGCGGATCAAAAAATCAAGAAACAAGGTGACTCACTGACACTGACTTTAGTGAAAAATCCAGACATTGTGGCGACGATTGCTAAACATGCCAAGCGTCCATTTATGGTCGGTTTTGCCGCAGAAACACAGCGTATGGAAGAATATGCGCGTGGCAAATTAGAAACCAAACAACTGGATATGATCGCGTGTAATGACGTATCGCGTGGTGATATTGGTTTTGCATCTGATGATAACGCGATGACGGTTTTCTTCTCGGATCGCTTTGGATTAGAAAAAGTGATTTTGGATAAAGCCAGTAAAAAAGAAATTGCTGCACGATTGGTTGAGTGTCTGGTGCATGCGGGCGCTTAATTAGGGCATATAAATCCCTCCCCACACGTAGTATTAATGAGTCTAAAAGGATAAAGCTCCTTCCCCCTCAGGGGGAAGACTTCAAAGCAATGAAATTAAATCGATAAGGATAACCAAAATGCCTAAAAATGTAGTCATCACAGGTGCATCCAGTGGTATTGGCGAAGCATTAGCAGAACAATTTGCTGCAAAAGGCTATCAAATGGGCTTGGCTGCACGGAGTGTAGAAAAGTTACAAGCGCTTGCAGAACGACTTGCGAAACAATATGCAGTTCGTGTCGAAGTTACGAGCCTCGATGTGAACGACGAAGCAAGCATTCCGAGTGTGCTGGATGATTTAGCCAAGCGATTGGGTGGGCTTGATATTGTGGTTGCGAATGCGGGTGTGACAGGTGTACGGCGCAGTGGTCGAGATGATTTAAGCGTTGATCGTGCAATTTTTCAGACCAATTTGTTTGGTGCAATCGCGACATTGGATGCGGCGACCAAGATATTCTTGGCGCAGGGTCATGGCCATTTGGTGGGGATTTCTTCTTTTTCGGCATTTACGCCAATTCCAGCCAGCGCGGCGTATTCTGCAAGTAAGGCGGCATTGACCAATTATATGAATGCGATGCGTTTAGAGTTGTTGAATAAAAATATTGACGTCACCGTGATTCATCCAGGTTTTATTAATACCAATCTCGCACCGAAAATGGATAAGTATCCGTTTGTAGTTAAGGCAGATGTAGCGGCAAAAGAAATGGTTCAAGCGATTGAACATAAAAAGACCAATCCAATCGTGCCTGCATTACCATGGAAAGCAGTGAAAACCTTGTTTGAAATCATGCCTGATTCGCTGATCTCGATGGCTGTACTTCGTATGATGAAGAAATAGTTTTACATCGATAAATTTGATATTAGGCTACTGATAAAAGAACAATTTAACCTAAGACATTAACAAAACTGAATTGATCGAGTATGAAAAGTGATCTAAAACATAGCGTGTTGGCAATGAAAGTCGCCATGCAATTTTATGATCTTTCAATTATTGAACAATAAGGATGAGCCTAATGTCTGGACATTTCGAGTTAAAAACCAGTAAAGATGAGCAAACCTATTTCGTGCTAAAAGCAGGGAATGGTCAGGTAATTTTGAAAAGTGAAATGTATACGACACGCGCCGCAGCATTAAATGGCATCAAGTCGGTACAGACCAATAGTCCGCTCGACGAGCGCTATGAGCGCGATGTGAGCAAGTCTGGCAAGCCTTATTTTAATTTGAAAGCAGGCAATCATCAGGTGATTGGCACAAGTCAGTTATACGAAGCCGAAGCAGGTCGTGAGAATGGTATTGAATCGGTTAAAGCGAACGGTCAAACCACTGATGTTCGTGATGTGACTGAATGATGTACTGAAATTTGATGTGACACCGCTATATTCAAGCGTGTTAATCATGGTTAAATGAGCAGATTAAGCAATTAGTCTGCTCATTTTTTTGGTTAATGTTGAATTATTTATGCAAAGTTCGTGTGAGATTAGCTCAAATTCAATTCGAAAATTTCGGCCTGAAGTTTTTAAAGCCCCACGGGATTTTGTTCAGCCCATTTTTGCTGATCAACCGATTGTCCTTGAAATTGGTGCTGGTGTTGGTCTGCATGCGCTAAGTTTTGCACGCGAAAATCCTGATTTTCAAGTCTTTGCCGTTGAGCGAACTGCTGAGAAATTTCAGAAGTTTCACCAGTCTTTTTTATCGGAAAGATCGCAGAATCTTACGCCTATTCATGCGGATGCGATTCCTTGGGTGGTTCATGCATTGCCACCAGCATGTTTGCAGCAAGTCTTTATTTTATATCCCAATCCTGAGCCAAAAAATCCAGCACAGCGTTGGTTTAATATGCCGTTTATGCAGTTTTTATTATCGAGAATGAAGCCGAATGCAACGCTTACATTAGCAAGTAATATCACTGAGTATTTAGATGAAGCCGAGCAACAATTGATTAATCTTTGGCAGCTACCTTATCAGTGTTCAGCGGTGACGACGGAGCGTCGTACGCATTTCGAGATCAAGTATATGGAGCGAGGTGAGGCGTGTGGACAATTGCTTGTCACGAAGCCTGCGGGTTTTGAAACACTCTTTGATACGTTTTCTCCAGAAAGTTTGCGTTTAGCAAGCCTAGGAAATTCTGTATAGCAATTGTCCTGCCCAACTGTTGTAAATCAGCAGATTGATGTATTGTTCGCTTTGGCATAGATGCTGCTGTAATAACAGGTGATAAGACAGCAGTAATACGGTTGCTACACAGGATTCATTGGATTTTATCGTTAGATTTTTACATCGTCAGATTTCTTAAATAGGGTGTGTGGATATGAAATTGATTTCTCATCAAGTTCGACTTGCGGCATTGACCGTAGCGGTGTTGTCAGGTTTAACGCTGTCAGGTTGTAGCAAAAAAGAAGCAGCGACGAATAGTGATACGTTAGAAGTCAAAATTGGGCACTCTGCGCCATTGACGGGTGCACAAGCGCATTTGGGTAAAGATGCGCAAAATGGTGCGCAGTTAGCGGTTGATGATTTAAATACTCAAGGCATCAAGATTGGCGGTAAGAAAGTTCATTTCACATTGGATGCTGTGGATGACCAAGCCGATGCGCGTATTGCGACGACTGTGGCTCAGCAACTCGTCGATGATAAAGTGAGTGGTGTGATCGGACATCTTAACTCCTCAACAACACTGCCAGCATCACGTTTGTATAATCAAAACAGCATCGTACAAATCAGCCCATCAGCAACCAATCCAACATATACCCAGCAAGGTTTTGCCAATGCATTCCGCGTCATGGCAAATGATGTGCAGCAAGGTCATGCGCTTGGAACGTATGCGGTGACAGCATTGAATGCAAAACGTATTGCGGTGATCGATGATAAAACGGCCTATGGTGCAGGACTTGCTGCTGAGTTTGAAAAAGCGGTCAAGGAAGCACATGGCAATCTGGTGACTCATGAATATACGACCGATAAAGAAACTGATTTCAATGCGATTCTGACGCGTATTAAAGGCACCAACCCTGATCTCGTTTTCTTTGCTGGGATGGATGGTCAAGGTGCGGCGATGGTTCAGCAGGTGAAGAATCTCGGCTTGAATGCACAATTTATGGGTGGTGATGGGATTTATACGCCTGAGTTCTTGAAGTTAGGGGGTAAGTCTGCGGATGGTACTGTTGCGAGCTTACCGGGTGCGCCGTTGGTGCAAATGCCTAAAGGCCCAGAGTTCCAGAAGAAATTTGAAGCGAAATATGGCCCGATCCAGCTCTATGGTGCATATAACTATGATGCGGTCATGGTGATGGCTGATGCAATGAAACGCGCAAATTCAGTTGATCCAAAAGTCTATGTGAAGGAAATGAAAACAACCAATTGGCCGGGTGTGACCACGACCATTAGCTTTGATGGTAAAGGTGACTTGAATAAAGCAAGTATCACGATTTATAAAGCCGAAGGTGGCAAATGGGTTCCACTCAAGACTGTTGAATGATGGATTGAGCCATTGCTTGATGAAAGCCGTACAGGGTTAATACTTGTACGGCTTTTTCTTTTGGTGAGTTTGTTTGAAGGTGATTTGCATATGAGTTCAATGGCGAATTGGGGTAAGCATTTTCTTCGTTCGGGTCGTCCGCAACAGCCATCGATGGTTTGGCGATTGCAGCATGGTTTTATCTTTGTTGTGATGAATAAGTTGATTGGTTTATCAATTCCTTTTGTTCGGCGTAATCGCTTTCGTGTCGTGGAGTTACGGACAGGTTATTTGAAGGCGGAGATTGCGTTAAAGGGAAATAAAAACCACATTGGGACGATGTATGCAGGTGCGATGTTTTTGCTGGCTGAAGTGCCTGGTGGCATTGTTGCGCTGTTTGAGTTTGGATCGGGTTATTTTCCGATTTTGAAAGAGTTGACGATGCGTTATCTGTTGCCTGCAACGTCTGATTTGACGATTGAGGTTTCATTGACTCAGGCGGAGTTGGATGCGATTAAACAAGCAGCAGATGAGAAGGGTAAGAGTGATTTTACGCTGACGCTGGATTTGAAAGATGAGAAAGGTCAAGTGGTTGCGCAGTCGGTGGCGTTGTATCAGTTGCGGGTGAAGAAGTGAGGTGGTTATGATTTGAATTGATTGTATTTAGGTTTAGGTATTGCAGAAATATACGCCTAAGACGTACAATAATTCTATTCTAATATTAAAATGATACCTATAAAGGAGAGTTGTTTTTTGAGTTTCCTTACCATCGCCGAAACGACCAATTTCACTAAAATCTGGCGTCATTATTTAACACAAGAAGAATATGATCAATTTAAAGTCTATATCGCACAACACTCAGAAGCAGGGGATGTGATACAAGGATCAAATGGATTACGCAAAGTCCGATGGTCTACAGGAAGTAAAGGAAAATCTGGTGGTGTAAGGGTGATTTACATTAATCAGAAAAGCGATGGAACATTATGGTTAGTAACGATTTATACGAAAAGTAAAGATGCAACTTTGAAAACTTCGACTTTGAATAAGTTGAATAAAGGTGAAGCCAGATAGTAAAGCAGTAAAGAAAGTCTATTCGATATGCACTAGATTATTTACTGAATACCGAGGAGGTTAATATGGTACTTACAGCAAACGAGTTAAAAGAGTTTGAAAAAGGGCGTGATATTGATGCGGAAATACTACAAGGCATTGAAGAAATGCGTAGTGGTGTTGCTGCGGTAGTACATCATGTTCAAATTCCCGATGTCGTCGCTGCTCGCCAAAAAACAGGTTTAACACAGTCTTCTTTTGCAGCTCTTTTAGGTGTATCTAAAAGAACTTTGCAAGAGTGGGAGCAAGCGAGAAAAACACCGAGCAAAGCAGCGCAATCGTTGATCAAAATAGCGATTAAACACCCTGAAATATTGCGTGAATTACAAGCTACTTAAGCTGTTGTTGTGGTAAAAAGTTGCTGATTTATTTGATAATATTAAAGAATGGATTTTATAGAGAATTAGAAGAATGAATTTTAAAGAAATGAAAGTTGAAGTAGATCGTTTACTTTCGGCTGGTCATAGTAAGTATGACGTATTCAATCGTATGTCTGGCAAAGGTGTTACAGATGAGAAACTGGCATTCATCATTGCGTTGTATGCTGATCCACGACGAGTAGCCGTCAATAGGATTTGGATAAAAATTTTATTAACAGTGATTGTTATACAAGCTGTTTCCAGTTTTTTTGTTGGTTTAGGTCAAGGCATAAACTCTCATTCTGATGTGGCTTGGTTATGGGGAGTGGGTGGCGCATTTTTGCCACTAGCTTGCTGCTTTAATATTTATAAGAATCAAGTTGTAGGCTATAACATATATTTCGTAACCCTAATGTTGTGCTTAAAAGGGGCAATGGATATTGCTAAAACTTCGCCAATCTCTGCATTGATTGCTGTTGGATTTATTTTGGGTATCGGAGGCTATACTTGGTTCGTTAAACAAAGGGTTTTTCCTGATTTTGTTTTTACTAAAGTAAAGAAGGTAAATGGTTTTTATACGTTTACTGATTGGCAAACAAATAAAGAACCTTTCTCAGAGGAAAATACTAGCAAAATACCCTCAAGCGAAAACTCAAGAATTAGAAAGAGTAGTATTTGGGTCATACTTTCTCTAATTATCTATATTTTATCTTTAGCATTTATTCTTACTAGTTTTAGCCCTCAGCTTGATCGACATTGGGTCTTTGATTTAGAAATCGCGGTTCATTGTGCGGCGATCATCTGCATTTTATTTTACATTTTTAATTACCGTCCTAGTTCTTTGTTGATTTTATTTAAGATGTTTTTAGTTTTATTGATTGCAGTTGATGTCGTTTGGTGGTCACGATATTCTCATTTTCTTGATGGTAATATTTTTGATGCTGGTCATATCGTAGTATTCTTGACATTAGCCATTATTTTTTGTCTAACAACAGCTCCTGCATGGTATATATGCTTTCGATTTGCATATCCTAATAACATTAAATAAAAACAAGGTGCGCAAAAGCGCACCGAAGATTTAAGTAGTCACCCGTCCAACTTCCCCATTCAACGCCTCAGGTAATGGCAAAACCACTAAGCCTGATTCTGCCAAAGATTCAGGTTTCGCCACCACCAATGCTTCCCAGCCTTCATTAGCTTCCACAACATTCACAATATCTACATTTGACGCAAAGGTCTGACCGACTTGAGGCAGCGTGCCTGTGCCTTGTACACGATGCAGCCACGCTTTAGGCTTTGCACGGAAATAGAGACGAGCAACGATTTCCTGACCGAGATAACATCCCTTGTCGTAATCTACTCCAGCGCGTTGGTGAAGGCGTAACTCTTGTGGCTGGAACAGTCCTGCATTTGCAGCAGTAATCCATGCTGCACCTTGCGCAATCGCAGCCTGTTGCCATTCCGCCATGGTTGTTGTGCTTTCGTTGATTTGGAAGTCGGCTGAGTTGTTATTGATAACTGGATAAATGACTTGTGCGTTTGATGCCGTCATTTTAGAAAAAGCGCCGTATTTACGAATATGTGCTTTAAAACTATCCAGTAAATCGGTAGAAATGATTACGTCAAATTGTTCAGCGCTCTGGCGTGTCAACCACAGACCAAATGCAATACGACCTTTCAAGTCACAAATGGCAGTTGGGCGATGTTCATCATCACGGATTGTGGTGACATCGACTGTTACTTGACCTTGTAGAAATTTTTCAGTATCTACTCCTTTGAGCGTGAGTGTGCTGAAAGAAAGAGGGAGTGTAGACATGAGAAACCTTCCGCTGAACTAAAGATGTATGACTGTTTATGTTGATGAACATTATCCGTTATTTATAAGGTCTACGGTGTATAAGACAAGTCAAAAGAGACTCATTTTATGCGTTATTTTGTCGATGTGACTCGCCATGTCAACAAGCAGTGTTGTGGCAATGTTACACTTGAGCCCATTTTATGATTTTCCCGTTATGATGATTGACCTTCTTAAGATCTGATTATGTCGATGAACCCCTCCGAGAAAACTTTAACTTCAACATGCTTAGACCAGAAGTGTACTGTTGCGATTATTGGTGCTGGCCCAGCGGGATTGATGGCGGCTGAAAGCATTGCTGCTGCTGGTCATTCGGTCATCATTTTTGAGCAAAAGCCTTCGGTTGGACGTAAGTTTCTGATGGCTGGGAAGGGTGGGCTTAATATCAGTCATAGTGAACCTTTTGAAGATTTCGTGCAGCGCTATGACCAGCCAGATTGGCTTAAACCCATGTTGCAAGCATTTCCTCCGAGCGATTTGCGTGCATGGGTGGAAGGGCTTGGCATTGATACGTTTATTGGTTCGTCGGGTCGCGTTTTTCCTGCCGAGATGAAAGCTGCACCTTTGTTACGCGCGTGGGTTGCACGGCTGAAAGAGAGTGGCGTTGTGTTTCGCTTGCGTCATCATTGGCAAGGGTTGAATAAGGACAAGCTATGGCAGTTCCATACGCCAGATGGTGAGCAGTTGTATTCATTTGATGCGGTTGTTTTGGCGTTGGGCGGAGCGAGTTGGGCACGTTTAGGATCTGATGGTGCATGGTTACCTTGGCTGACGGAGCGCCATGTGGTCACGACGGATTTTAAGCCATCTAATGGCGGTTTTATTGTTCAGTTTAGCCCCTTCATGCAGGCGCTTGCAGGTGAGCCTGTGAAGTCTATTGTGGCATCAACGACCGCGCCGTCTTCAAATCAAATTGTGCAAAAATCGGGTGATCTTATTATCACCGAACAAGGCGTAGAGGGTGGTGTAATTTATGCGTTGTCGCGTCCTTTACGCGAGTCCATTCAACAAAATGGACATGCGCAACTGATGCTGGATTTGATGCCAGATCGTACAGAGGCACAACTGAGCGAGCTATTATCCAAACCTATTGGTAAGTTGACACTCGCGCGATTCTGGCGACGACAAATTGGTTTAGATGGTGTAAAAGCAGCACTCGTTCGAGATCAAGTGCCGAGACAATTGTGGGTGGATGGTCAGGCAATTGCTCATGCGATTAAAAATCTGACGATTAATATTCAAGGTATGCGTCCGATTGATGAAGCCATAAGTACGGTTGGTGGTGTCAGTCGATTAGCCGTAGATGATAGCTTGATGCTCAAGCAATGGTGTGGCGTGTTTTGTACTGGGGAAATGCTCGATTGGGATGCACCAACAGGCGGTTATTTGCTGACGGCTTGCTTCGCCAGTGGGCGCTGGGTGGGCGTTGGGGTGAATGATTGGCTGGCACATCATGCAAACCAATCATAAGTATTGAAGATATCTTAGAACCAGAACATGACGCCTGCGATTGCGAGCGATTGATCAGAACTCTGATGAGCTGCGTTCATTAAATCTGCGGTTTTTCCATAGTGATGATTATTTTCAAAACCAAGATATGGCGCAAATTGTCGGTTGATTTCATAACGTAGACGTAAGCTCGATTGAACTTGGCTGAGTCCTTCGCCGATGTCATTTGACAGATCATTTTTGCTATAGAGACTCATTTCAATACGAGGCTGCAAGATCAATCGCTGCGTAATTCGCCAATCATATTCGCCAGTGAATCTAAGCTCCGTTTGACTCTGATCACGCACATAGAGTGTGGCATCTAAGTCAAACCAATATGGCGCAATGCCATTGATGCCGAATGCTGCCCAAGTTCGATTATTCTCATAGCCACTGTCTTGGCGTATCCCAAGTTCAGTGTTCCAAAATGTACCCAGCGGCCTACGCCAGAGTAGTTCGGTTCGAGCATCGCTGATGCTTTCATGGCTATTTTGATTCGCCACCGTGCCTTCAGCCTTTAAGACAGCCCGATTCCAGTCGTCGCCCCACCAGCCTTCAATGTCATAGACGCCTTGATTGTTGTCATGGCTATGTTGCCATTCGAGTCGTTTGACTGCGAGAGACATTAGCGGATCATTGCCCATCATCATTGGGGGATGAATTGGTCCAAAATCTCGACCTTGAGAATAATCTGAACTGCGCGCATCGACAGGCATTGAATCGTGCACATGATCCATCATCATGTCATTCATAGGCATCGACATGTGATGCATGTCGTGATGTGTCATGTCAGACATCGGCATGTTTTTTGTTTCTGTAGCTTTCATATCCATCGTGTGATGATCTGGTGATGTATTTGCCGCATGAGTCATAGACGTATCGTCGTCCATCTGCATTGATGTTTCTGTTTGCGCAATGCTTTGTGTGGCGTGTTTGGCTGGTTTCGCAAGAGGATGCTTTGCTTTGGTTTTTTGCAGAGGAGCTTTTTTTGCAGGCATCGACATATCCATGTCTGACATCCCACTCATGTCCATACTCCATGCGGGTGCATTGAGTAATAAGGCGGCGAGTAGGGCATATGATCGTTGTTTATAATGCTTCATTATTAGTCCACCACCACTTCACGGAACATGCCTGATTCCATGTGATACATCAGATGACAATGCCAAGCCCAGCGTCCAGCTTCGCCAGTAACATCAAAAGAAACTTTCTGTGCGGGTTGCACTAGGAACGTATGTTTTCTGACTTGGAAATCACCATCTGGTGTACGCACATCACTCCACATCCCATGTAGATGCATTGGATGTGTCATCATCGTGTCATTGACCAGCGAGATGCGGACGCGCTCATTTTTTGCAATACGTACAGGCTTGGATTCTTTAAATGTTAATCCGTCAAAGCCCCAAATGTAGCGCTCCATGTTCCCTGTGAGATGCATTTCAATCTCACGTGTTGGTTCGCGTTGTTCGCTTTTAATCGAGTCGATGGAGTGCAAATCGGCATAAGTAAGCACTCGTCGTCCGTTATTTCTAAGATTGATCCCAGCATCATCGAGGTTAGTGCGTGGCATATCCACACGATTATCTGTACTCATGTTGTATTCAGTATTTGCATGACGCGCCATGGCTTTTCCTGACATATCACCCATCATATCTGCCATCGTGAGCCACTGGATTTTATCTAGTGCTGGAATTTCTGCTTTAAGTCCTGTGCGTACAGCGAGCGTGCCACAGGCATAGCCAGAGCGATCAATATTTTGTGCAAAGATGGTATAGGCATCCTCAATCGGCTCAACCAAAACATCATAGGTTTCGGCAACGCCTATACGAAATTCATCGACAGTCACAGGCTCAACCATTTGTCCATCACTGGAAATCACAGTCAATTTCAATCCAGGAATACGCACATCAAAAATGGTTTGTGCACTGCCATTGATAAAACGCAAACGTACTTTATCTCCGCGCTTAAAAAGCCCAGTCCAGTTCGATGTTGGATTAATGCCGTTCATGAGATAAGTATAGGTGTGTGCGGAAAGGTCGGTGTAGTCAGTCGGCATCATCCGCATTTGATTCCACATTTTTCGTGCTTGAATTGCACTTTTCCAGCCCTGAGTTTTTACATCTTGCATCAATTGCATTGCTGTGGGTTGCTGATAATTATCGAAGCCCGATTGTGCTTTGAGCTGCGCGAGGAGGCGCATTGGATCTTTGTCTGTCCAGTCCGAGAGCATCACGACATAATCTTGATCAGCCTTGATGGTTTCACCTTCACGCGGTTCGATGATAATCGCCCCCATCATGCCAGTTTGCTCTTGAAAGCCTGAATGCGAGTGATACCAATATGTGCCACTTTGCTTAATCGGAAATTGATAGGTAAAGGTTTGCCCAGCATCAATACCCGAAAAACTAATACCAGACACACCATCCATTTGAAATGGTAATAACAGACCATGCCAATGAATCGATGTTTGTTCTTTCAGGCGATTGGTCACGCGAATGGTGACAGTTTCGCCTTCTTTGAAATAAAGCGTCGGGGCAGGAAGACTGCCATTGATTACGGTTGCAAGTCGAGGAGTTCCTGTGTAATTCACCCAAGCCTCATCGACTGTGAGGTCAAAAGCGTTGCCTTTTAGTTTTGGGGCTTGACCTGTTAATGCTGAGTTTCTAGAAGGTTTTGCAAAAGCTCCTGTATTTACGGCTAAACCCGCAATCGCTAATCCTTGAACAAACTGTCGTCTGGATAAGTGTAATTTATTCATGATGCTCACCATGGCTATGCGGCATCTGAGAGTCATTTGACATGTTCATATCCATATCTTCATCAGGCGGCGCTTTAGCCACCATCTCGTTATATTGTTGTGGTGTCATCTTCGGTAGCTTTTGCAGAAACGCAACCATACTCCAAATCGTTGCATCATCATGACTTGCACCCCATGCGGGCATTGCGCTCATTTTGATACCATGTTTAATAACCCAAAATGCATCTTTTGGATCTAGTTGTATTTGAGAGAGATTTGGCGGTTGTGGGTACATTCCGCTTCTGACTTCTGAGTCTTTCATGCTGGGAGTCAGATGACAGCTTGTACACATTGCAGCGTATTGCCCCGCACCCTTGAGAATCAGTTGCGGATCTTCAAGATTGGGTACGCTAATATCTTTTGCACGACGATGAATGGATTGATCGCGTAAGGTCTGGATGAGCGTAAATACTGGTTTGGTATGATGGTCATCAGCGCCAATATTATAAACTCCTGAATAAACAAACAGCCCTGCACCAGCCGCAACAACGATACTGCTGGCAAAGAAGGCAAAGAGATACGGTTTCACGATATGTTTCATGAAGATGCCCCTGCGATATATTGTTATTTGTGAAAGTAGACAGCCCACCTCATTGAGGTGAGCTGTTTATTACTTTTTAAGGTTGAGTTGCAGGCATTTTCATATCTGAGTGATCCATAGGCATGGTATGCGTATGGTCTTTTGTATCACTCATTGGCATTTTGCTGTGATCCATGTCCTGTTGTGAGGATTTGTTCTCATCGCAACACTTCATTTTCTTTTCACAACATTCTTTTTTGACTTTGTCTTTGCAACAGCAACAGTCCATTGTAGCGGCAAGGCTAGGAACTGTAATACCAAGCAAAATAGCAGACACGACTAATGATTTTAAGTTCATCATGATGACACCTTTTAATAAAGTAAATGAATAAAAAATTTAAACAAAATTACAAGGTGTATCGAGGAGGTGGGTCGGGTAAAGCGAAGTAGCCGTCGTTGATTTGACGGGTGTAAGCCGATAATGCCTGTATCACATTTAGCTCAACGCGTAATTCAATCATCGTTAGATTGGCTGATTTGAGTTCAAGCCCCAAACAGGCATAATGATTTCCACAACTATTCTTGCTCTGATCCACAGGCGACTTAAATTCTGGGCTAGATGTTTGGACATCTCCCATCATTTCTGCGCAGTGTGCGCTCATTGCGGGTATGTTATTCATCGGAGTCTCAGTCACCATTGCAATGCTTCTTGTGGTGATACTTAGACTAACCAAGATCAGAATAAAAACTCGCAGCGCCAAGAAAGAAAAGTTGCTCATAAGTTTTGAGTATGTTTCCTTGTGCTGAAAAATACAATAAACCAGTGCATCGATTATTGTGACGTATTGTTTGAGTGCTCAATCATCGCGTGATAACTAAGCACTTTTCAGTGTTAATTCATGAACAATACTTGCACAACCACAAACAATCCCATCACTGCCATGATTCCATTTTCTGCAAAACTCACGACACCGAGTGGAGCTTTCGAGTTGCCACCAATGCATGCGCAATTGAGTGCCATTTTGTCGATATAAACCGCTTTAAATACGGATATTGCTCCAGCAACACCGACGAGCGTTGCGGCGATGCCTGTGAGTAATGGCAGCACATGGGATAAAAATCCTAGGCCTATCAGCAATTCGGCAAAAGGATAGATTTTGCCATATAACGACCAGCGTTTCGTGATGAGATCGTACTTTGCAAAACTATCTGCAAACGATTGGGTATCCATGAGTTTTAATGTCGCTAACATGGACAAAGAAATCCCCATGAAGCCCATCATGCCTTGCGATAGAGCTACTGTCATCAGCGCTGCAACACTGAATAAAGCAATCACTGGTGTATATGAATACTCAGTCTTTTCCGCAGTCACATCGAAGTAAGCAGCAAGGTCGGTATATCCTCCGATACGCGTATCACCAAAGAAAATCTGTGGTGTGGTTGCAACTCCGTATTGTGCTTTAAAGGCTTCTGCATCCGCTTTGGATGTCAATTTATGATCTTCAAATGCAATGCCTTTTTCAGTGAGCAACTTCACAGCACGCAATCCCCATGGACACTCATGTTCGGAGTTAGACATACGATACACTTTGACATGGTGAATATTTTTTTGTTGATCACTTTGCGTGTCATTGTGGTGATTCACAGTCTGAAACGATTTCAAAATAGTCATGACGATTCTCTCAACGATTCATTCAATGATTGCGGGTTTGTCAAGATTGACGCTCATATTTTTAAATTCGGACAAATTGTCCCAGTCTGCTGAGTTGGATCCTCGCGCCATCGCTGTAAGATGCCATTGAGCTCTGAATGCAATAACGTGAGTTCATTGATTTTGGTTTCAATGTCTGCCACTTGTTGAATCAGTTGCTGCTGAATTTCATGGCAAGGCAAATCACCTTGGTCATAAACGCCTAAGCAGGTTTTGATTTGATTCAAGCTAAAGCCAAAGGATTGCAGGCGTTTAATAAAATTTAATCGAGTCACCATGTCCGGATGAAATAAACGAAACTGTCCATCGGTGCGCCGATTGGTGTGCAATAAATCGAGTGATTCATAGTAGCGAATCGTTTTAATCGAAATATCTGTCTGCTTCGATAACTCGCCGATTTTAAGCAATTCTGTGGTAGACATAAGAACCTCAATGTAGGTGTCTAAATGCACTATACACCCTCCAGTTAAGTGGAGAGTCAAGCGGATTTTTATATTTATCGCGATAATTCTTTTGACGTGTTATTGATGTCGTAGAAATAAAAAAGACCTGATTTTTATCAGGCCTTTATGAGGTTCATTGATTCCGATGATTACGCAACTGGTGATATTTCTTTCAATGCTTGACCATGAAAAATAATGCCTGCCCAGCCATAATGTTGAAAGTTGCGAATATTTTGGTGATCTTCGCCAGTTGGATTGGCTTGAACAGCTTTGTAGTGTTCAGCAAATAATTTAAGCGTATCTAAATCACTGAGATGATGTAATTGAGCAAAGGTAAAAACGCGGCAACTTCCTGAGTTTTCGCCAGCAGCGTTATGCAATTTGCCATTATCAAACGCTGTTGGTGTAAATTCATAATGTGCGTTAATCAGATCAAGTACATTTGAAAATTGCGCTTGCTCATGATCAATCGCATTGAGTAGTGCAGAGATTGCAGCAGACATAACCATTCCTATCTATAAGTCATTCGCGCTATTTTAACGCATTATTCCTTAATATATTCTTCAACGAGTGGTCTAAAGTTTGCTTGGACATTGAGATGTACCAGATTCCAATATTGTCCACTCAGTGTGCGATTCAACATTAGAACTTCTGCGGATGGCGTGAAGCAGTCCCAATAGGGGAGTGATTTTTTCAGCAATGCAGTTGTTTGAAGATGAATGTCGCTGGTTGCAAAATCAAAGGCTTTACTGACTGGCGCAGCGAGCACATGATTCCATTCGAGAATGAAGTCAGCGGGAACTTGGCCATGATAATTACGGAGTTTGAGTTCGCGCAATGCATCTTCAAGAAGCGGAACATTATCGTTCAACGCTGCATTCATCATTTTTTTGATGGATTTGATGATCGGTTGATCCAGTTCTTTGACACCGCCAAAATCATAGACCACAACCGAGCCGTCAGGTCGGAATGCAAAGTTGCCGGGATGCGGGTCGCAGTGGAAGCTATTCAGCAGATAGATTTCATCTGCAAGCATATGGAACATGCGTAGACCGATTTCATTACGGATTTCAGCGGGATATTTGGCAGCAGTATCGACGCAGTCGCCTTTTTCTTCACTGAGCGTCAGTACACGACGGCTTGAGTATTCTGGGAACACTTTAGGGATAATCAGTTTATTATCCCGCAGATTATGAAACGCAGCAAAGACATTGAGGTTATGCGCTTCTTGCAAATAGTTCAGTTCAGCATGCAGACTTTCTTGAATTTCATGAAATAGCGCATCTTGAAGTTTTTTATCGATCTTGAGGACGCCAGCGAGTTTTAAAGCGATTCGGAGTTGTTTTAAATCACTGTCACAGCTTTCATCAACGCCAGGATATTGTACTTTGACCACGACATTTTGACCGTCGTGTAAGACGGCGCGATAGACTTGTCCAATCGATGCTGAAGCAAACGATTTTTCATCAAAGCTTTTAAAAATCTGATCGAGTGGCTTCCCAAGTTCACGCTCAATTTGATGGCGCATAATGGAGAAATCCACGGCGGGTGCTTGACGTTGAAGCTTTGTTAGTGCTGATGCAATTTCTGGAGGAAATAGATCCTTATATTGTGAGGCTACTTGCCCGACCTTCATCGCCGCGCCTTTCATATGACCTAAGGTATCTGCGATCTTTGCGCCAATCTCTCCATAGAGCTCACTACGCGAAGCTGATTTTTCTTCTTCACTACTGCTGAGTGATTTGATGGAGTGTGATACAGCTTTGGTGGCTATGCTTGCAGTCATTCCGGCCAGTTTTAAAAAACGGCTACCTGGCGTACGAGATATGATTGACATGGGATTCCTTCCTACAATTTCTGTGAGCGTCGCTTTGATCAAAGCGCCTCATTTTTGCATCAATGAATACTTCTTAGCATGTCACGATTGCTCATGGCTTGGCAATCTTAGAATGAATTGTTTTGTGCGTATTTAAGCATCATTTATATTTTTTCTTTTAGTGAATTTGTAGGTTGTTTTACTGATGGGATTTTAAATTGCTTTGCCACTCGTCGTTCGCGAATTCGTAAGCGGAGTAAGAGTAGGGTTGCTGCAACGGCAAGTCCTAATAATAAGCCAAACCAAAAACCCTGAGCGCCGTAATGGAGAACTCGAGATAATAAAATTCCTGTTGGAAAAGCAACGACCCAATAAGCAAAGAATGTAATCAACATCGGAACGCTTGTATCCTGCATCCCACGCAAACATCCTGCTGTCGTGACTTGCCATGAGTCAGCCAACTGATACGCCATCGCAAAGAGTAGCAGTGTTGCAGCGAGGGACTGGACATGTAAATCACTGCTGTAAATTGCCGTAATATCATGACGAAAAAGCGCAATGAAACTCATCGATAGAAGTGCCAAACAACTTCCGAGTGTGAGTCCTACACGGCGTAAGCGACGCATCGCTGCTGCGTCTTTTTGTCCATAAAACTGCCCCATACGAATAGTCACAGCGGTCGCCAATGATAACGGAATCATAAATAGCTGTGATGTTGCCGAAAGCGCAACTTGATGTGCAGCAATCACAGTATCCCCAAGTGGACTCAAAACAATCGCAGCGAAACTAAATAAAGTCACCTCAAAAAAGATGGCAATGCCAATCGGAAAACCCAAAACCACAATACGACGAATTAACGCAAAATCAGGGCGATTAAAGTGACTAAATACACGGATGGCGCGATAAGGTTTGGCGGTGGATAAATAGATGACTAATGCAATGAGCATGAACCATTCAATGATTGCTGTTGCAAACCCACAACCAGCACCTCCCAAAGCAGGAACGCTGATCGGTCCAATATGGAAGCCATAAATAAATAAATAGTTGGTCGGTATTGTGAGTATTAACCCGATAATGCTAATGATCGTTACAGGACGAGGTCTACCGAGTGCCTCTGTATAGCAGCGCAGGGTGGTATAAAATGCAATCGCAGGCATACCAAATGAAATGCCAAATAAAAATAACCGCGTTTTCTCTTGTAAAGGTTGCGGCATTTCTAATGGTGTAAATAATAGTGGTGAAAGTTGCAATAACGATAAGCCAGCGAGGCCTAGTGCTAATGCAAGCCATAATGCTTGGCGTGTAATGAGTGGGATTTTTTGTATGGATTGTTGATCTAATATTTGCGCACCAAATGCCTGAGCCACCAGTGCGGTTGTTGCTTGTAAAATGCCGCTAATCAGCAATAATAACGGCAACCAAAAACCAACTCCTAATGCAACTGACGCAAGATCTGCGGGCGAAACGCGCCCAGCCATGATCGTATCAACTAATCCAAAAGCTGCCTGCGCAACCTGCGTGAGTAGAATCGGTAACATCAGTGTTAATAAAGTTCGTGCCTCACGTGTAGATAACGGTGCGGATTTCCATAAACGGACAGGCGAGACTTTGGATAAGAACGAAGATAGTAAATTAGACAATCGAGTCGCCGTAGTATCTGGTTGCACGAAAGCTGTTATTGTAAAGCAAGTCCATCAGTAAAATCACACAAATCTTTTAAAATGATCATCTTCAGAATATTTGCTTCACTGTAAAGGAGTGTCTTGATGTCTCATCTGCGTGTTCATTATTTTCAGCATATTGCTCATGAAGGTTTGGGTAGTCCAGAATCTTGGTTAAGACAGCGCCAAGCTGATGTGACAACAACAGAGTTTTTTGCGCTGCCGCAAGGTGATTCTCATATTGTGCTGCCATCGCTCGACGAGGTTGATCTACTGATTATTATGGGTGGGGGAATGAGCGTAAATGATGAAGACATTTATCCTTGGCTCATTGCTGAAAAGAAGTGGATTCGTCAATTTATTGAGCTAGGTAAACCAGTAGTTGGGCTGTGTTTAGGTGGGCAGTTAATTGCAAATAGTCTAGGTGCGATAGTCACAAAAAATAAAGTCAAAGAAATCGGCTGGTGGAATGTATATGGAAAACCTGTGCAGACATCTCATTCCGACATATTTCAACTTCCTGATTCAATCGTTGCATTAAGCTGGCATGGCGATACATTTGAAATCCCTCAAGGCGCGATTTGGCTTGCAGAAAATGAGGCCTGTCCACATCAAGCCTTTCAATATGGTGATCGTGTATTGGGTTTTCAGTTTCATCCAGAAATTACGCCACAAAATTTGGTGATGTTTTTATCGGATAATGGCTATGACGAAATGACAAAAGACATTCAGGTGAGCGCGTATGTGCAATCACCCGAACAAATCGGTGATGTTTCTATTGAACAATTCCATCCAGCAAATCAACTGCTTGAGCGTGCGCTCGATTATGTTACTCGAAAATAATGGGCCTATTAAAAAAACATCATTTATCTCAAAATAAAGCGGTAAATATGCTTGCTAAAAGTTTGATCAATGATTAGAATGCAACACGTTTTTCAGGCTAGCTATGTTCTTTAAATAACTAGTCTACAGTTGGGGCATCGTTCTCGACCTTAGTGAATTCATCGTCTTTGCTACTTTTTCTTAGGAAGAAAGTCGGCGGAGATTAGTTCTTTATTTGATTTTTGGTTTGGAAGTGATGTTATGGCTAACCAAAGAATCCGTATCCGTCTGAAATCATTCGATCATCGTTTGATTGATCAGTCGGCTCAGGAAATCGTCGAGACTGCGAAGCGCACTGGTGCGCAAGTAGTAGGTCCGATTCCAATGCCTACGCGCATTGAGCGTTTTGATGTTCTGACCTCGCCTCACGTCAATAAAGACGCGCGCGATCAGTACGAGATCCGTACCCATAAGCGTCTAGTTGATATCGTTTCGCCAACCGACAAAACTGTCGATGCGCTAATGAAGTTAGACTTGGCGGCTGGTGTAGATGTACAGATCGCTTTAGGTTAATGGGAATCAAAAGACAAGCACAGTGATGTAAATGTCTTTTGTACAACAAGAGGTTATAGGCAAATGGCTATTGGTCTAGTCGGTCGTAAATGCGGGATGACCCGTGTATTTACAGACGCTGGCATCTCCGTGCCGGTGACAGTGATTGAGGTTGATTCTAACCGTATCACTCAGATTAAAACCTTAGACACTGATGGCTATCAAGCTATTCAGGTTACTACAGGTGTGCGCCGTGAATCACGTGTGACTTCAGCAATGAAAGGTCACTTCGCAAAAGCGGGCGTTGCTGCAGGACGTGGTGTTTGGGAATTCCGTGCTAATGAAGCTGATTTGGCTGGCCGCGAAGTCGGTGGTTCAATCGGTGTTGATTTGTTCACTGTTGGTCAAGAAATTGATGTAACAGGTCAGAGCAAAGGTAAAGGTTTCCAAGGTGGCGTTAAACGTCACAACTTCCGTACTCAAGATGCTACACATGGTAACTCTGTGTCACATCGTGTACATGGTTCGACTGGTCAAAACCAGACTCCGGGTCGTGTATTTAAGGGTAAGAAAATGGCTGGACACATGGGCGACGAACAAGTCACTGTGCAAGGTCTTGAGGTGGTATCGATTGACCTAGAGAATTCTATTCTTGTGGTTAAAGGTGCTGTGCCTGGTTCTATCGGTGGCGACGTTATCGTTCGTCCGTCGATCAAAGCCAAGGGGAATTAAGCGTGAATCTAACGACTGTAAGTGGTGCAGCTGTTGAGCTGTCCGAAGTCGCCTTTGGTCGCGAATTTAACGAAGCCCTCGTCCATCAGGTCGTAGTGGCATACCTCGCAGGCGGACGTCAGGGCTCTAAAGCTCAGTTGAGCCGTGGCGATGTGCGTGGTGGTGGCAAGAAACCTTTTAAACAAAAAGGTACTGGTCGCGCACGTGCGGGTTCTATTCGTAGTCCAATTTGGCGTGGCGGTGGTAAAACTTTTGCGGCGACTCCGCAAGATTGGAGCCAAAAAGTTAACCGTAAAATGTATCGCGGTGCGATGCAGTGTATTTTGGCTGAGCTTGTACGCCAAGATCGTTTAGTGTTGGTTGAAGATGTAACAGTTGCTTCACCAAAAACTAAAGATCTGTTGGCGCAGTTGCAAGGTTTGAATGCCACTAAAGCACTGATTGTGACTGATTCTCTTGATGAAAATCTGTATCTTGCTGCACGCAACTTGCCGCATGTCGATGTAATCGATACGCAAGCAATTGATCCAGTAAGCTTGATTTCTTTCGAGAAAGTGATCATGTCAGTACAAGCCGCTAAGAAACTAGAGGTGGAACTGGGATGAACAACGAACGTTTATATCAAGTCCTGCTCGGACCAGTTTATTCTGAAAAAGCGCAGAACTTAGGCGAGCAAGGTGTGCAGGTGTTCAAAGTAGCATCAACTGCAACCAAACTCGAAATTAAAAAAGCGATTGAGCTTTTGTTTAATGTCGAAGTTGAAAAGGTGAATACCTTGAATACTAAAGGCAAAAGCAAACGCTTTGGTAAAACCATTGGTCGTCGTTCGGACACCAAAAAAGCTTACGTCACCCTGAAAGCTGGCCAAGATGTTGAAATGGCTGACTTGGGCGAATCCGCCGAAACTGCAGCGGAATAAGGACGAAAATTATGGCTATTGTAAAATGTAAACCGACCTCCCCAGGACGTCGCTTTGTTGAGAAAGTAGTTCACAGTCATCTGCACAAAGGTCGTCCTTATGCACCTTTGACAGAAAGCAAGCAAAGAACTGGCGGTCGTAATAGTGCTGGTCGTATCACTACTCGTCATATCGGTGGTGGACACAAGCAACTTTATCGTTTGGTTGACTTCAAACGTACTAAAGACGGCATTCCAGCGATTGTTGAACATATTGAATATGATCCAAACCGTACAGCTCACATCGCGTTGATCAAATACGCTGATGGTGAACGTCGTTATATCATTGCTCCTAAAGGCTTGAATGCTGGTGACAGCGTACAGTCTGGTGATGATGCGCCAATCCGTCCAGGTAACTGTTTGCCATTGCGCAACATGCCACTCGGTTCGACCATGCATTGTCTTGAGTTGAAAATTGGTAAAGGCGCTCAGATCGCTCGTTCAGCGGGTACTTCGGTACAGTTGCTCGGTCGTGATGGTAGCTATGCAATCGTGCGTCTACGTTCAGGTGAAATGCGTAAAGTTCACGTTGAATGTCGTGCAGTGTTAGGTGAAGTTTCTAATAGTGAAAATAACCTACGCTCACTGGGTAAAGCTGGTGCAAGTCGCTGGCGTGGTGTTCGTCCAACCGTTCGCGGTATGGCGATGAACCCAGTAGACCATCCGCACGGTGGTGGTGAAGGTCGCAATAAAGGTATGCAGCCAGTAAGTCCTTGGGGTCAAAAATCTAAAGGTTACAAAACTCGCAGCAATAAACGTACGACCAAAATGATCGTTCGCGATCGTCGCGTCAAGTAAAGGAATCTGACAATGCCTCGTTCCCTGAAAAAAGGCCCGTTCGTCGATGCACATTTGCTCGCCAAAGTCGAAGCGGCTGTGGCAAGCAATACGCGCAAGCCGATCAAAACTTGGTCGCGCCGTTCGATGATCCTGCCAGATATGGTCGGACTGACTCTGTCAGTTCACAATGGTCGCAATCACGTGCCGGTAATTGTTTCCGAGCAAATGGTTGGACACAAACTCGGCGAATTCGCGCCAACCCGTACCTATCGTGGTCACGGTGTTGACAAGAAATCCAAACGGTAAGGTGCTAAAAATGACTGAAGTAACTGCCATATTGCGCGGTGCAGCCATCTCGGCACAAAAAGTTCGCTTGGTCGCAGACCTTGTGCGCGGAAAGCCGGTTGGACGTGCGCTCGACATTCTGACTTACAGCAACAAAAAAGCTGCTGTATTAGTTAAAAAAGCTTTGCAATCAGCGATTGCTAACGCAGAGCACAACAATAGTATGGATGTAGATGCTCTTAAAGTTTCTACAATCTATGTTGATGAAGGTGTTACGTTGAAACGTATCTCTCCACGTGCTAAAGGCCGTGCAGATCGTATTAGTAAGCGTACTTGCCACATCACTGTCAAGGTAGGAGTTTGATATGGGTCAGAAAGTCCATCCAATCGGCATCCGCCTTGGTGTGATTAAACGTCACAACTCGAACTGGTATGCAAGTCCGAAAGCTTATGCTGACAATCTGATTAAAGATTTGGAAGTTCGCTCATTTCTGTTCAAAAAACTGAAAAGTGCGATGGTTAGCAAGATTCTGATCGAGCGTCCAACGGGTGCCGCTAAAGTTACCATCAGCACGGCACGTCCGGGCATTGTGATTGGTAAAAAAGGCGAAGATATTGAAGTGTTGCAGAAAGAAATCGCGAAAGTGATGGGTGTTCCTGCGCAAGTTAGTATCGATGAAATTGATCGTCCAGATCTTGAAGCTCGTCTAGTTGCTGAAAGCATTACTAGCCAGCTTGAGAAGCGTGTGATGTTCCGTCGTGCGATGAAACGCGCAGTACAGAACTCAATGCGTGCTGGTGCAAAAGGAATCAAGGTTGAAGTGTCAGGCCGTCTTGGTGGTGCAGAAATCGCACGTACTGAGTGGTATCGTGAAGGTCGTGTACCATTACACACTTTACGTGCTGACATTGATTACGCAAGCGAACGCGCTGAAACGACTTATGGCACCATCGGTGTTAAAGTGTGGATTTTCCGTGGCGAAATCTTGGGTGGCATGAAACAAGTCATGAACCCAGCACCAGCTGAAGAAAATCGTGGTAAGCGTCGTGCAGAAGGTCGTAATGATCGTCGTAATGAAGGTCGTGATGACCGTCGCCCGCGTAATGATGGTGGTCGTGGTCGTAATGATCGCGCTCCAGCAGCGAAGGGAGAATAAGTCATGTTGCAACCTAAGCGTACTAAATTTCGTAAAATGCACAAAGGCCGTAATACTGGTCTAGCGCATCGCGGAAGCTCGGTATCATTTGGTACTGTTGCGCTGAAATCAATTGCACGTGGTCGTATTACTGCCCGTCAAATTGAAGCAGCTCGTCGTACCATTAGTCGTCGCGTTAAGCGCGGTGGAAAAATCTGGATTCGTGTATTCCCAGACAAGCCAATTACACAAAAACCACTCGAAGTTCGTATGGGTAAAGGTAAGGGGAGTGTTGAATACTGGGTCGCAGAAATTAAACCTGGTAAGGTTCTTTACGAAATTGAAGGTGTGTCTGAAGAGCTAGCGCGTGAAGCGTTTGCGCTTGCAGCAGCAAAACTGCCGTTTAAGACCACCGTCGTTACTCGGACGATCATGTAATGAGCACTAAAGATCTACGTGAAAAATCAGTAGAAGAGTTGAAAGTTGTTCTCGATGAGACACAATTGAATCAATTCCGTCTACGTATGGCTAAGGCGACTGGTCAATTGGGCAAAACGCACGAAGTGCAAGTTGCTCGTAAATCGATCGCACGTATCAAGACGCTGTTGACTGAAAAGCTCGCAGCTGAGAAGGGGAACGGATAATGACTGAACTTGTAACTGAGCAAGCAGTAGCAACGAACACCCGCACTGTTACTGGTAAAGTCGTGAGCGACAAAATGGATAAATCCATTACTGTCCTGATTGAACGCCGTATCAAACATCCTGTTTATGGAAAAATGATTCGTCGCTCAACCAAGCTTCATGCACACGACGAAAACAACGTCTGTAAAACAGGCGATGTTGTTACGATCAAAGAATGTCGTCCACTATCCAAAACTAAGGCTTGGACATTGGTCGAAGTTGTTGAGACTGCTGGTCAAAACTAAGTTGTTAAGCAGTATTGCTTGATAGCGTGAAGTGACGACTAGGTTTTGATTGCATCGGTGGTGATTTTAAGGTAGGATTCGCCCTTCTTAAAATCATTCACCGATGTTCGTTATTTATTTACGATCAGTTGAAATTAGTATTTGGCTGTTCATTCAGTCAGGTTGTGGAGTAGAGCAATGATTCAGACCGAAAGTATGCTCGACGTGGCAGACAACAGCGGTGCGCGCCGTGTCATGTGCATTAAAGTACTAGGCGGTTCGCATCGCCGTTACGCGTCGGTGGGTGACATTATTAAAGTTACCGTAAAAGAAGCGATTCCTCGTGGTCGCGTCAAAAAAGGTGACGTGATGAACGCAGTTGTTGTTCGTACCAAGTTCGGTATTCGCCGTCCAGACGGATCTTCGATTCGTTTTGATGACAATGCTGCCGTCTTGTTGAATAACAATAAAGCGCCAATCGCAACACGTATTTTTGGACCAGTGACTCGTGAATTGCGTACAGAGCAGTTTATGAAAATCATTTCCCTGGCTCCTGAAGTTCTTTAAGAGGTAGTCATGGCTAAGATTAAAAAAGGCGATCAAGTAATTCTGATTGCAGGCAAAGATAAGGGCAAACAGGGCGTCGTTCTGTCTGTTACTGAAGACCGTGTAAAAGTCGAAGGACTTAACATTGTCAAGAAGCACAAAAAAGGCAACCAAGCAGCAGGTACCGAAGGTGCAATCGTTGCTCAGGAAGCTGCGCTTCATATTTCCAACGTAGCGTTGTTTAATGCTGCGACTCAAAAGGCGGATCGTGCTGGTTATCGTATTGATGATGCGGGTGTTAAAACTCGTGTGTACAAGTCAACCGGTGAATCAGTGGCGACTGCAAAGTAAAAATTTGAAAGGAAAAGGTTAAGGCGATGGCCAGACTTAAAACGCTTTATAATGACGAACTCAAAGCGAAAATCCAAGCGGATTTGAATCTTGAAAATGTCATGCAAATTCCTCGTATTACCAAAATTACTCTGAATATGGGTGTTGGTGGTGCGTCTCAGGACAAAAAACTGTTGGACGGTGCGCTGACTGATATGGTTCAGATTGCAGGCCAAAAACCTGTAGTAACTTTGGCGCGTAATTCAATCGCAGGTTTCAAGATTCGTGAAGGCTGGCCAATTGGCTGTAAAGTCACTTTGCGTGGCGAGCGTATGTACGAATTTTTGGATCGCTTAGTGGCGATTGCTATTCCTCGTATTCGTGACTTCCGTGGTTTTTCTCCAAAGTCATTTGATGGTCGTGGTAACTATTCACTTGGTCTCAAAGAACAAATTATGTTCCCTGAAATCGAGTTTGATAAAATTGATCGGATTCGTGGTATGGATATTACCATCACGACGACCGCTCGTACCGATGACGAAGGTCGTGCTTTGTTGCGCGCTTTCGGCTTCCCTTTCCGCTAAGAGGCAGTTATGGCTAAGCAAAGTATGATCAATCGTGAGCATAAGCGCACGAAATTGGTGGCAAAATACAAAACTCGCCGTGATGCGTTGAAAGCAACCATCAGTGATGTAAATGCAACTGATGAAGCGCGTTATGAAGCAGTGGTAAAGCTTGCAGCTTTGCCACGTGATTCATCTCCTGTACGTCAACGTAATCGTTGTGGTTTGACAGGTCGTCCACATGGTTATTTCCGTAAGTTCGGGCTTGCTCGTAACAAATTGCGTGAAATGGTTATGCAAGGCGATGTACCAGGTGTTGTAAAAGCAAGCTGGTAAGACCAAATCAAGTGAAAGCAGCTGATGTTCGCATCAGCTGCTTTGTTGTAACAGCTATTTAGCTGTTTAGATGAAAGTAAGTTGTTACTAATTAGGGTGACAATACTGCTTTTAAGGTTGTTTTTAAGGAACTCAATTATGAGTATGCAAGATACCGTCGCCGACATGCTTACGCGTGTTCGTAACGCCCAGATGGCGAAGAAACCAAGTGTTTCTATGCCAGGCTCAAAGCTCAAAAAAGCGATTGCTGATTTGTTAGTTGCTGAAGGCTATGTGTCTGAAGCAAATCTGGAAGCGCAAGAAGGTGGGAAAAGTACATTAACTATCGGCCTGAAATATTATGAAGGCAAATCAGTCATCGAACTGGTTAAACGTGTTAGTCGCCCTGGACTTCGCCAGTATGTTGGTAAAGATAATTTACCACGCGTTAAACAAGGCCTTGGCATTGCCATCGTTTCTACTAATCAAGGCATCATGACTGATCGTGCCGCGCGTAGCGCTGGTGTGGGCGGTGAAGTGATTGCTATCGTCGCGTAATAGGTGATCTCATGTCTCGTGTGGCCAAAGCCCCAGTGACTCTACCGAAAGGTGTTGAGGTCACTTTGCAAGGACAAACTGTAACAGTTAAAGGCAGCAAAGGTACGCTGACTCATAACCTCCATAGTTTGGTTACGTTAAAAGTTGAAGAAGGTGTTCTTTCTGTTTCTCCAGTGTCAGATACTCAAGCTGCGTGGATGCAAACTGGTACTGCGCGTTCAGTATTGAATAATCTTGTACAAGGTGTAAATGCTGGTTTCGAGCGTAAGCTGCAACTGGTTGGTGTGGGTTATAAAGCACAAGCTAAAGGCACAGTGTTGAATATGGCGCTTGGATATTCACATCCAATCGATTTTCAATTGCCAGCTGGTGTAACCGCGGAAACACCAACGCCAACTGAAATCGTGCTTAAGTCTATTGATAAGCACATTTTAGGTCAGGCTGCTGCGAATATTCGTGCGTTCCGTGCTCCAGAGCCATATAAAGGTAAAGGTGTGCGCTACTCGGATGAAGTCATCATTCGTAAAGAAGCTAAGAAGAAGTAAGGGGAGTCAGCATGAACGACAAGAAACAATCGCGTTTGCGTCGTGCCAAGAGCACCCGCTTACATATTCGTGCCAATGGTGCGACTCGCTTGTGCGTAAATCGCACACCGCGTCATATCTACGCACAAATTATTTCAGCAGACGGCAGCACAGTATTGGCACAAGCGTCTACGCTTGATAGCACACTGCGCTCAGGCGCAACTGGTAACATCGATGCAGCAACTAAAGTAGGCAATCTGATTGCTGAACGTGCTAAAGCAGCGGGTGTAACTAAAGTAGCATTTGACCGTTCTGGTTTTAAATATCATGGCCGCATCAAAGCGTTAGCTGATGCTGCACGTAGCGGCGGGTTGGAGTTCTAATCATGGCACGTGAAAAAGTTGAACAACAAAACGACGGCTTTACTGAGAAACTGGTTGCAGTAGATCGTGTAGCAAAAGTCGTAAAAGGTGGTCGTATTTTCTCTTTCACAGCATTGACTGTGATTGGTGATGGTAATGGTCGTGTAGGTTTTGGTCGTGGTAAAGCACGTGAAGTGCCAGCTGCGATTGCTAAGGCTCTTGAAGCAGCTCGTCGTAACATGATCTCTGTTGATCTTAACGGCACGACACTTCAGCATCCAATCAACTCAACACATGGTGCTTCACGTATTTACATGCAACCTGCCTCTGAAGGTACTGGTGTAATCGCGGGTGGTGCAATGCGTGCAGTGCTTGAAGTTGCTGGTGTACAAAACGTTCTGGCAAAGTGCTACGGCTCTACCAATGCGACTAACGTTGTTTATGCAACGTTTAAAGGCTTGAAGAGCATGACCTCTGCAGAGAAAGTTGCAGCGAAGCGCGGCCTGTCTGTCGAAGAAATCCGAGGATAAGCAGCCATGACTACAGCAAAAACCATTAAGGTTACCCAAATTAAATCAAGCGCACATCGCTTGAAAAACCATAAACTTTCATTGAAAGGTCTTGGTTTACGTCGTATTAATCATACTGTTGAAGTGCTTGACACTCCATCTAATCGCGGCATGATTAATCAAGTTTACTATATGGTTCGTGTCGAGGATTGATGCCATGACTCTTAAATTAAATGAACTGTCACCAGCAGAAGGTTCGGTTAAGCCGCGCCGTCGCTTGGGTCGCGGTATTGGTTCAGGACTTGGCAAAACTGGTGGTCGTGGTGTTAAAGGCCAAAGTTCACGTACAGGTTCTAGCTTACGTCCAGGTTTTGAAGGCGGTCAAATGCCTTTATATCGTCGTTTGCCAAAATTTGGTTTTACTAGCTTGAAAGGTTTGAAAGTTGCAGAAGTGCGTCTTTCAGAACTTAATAAAGTTGAGGGTGATATCGTTACTCTTGAAACTTTAAAAGCTGCAAACCTTGTCCGTAATGACAAAGTACGCGTCAAGATCATGTTGTCTGGCGAAGTGACCCGTGCTTTTACCGTAGGTAAAGGCGTGACTTTGACTAAAGGTGCTCTAGCTGCAATTACTGCTGCTGGTGGCAAAGTCGAAGCGACTACTGAAACTGCAGGAGCATAATTCGCATGGCACAGCCACCGACCACTCGTAGTAATGCTCGTGTTGATGCCCGTGCCGCAATGAAAGATCCAGTAGCCCGTCAGGGCTACCGTGAGCTGATGCAGCGTATTATGTTTCTGCTTGGTGCTTTAGTTGTTTTCCGTCTTGGATCACATGTGCCTGTACCGGGTATTAACCCAGAACGTCTTGCGCATCTGTTTAAAGAGAACGAAAACACCATCCTAAGCATGTTTAACATGTTTTCTGGTGGTGCGTTACAACGGATGTCAATTCTTGCATTGGGAATTATGCCTTATATTTCCTCCTCAATTATCGTTCAACTAATGACAACTGTGGTTCCGTCATTAGAAGCGATTAAAAAAGAAGGTGAATCAGGTCGACGTAAGATCAGTCAATATACTCGTTATGGCACATTAGGCTTAGGTCTAGTGCAAGCAATTGCAATGTGTGCAGGATTGATTAGTCAGCAGATTACATTAAGTTCAGGCTTAGATTTTTATGTGCCAGCTGTTACCTCTTTGGTGGCAGGTACAATGTTTATGATGTGGTTGGGTGAGCAGATTACTGAACGTGGTGTCGGTAACGGTATTTCCATGCTAATTTTTGCAGGGATTGTCGCAGGTCTACCAGCCCATATCGCACAAGCATTTGAAGGTGTTAAACAAGGGCAAGGTAGTTTAATTACTTTGTTTGTTGTGGCTATTCTGGCTTTGGCTGTGATTGCTGCTGTCGTATTTATGGAACGGGCTCAACGTCGTATTCCTGTTAACTATGCGCAACGTCAACAAGGTCGTCAAGTTTTTGCAGCTCAACAGACGCATCTTCCGCTTAAGATTAATATGTCAGGTGTAATTCCTGCAATTTTTGCAAGTTCATTATTACTGTTTCCTGCAAGTTTGGGACAGTGGATTGGTAATGCGCCTAATCCAAATATGATGCAGCGGTTTTTGCAAGATTTTGCGTTGGTATTATCTCCTGGTCAGCCACTTTATCTGGTCTTGTTTGCGATATTAATTATTTTCTTCTGTTATTTTTATACGGCTTTGATGTTTAGCCCGAAAGAAGTATCAGAAAATCTGAAGCGTAGTGGAGCATATGTCCCAGGTATTCGTCCTGGCGATCAGACCACACGTTATTTGGATCATATTTTGAATCGATTGACGTTTATCGGTGCGATTTATATGACCATCATTTGTTTGCTGCCTATGTTTTTACAAGCAGGATTCAATATACCGTTTAACCTCGGTGGAACATCTCTACTGATCGTTGTTGTGGTTGTGATGGATTTTATGGCTCAAGTGCAAGCGCACATGACTTCGCAGCAGTATCAAAATCAGTCGTTAATGAAAGGAAGTGGTCGTAAATAAGAGCGAGTTGTAAAACGCTTTATTGATGATCATGTTGTCTACTAGAGGTGTCACATGAAAGTTCGTGCTTCAGTAAAAGTAATGTGCGGTAACTGTAAAGTTGTCCGTCGCAATGGAGTGGTTCGCGTGATTTGTAGCGTTGAGCCACGTCACAAACAGCGTCAAGGTTAATTTTTAATTTAATCTTTGTTGCTTGTTGATTTTTGTAGGTACGCTGTTGTATTATTCGCCCCTTCGTTTTTGATGGGGCGCATGATTTTGCAGCGCCTGCTTTTGTTGTACTACTTTTTTAATTGTAGTATTTGGAGAGAGATGTATGGCACGTATTGCCGGTGTCAATATTCCGGATAACAAGCATGCTGTCATTTCGTTGACTTATGTTTTTGGTATCGGTCGTCACACAGCTGCTAAGATTTTGGCAGCGACTGGGATTGCTCCGACGACTAAAGTTCGTGAGTTATCGGATGTACAGTTAGATGCGATTCGCGCAGAAGTTGCTAATGTTTCGACAGAAGGTGACTTACGTCGTGAAATATCCATGAATATTAAACGTTTGATGGACTTGGGCTGCTACCGTGGTCTGCGTCATCGTCGTGGTTTACCTGTTCGTGGTCAACGCACCAAGACTAATGCACGTACTCGTAAGGGTCCGCGTAAACCAATCAAGAAATAATTGCTTCAGGAAGCTAAAAGATGGCTAAAGATACTCGCGTCCGCAAGAAGGTCACCCGTACCGTCTCTGAGGGGATCGCACACATACACGCATCTTTTAATAACACCATTGTGACCATTACCGATCGTCAAGGTAATGCACTGGCCTGGGCCACTTCAGGTGGACAGGGCTTCCGTGGTTCACGTAAATCTACTCCGTTTGCTGCGCAGGTTGCGGCAGAAGTTGCTGGTAAAGCAGCATCGGAATACGGTTTAAAAAATTTGGATGTTCTGGTTAAAGGTCCAGGTCCAGGTCGTGAATCTGCGGTACGTGCTTTGGGCGCAGCGGGTTATAAGATCAACAGCATCACAGACGTGACGCCAATCCCTCACAATGGCTGCCGCCCGTCTAAGAAACGTCGCGTTTAAGGAGAATCATTCATGGCTCGTTATATTGGTCCAAAATGCAAACTCTCGCGTCGCGAAGGGACAGATTTGCAGTTAAAATCAGGCGTTAAACCGTTTGATGTGAAAACAAAGAAATCAGAGCGTGCACCTGGTCAACACGGTCAAAGCCGTGCAAAACAGTCAGACTATGCGCTACAGTTGCGTGAAAAGCAAAAAGTTCGTCGTATTTACGGTGTGCTTGAGCGTCAATTCAGTAACTACTACAAAGAAGCAGCGCGCTCACGTGGCGCAACTGGTGAAAACCTACTGCAGTTATTAGAAAGCCGTCTAGACAACGTGGTCTATCGCATGGGCTTTGGCTCAACACGTGCAGAAGCGCGTCAGTTGGTTAGCCATCGCAGTGTTACGCTGAAGCGTGCAGGCAAAGAAGAAGCAATTCGCGTTAACATTGCTTCAATTCAAGTTCAGCCAGGCGATGTGATTGCGATTCACGCAGGTGCAAAAAATCAATTACGTATTAAGAGCGCAATTGAATTGGGTGCACAACGTGGTATCCCAAGTTGGATGGATGTAGATCACAGTAAAATGGAAGGTACATTCAAGGCTAAGCCTGATCGTGCCGACTTGCCAGCTGAAATCAATGAAAGCTTGATCGTCGAACTGTATTCGAAATAATCCATCGAGGTGGCAAATGATGAGCACTGCAAATGAATTTCTAACTCCGCATGCAATTAAGGTTGATGCGGTGTCAGGAACTTCGGCAAAAGTAATTCTTGAGCCGCTTGAGCGTGGTTTTGGCCACACGCTGGGTAATGCCCTACGTCGTATCTTATTGTCTTCTCTCACTGGCGCTGCCGTGGTTGAAGCTGAGATCGAAGGTGTTGAGCATGAGTACAGCACACTCGAAGGCTTGCAACAAGATGTGGTTGAGTTGCTTTTGAACTTGAAGGGCTTGTCAATCAAGCTGTTTGAGCAAGATGAAGCAACATTGACAATCGACAAGCAAGGTCCAGGTACTGTGACTGCTGCCGATCTTCAATTGCCACATAATGTTGAAATTGTGAATCCAGATCATGTGATTGCTCAATTGGGTGCAAATGGTCATCTGAAAATGCGCTTAAAAGTCACGCGTGGTCGTGGCTATGAGCCAGCAGACATTCGTTATCCAGAAGGCGAGACTCGCCCTGTGGGTCGTCTGCAATTGGATGCAAGCTATAGTCCAATTAAGCGTGTTTCTTACACTGTAGAAAATGCGCGTGTTGAGCAGCGTACCGATTTGGACAAGCTAGTTATTGAGCTTGAAACCAATGGTACCGTTGATCCTGAAGAAGCAATTCGGAAGGCAGCGACGATTCTGCAACAACAAATTGCTATTTTTGTTGACCTGCAAAAAGACCATACTCCAGAGCCAGTTGCTAGTCGTGAAGAGGTTGATCCAATCCTTTTACGTCCAGTAGATGATTTGGAATTGACCGTTCGTTCTGCGAACTGTCTGAAAGCGGAAAACATTTATTACATTGGCGATCTGGTTCAGCGTACTGAAGTTGAACTGCTCAAAACTCCAAATTTGGGCAAAAAGTCGCTTACCGAAATCAAAGATGTATTGGCTTCGAAAGGCCTGTCACTCGGTTTACGTTTGGATAACTGGCCACCAGCCAGCCTACGTGTCGATGACCGTTTTGCCTACCGTAGCCGCTAATTTAGGAATATCACCATGCGTCATCGTAATAGTGGTGTGAAACTGGGTCGCACAAGCAGCCATCGTAAAGCTATGTTCCAAAACATGGCAAACTCGTTGTTTGAGCATGAACTCATTAAAACCACCTTGCCAAAAGCTAAAGAATTGCGCCGCGTTGCCGAGCCGTTAATCACTTTGGCAAAAGTTGATTCTGTTGCGAATCGTCGTCTTGCGTTTGCGCGTACGCGTAGCCCAGCGATGGTTGGTAAACTGTTTACCGTTCTCGGTCCACGTTACAAGACTCGCCAAGGCGGTTATTTACGTGTACTGAAAGCTGGCTTCCGTCCAGGTGATGCAGCGCCAATGGCGTATGTAGAACTGGTTGATCGCCAAATCGGTGCAGCAGCAGTTGAAGCTGAATAATTAATTCAGTTTTGATAAAAAGACCAGCTTAATGCTGGTCTTTTTGTTTTTAGTTTTAGTGCTATTTCTTTTGTTTGGCTCGATCTGCGGCTCTCCATAAATACCAACTTGCGGTTGTCCGATATGGGCTTAATACTTTTCCAAATTCCGCGAGTTGTCTCGGTTTAGGCTGTTCTTCTAGGGCTTTTAAAACTTTCCAACCTTCTCGAATGCCAAAGTCATCAACAGGTAAAATATCTGGTCGATGGAGTGTGTGCATTAAGAATATTTCTACAGTCCATTGTCCAATTCCTCGTAGAGTCACTAGACGTTTGATCAGCTCTTCATTCGTCAATGTTTCTGCGATGATGCGTGTTGGAACTGTACCTTCTAAAGTTTTCTCAGCGATACCCAAAATTGTCACGGCTTTACTATTAGAAAACCCAAAGCTTCGTAGCTGTTCAATGGTCGTTGCAAATATTTGATCTGGAGAGGGGAATGTACTATTAGGGTAATAAGCGACTAATCGATTTAGAATATTTTCAGCTGCTTTACCATGGAGTTGTTGATGTGCAACGGCTCTGATGAGTGCTTCGTAAGGTTCTTGATTTGAATGAGTGCGCTCTGGATGTGGACCTATATCGGCAATTAGTTTCGCCCAATCCGTATCTAGTTCGGCTAAATAATGCTCGGCAGGGCTGTAGGGCATTTGGTTGTGATGATGTTTTTTAGGCATAAGAAAGACCTAGTCATTATTCATTTGTATTGTGATTTGATCATACCGTGTTAGAGCGTTATTTGTAGTCGATTAATTGCTCATTTTTACATGACTTTGCGGAAGGTAATGTTGATTCGTTGATGGCCTGTAAGAGGGTGATTCCCGTCAATAATAGGTGAAATTCCATGATAGGCAAGACGTGATTTTCCACCCCAGACTGCGACATCGCCATGTTCCAATCGATAACGCTGAGTTTTATCAGAGCGATTTAAACCGCCGAAGAGAAATATCGCAGGTAGACCTAGCGATACTGAGACAATGGGTGCAGTAAAGTCGTGTTCGTCTTTATCCTTGTGAAGGGAGAGTTTGGCACCTGCTTGATAGCTATTGATCAGGCAACAGTCCGGAACAAATTTTTCAAATCCTGCTGTCTGAGCTGCATGATGAGCAAGCTCTAAAAATCGAGTGGGTAAAGCAGGCCACGGTCGATTGGTGAGAGGGTCTATTTGTGCATAACGATAGCCGCGCTGATCAGAAACCCAGCCATATGGCCCACAACTGCTAGTGCGAACGGACATGGTGTAGCCATTTGGTGTTTGCATCTGCCGCAATGGAGATTCAGCGATGATGGCGTTGATCTCGGCGAATAACTCGGTAGCAATATCGGTGGCATAACCACGCAAGATCACGGCTTCTTCGCCAAGTTCAATACGCTTGGGATTAACTTCATTTATCTCAGCAAAGAGGTCAATTGTTTGACTATCTTGTTTATTTTGCATGATGTTGATATTTCGCTATTGGCTTGCTTATGATTGTGCATCATGGAAAATTACGCCAAGGGTATGTCGGTGTCCAGATCGAATCTCACTGACACCATGCCTAAGATTGACTCGATAAAGACTGCGGCTACCTTGCACAGGTCGTTGATGTACTGCAAAAATGAGGGCATCGCCTTGAGATAGTGGAATGACGTGAGCGCGGGATTGCATTCGTGGGCGCTGCTCAGTCAGGACAAATTCCCCACCTTTAAAATCCTGTTCGGGCTGCGAGAGTAAAATTGAAGCTTGCAAGGGGAACATATGTTTGCCATAGAGATCTTGATGTAGACAATTGTAGTCGCCTGCATTGTATTGAAGGATGAGAGGCGTTGGGTGATTTTGTCCTTCCTGATGACAACGATCAATAAAATCCTTATGTTGTTCTGGGTATCGAACATCAATGTTCATTGCTTCATTCCATTGATTAGCGATGGACTGTAGGTGGCTATAAAGTGCGGTGCGTAATTGCGCGATTAAATCAGGCAGCGGATAGCGAAAGTATTGATATTCACCGCGACCAAAGCCGTGATTATTCATAATGATGCGTTTTCTATACAAGGATTCATTGGTATACATTGCAGCAGTCGTTAAACATTCTTCGGTTGAAAATAGGCTGTTGATGACGCACCAGCCTTGTTGATTTAAGGTTTGGTCGATGTGTGACCAATTCAATAGATTTAAACGCTCAATGACTGGCTGTGTATTGGTGTGAATCGTTTGTTGTAACGTGACTAAGCTGGACATTGTGCAGCCTCGCGTGAGATCAAGGTCAGTTTGTTTTCTACACCCCAGCGATAACCTGAGATGCCGCCATCACTACGAATGACGCGATGACAGGGCACTAAAAGTGCAATTGGATTTGCTGCACAAGCTCTAGCGACCGCGCGAACAGCCTTCGGATCACCAAGCGCTGTAGCAATGTCGGTATAGCTTGCAGTCGTACCAAGTGGGATTTTTTGCAGAATCTGCCACACACGTTGTTGAAATACGGTTCCACGAATATCGAGTGGTAGTTCTAAGTTCTGTTTCGGAGTCTCTACAAACTGAATGACTTGGGCAAGCCAATGATGAAAGTCGCGTTGGTCTTCTATTAATGTGGCTTTCGGAAAGCGTTTTTGTAGGTCAGCTAATATCGGGTTGTTGTCATTGTGAATCAGAATTGCACAAATGCCTTTTTCACTACGCGCAACTAAAATTGGTCCGAACGAACAGGTTCCAATACTGTAGTGGAGGATTTCAGAGCTTCCGCCATTCTTAAAATTTGTTGGAGTCATGCCGAGTATCTCTGTTGATTGAGCATAAAAGCGACCACTGGAATTAAATCCTGCGTTATAAGTGGCATCGGTAATCGATGTGTTATGGGTAGTTAATTCAGTTCTGATTTTATTTGCGCGGTGTGCGGTTGAGTAGGCTTTTGGTGTGATGCCTGTGATGGATTTGAACAAGCGATGAAAGTGGAAGCGACTCATATTTTGCGATTGAGCAAGAACATCTAAAGATGGAGTTTCTTCAGCATCTTCAATCATTCGACAAGCTTGAGCAATGATACGTGCATCACGGATTGAGGGTGTTTCTTGATCGGATTTACAGCGTTTACAAGGTCGAAATCCTGCTTGCGCTGCATCGAGTGCAGTATCAAAAAAATGTGTATTGCTGCGTAAGGCAAGTCGAGAAGGGCATGAAGGGTAGCAGTAAATACCCGTCGTTGTAATGGCGTAATAAAATGAGCCGTCGGCATTTTTATCACGAGCAATGATGGCTGCCCAGCGTGCGTCGTCGGTCGCGTACTGTGTTTTATCAGATGGTTTTTGAGTGAACGTATTCATGTGAATTTCCCTGACATCATCACTTCGGTTGTATTCATTCTGAAGGATGATGCGTTGTGCCACACTCTGTTTCTTGCTTTCAAATTTTTGCGTTATTTGCTTAGTCTATGCTTATTTTGATGTGGATGAGTAGGATTCATTGAACTTCTATAGATTGGTTGGATCACTAACAATCGTAGATATTTTTACTCAAACTTCATCATAAAAAATCCCACGTTATGACACGGGATTTTTTATTACGAGAGGAAAATTAATGCGCCGAGTTTGGAGCTGTTGTTCCCACAGTATTGGGTAGTCCACGTCCCCAGATGGACAGTGAAAGTAACGACATGATGGCGAGTAAGCCACCAACCCACATGATACTAGGGATATTAAAGTGATCGACGATGCTGCCGCCTAACAGTGAGCCTACAGCAATGCCTACCTGAAAAGTCGATACCAGCATAGCAGCACCGCCTTCCATTGCTTCAGGAACTGCAGCGAACATCCACATATTGGCGCATGTTGGCATCGCGCCGAATGCTAATCCCCACAATGCGATCGTCAATACAGCTCCTGTGAGATGCCCCGCAAAGATCGGAAATAAGATCATTGCAGCACCAATGAGGGTGACAACTGCCATAAATGACCAGCGAATATTTCGAGATGTTGCCCAACCTGCGATGACATTACCGACGACGCCTGCAACGCCATAAACCAATAACAGCGTACTGATTAAGTTGCCATCAAAGCCTGCGTTATGTTTTAAAAACGGCGTCACATAGGTATAGGTCGAGAAGTGAGCTAAGACGAGTAGAACGATACCCAGTAATCCGATTCGTGCATATTTATGCTGGAATAAAACAGGAAGATCTCGCATTTTTACGGCTGTGGTTGCAGGTAGTGCAGGCAGCATCAGCAACTGACCCACGAGTACAACTGCACCTAAAAGACCTGTAATGGCAAAGGATGAACGCCAACCAAATTCACTCCCGATCCAAGCACCCAAAGGAACGCCTAGAATGGTTGCTAATGTAACCCCTGTAAAAATCACTGAGGATGCACGTCCCATTTCTACGCCGGGTGGGGCAAGGCGACCACTGAGTGCGACCGCAATTGACCAGAATCCACCAATGCCTAGACCAAGTAGTAAGCGACCGATTAATAGGATTGTGAAATTATTGGAAAACGTTGCAATGAGATTGGAAATAATCATGAGCAATGTTAAAGCCCATAATAAATAGCGCCGATCTATTTTTCCCACACCAACCGTGACGAGTGGTGCTGCAAAAGCGGCAATGACACCCGGCGCAGTCACCATGAGTCCAGCAGTGCCAACGCTAATATTTAAGTCCGTTGCAATATCACTGAGTAATCCCACAGGTAGGAATTCGCTCGTAACAAGAGCGAAAGCACCAATTGCGACAGAGAGCAAAGCAAACCATGATTTCAATGCAGACTGCGGTTTGTCTTCCATCGGGTTGAGATCAATCACATTCGACTTTATTGTTGAAGTGTCCACGGATTTCTCCAAAGAATAGAAAAGACTGTCCGACTCAAGATCCTTGGATCTTGAGTTATTGGACGACAGGAGAGTGATGTTGTTTTTAAAGTGTTTTAAAGCGTTGGGTAGTCTGTATAACCTGCTGCACCATTACCGTAGAACAATTCTGGGCGTGCTTTATTGAGTTCAGCACCTTGTGCAAGGCGTTCAGGCAAATCAGGGTTGGCAATGAACGGTACGCCAAAAGCAATTGCATCAGCATCGCCTTTGGCAAGCGAAGCATTAGCTGAGTCTTTGGTGAAGCGTTCATTGGCAATGTAAATACCACCAAAAGCAGCTTTCAACTGTGGACCAAGACTATCAGTCCCTTCTTTTTCACGTGCACTGATAAAGGCAATTTTGCGTTTACCCAGTTCTGTTGCGACATAATTGAACGTGGTTGCGCGGTCAGAGTCACCCATGTTATGCGCATCAGCACGTGGTGCGAGATGGACGCCTACACGCGACGCGCCCCATACAGAAATCACTGCATCGGTCACTTCCAGTAGTAAACGTGCACGATTTTCGAGTGAGCCGCCATATTGATCGGTGCGTTGATTGGTGCTGTCTTGCAGGAATTGATCGAGTAGGTAGCCATTTGCGCCATGTACAAATACGCCATCAAAGCCTGCTAATTTTGCATTTTCAGCGCCTTTGCGATATGCCTCAACAACATCCGCAATCTCAGAAGTTTCTAGAGCGCGTGGAGTAGGGTATGGTCGTTCTGGACGTAATAGACTGACGTGACCTTGTGCTGCAATTGCACTTGGTGCAACGGGTGCTTGACCGTCTAGTAAAGATGGATCGGAGATACGTCCGACATGCCACAATTGCATGATGATACGTCCGCCAGCAGCATGGACAGCATCGGTAACTAAACGCCAACCTGCGACTTGTTCGTCTGACCAAATGCCCGGTGTATTTTCGTAACCGACACCCATTGGGGTGACAGAGGTTGCTTCACTCATGATTAAACCAGCGGATGCGCGCTGCACATAGTATTCCGCCATGAGTGCGTTGGGTACGCGACCTTCGCTGGCGCGTGAGCGAGTCAATGGCGCCATGATAATGCGATTAGGGAGTTCAAGATCACCGATCGTGATGGGATCGAATAGCGTAGTCATGTGAATCATTCCTATGGAGAACAACAATGATTTAGCCGATGAGTAATACGTCATTCATTTAAAAATGAATTACAGCTCTTTACCCATTTGCAGTAAAAATTCTGAGATCACTTCTTCATTGCGCTTGAAAAAATTCCATTGCCCGACTTTCTTGCAACTGATCAGTTGTGCGCGTTGCAAAACTGCAAGATGTGCAGATACGGTTGATTGGGATAAGCCGCATTGCGCAAATTTCCCAGCACAAACACCGAATTCAAAAGGATGTTCTTGTGAACCAAAGTGTTGTTCTGGATTCTTCAAACACGCCAGCATTTCTCGGCGTGTTGGATGAGCGAGGGCTTTAATAATTTCATCAAGGTCAATTGGAGTAGTCATCGTAGAATCTGTATAACGTTTTATCGCGATGGAGCGAAATATATATCGTATTTTTACGATATGCAAGTATATCTGTGATATTTCATTCGTAAATGAATGTGATTCCTGAGTGTTGTAAATCTTCAATCGAGGCTTATTTCATGTGTAATCAGATGATTAAGAGGCAGACCTTTGTTGTGAATTAGTTTGTATAGATCACTGAATTTATTGATCGCTTAGATCTTATTAATTAGGGCGTGTTGACATTTGATCTCGCCCCCAAATTTTGTGATAAATTTAATGCCAATTACATTGCTTTTGCATGAAAAATGGCAAAATTGTTCTTATCCTGCGTTAATCCGTTTGCCAATATATTGATATTGTCTGCACGGATTGCCTTGTCTAAGACCAATTTTGCTCATTTTTCATTGCAAAGATCAAATGTCAACACGCCCTAAGCTATTTTGATGGAAAAGCGTATTTGTACTGCTGAGACAATGAATGAGTTCATTGTTGAGTTAAAGTGGACATAAAGGATGAAATGATTATGATGAATTTTGAGATCGAGGAAGCGACAGCTGAGGAAAAGTCAGCGATTGAGCAGCAAGTCCGTTTTGTCGATGATGCCGCTAGGCGAGTTGCTGCTCGAAAGGTCAAAGCAAAAGAAGATGCAAGAGAGGCTCTGCTAGAGAATCTCTCTCGCAAGGGCAAACGAAAACCGAGTCTTTAACGACCACAGGAATACATACTGCTATTAACTCGCTGATTGAGTGGGTAACGCATGTATGGTCTTTAAATATTGCCCGATTAATCGACCTGCCCATGATTTAGCTCGCCATCCTTCATAATGCGCGCAATGACTGCCGTGCGCAGTTGTGACCAGAATTAAATTCGGCATTTTGCGCATTGTATCGAGATACGGCGCGGCATTTTGAATGTTGCAAACAGGATCATCTTCGGCATTGAGAATCATCATTGGCACGCTAATGTGTGTGAAAACACGCATAGGGTTGATGTCGTGCGCATATTCTTCATAACTGTTGTAACCTGCGAATTCAAATGCATGACGATGAAATTCACTCAAATTTTTTGAATTGCGTAGGCGATTAAACGTTGAGAGATGTGCGATATGTTTCGTGCGTGGTTCGACAAATTTTCGCAGCAGTTTTTTGGCCATATAACGACTGTAAAATGGCTGAATATGATCAAAGCCCGTATCGGTGTTGTAGCCTGGGCTATAGGCAAAAGCTGCACTTAGAAGTGCTTTCGATCCCATTGTTCCTAAATAACGCACCAATAATCCAGAGCCAGCAGATGAGCCAACGCCGTAGAGTGTTGATTCAGGTAGACGGGCATGAATGATTTCGAGTTGTTCATGCAAATCTGTCACAGACCCAAAAATATTAAACTGTGGCTGAGTCAGTGGGAGATCTGCATGTCCACGACGTACACAAAGCACTATACGCCAGCCTGTCGTGTTGTGCAGATCTAAGACCAGTTCCTGCATGCTTTTTGGACTACCCGTGAGCGTATGCAATACGACAATCGTAGGCGTCGTTGGCTGTAGTTCATAACCCACCCATGCTAATGCTGTCTGACCACCATCACTCATCGTGAGTTGTTCAATGTGGTCATAGGCCTGCACTGCATTATTTTTACGCGCACTTAAAAACATCATCTGTAAATGACCATTGAATAGCCAAGGCGTAGGTCGGTAGACGTGTTGTAGTTGATCAAGGCTATGAATGATTTGACGATTGCGAGAGTTGTCTTGGCAATAGATGCGTGGTTTCTGTGGGCGAGTTCGGGGTTGATTGGTTGTTTCAGGCAGACTGGTTTGTACTTCAAACATATCGATTCGCTCTATTTCTAGGTTGACGTGGGCAGTTTAAAAGAGAGTCTAAATAAAGATCTTTGGCATATGTGCTTATAAAGATGATCAATAGATTCTAAAGAGAGGTGGTTGTATATGCAACTGGTTGCATATTGTGGAGACCGTATTATTACAAAACTCATCAGTCATTTTCGAATCATTCAGTGAGGTGAAAAGCAGTGATTCAGGATGATGATTTTGGGTGTACTGGCATTTCCTATTTAGTCCTTGTCTCACACTGTAGAGAACTGCCAATGCAACTAGATGACACCTTATGATTAAATCCAACGCGAATAAGATGGATATCTGAGTCAGGAAATTTGTGTTTTAAACATTGACTTGAAATAGGGTATTTAAATAGTTTCTACAGATATGATGATGGGAATGACAAACAAATGAATATGCCAAAAAAACGCTGGATGGACTCGGATTTAGAGCTTTATCGAGACTCTGTTCGACGTTTTGTTCAAACTGAGATTGCGGCTCATGGTGAAAAATGGGCGAAACAGCAACACGTCGATCGTGACGTTTGGAACAAAGCTGGGGCGCTGGGTGTGCTACTGGCAGATGTGCCTGAGGAGTATGGCGGTAGTGGCGGAACTTATGCGCATATGGCCGTTTTATTTGAAGAACTTGGTTACGCCAATGATCGCGCTTTTGGTGCCCATGTTCATGCGATTGCAGCACATTATATTCTGAATCAAGGAACTGACGAGCAGAAACAAAAATATCTGCCACTTTTGGCTTCAGGCGAAATGGTGGGTGCAATTGCGATGTCAGAACCGGGTGCAGGTTCTGATCTTCAAGGTGTGCGCACGCGTGCGGTGCGTGATGGCGATGATTATGTGATTAGCGGTTCAAAGATTTTTATTTCCAATGGCTATCTGGCTGATCTGATTGTAGTCGTTACTAAAACAAATCCAGATGCTGGCGCAAAAGGTGTGTCGCTGTTTCTGCTAGAAACGAAGAATGCAAAAGGCTTTAAAGTCGGGCGTATTTTGGAAAAACTCGGTCAAAAAGGTCAAGATACCTGTGAGCTGTATTTTGATGAGGTGCGTGTTCCTGCAGCGAATTTACTTGGTGGAGTGGAAGGGAAGGGCTTTGCTCACCTAATGAGTGAATTGCCTTATGAACGCTTAATGCTGGGGATTACTGCGATGGCGGTGATTGAGCATGCATTAGAGCTGACCATTGCGTATACGCGCGAGCGTAAGGCTTTTGGCAAGCCACTGATTGAGATGCAAAATACACGCTTCAAATTGGCAGATGCAAAAGCACAAGCAGTGATGGCGCGTGCTTTTGTCGATGAGTGTATTCAGCGAATGGTTGAGGGCGATCTAGATACGGTAACCGCTTCTATCGTCAAACTGAATTTGAGTGAGCTGGAGTGTAAGATCATTGATGAGTGTCTCCAGTTCTTTGGCGGCTATGGTTATATGCTGGAATATCCGATTACTCAGATGTACGCGGATGCGCGTGTCCAACGGATTTACGGTGGAGCGAGTGAGATTATGAAAGAGATCATTGCGCGTTCATTGTAAGTAACTGATATGGATTGTTGACAGGCAATCCATCAGGCAACAAAAAGCCCTAAAGCATTTTGCTCTAGGGCTTTTTTGTTTTATAGAGAATTGTAGATGACTATTGCCACATCACTCGTTAATTTACTCTCTCAGATTCACCAATTTGCACCGACAACATGGTGATCGAACCTCCTTCCACGCCATCGACTAATTCGAGAATCGGATCATCTTCGGTCATCAGTGCAGCGATATATAAGAATGGCAAATAGTGTTCTGCGGTCGGTACACTCAGCGCGGCTCCTGACAATGCATGATAATTTGCTAGGGCATTGACATCGTGGACATGAAGCAAACGCTTCACTTCATGATTAAAAGTAAGCGCCCAAGGATAGGCTGGTGCACCAGCCTGCCAGTTCATCACACCTAGATTGTGAACCACATTACCGCTGCCCATAATCAAGATACCTTGTTCGCGAAGTGGCGCTAGACGACGTGCCAGTTGTACATGTTGATCTGGTGTTAAGGTGGCATCGATACTGAGTTGTACGATTGGCACATCCGCTTCGGGATAAACATGAGCCAGCACCGACCATGCTCCATGATCTAGCCCCCATCCCTGATCAAGGGTTACGGGTGTCGGCTCAAGCAGATTTGCCACTTGAGTTGCAAGTTCGGCATCGCCACGTGCTGGATAGCGAAAATCAAACAATGCTTGCGGAAAGCCGCCAAAATCATGAATGGTCTTTGGATGTTGCATCGCAGTTACGGCTGTGCCTCGGGTATACCAATGTGCCGAAATCATCAGGATCGCTTTCGGCCGAGGCCAGTGTTGACTGAGTGTTCGCCATACTTCGGTATAGCGATTATGTTCAAGCGTGTTCATCGGGCTGCCGTGACCAAGAAAGACTACGGGCATTTTTGGAGCAAATGGTGCGGTATCTTGAGTCACGATGATTCTCATCAGGGAATAGATGGTTTATTTGCGTCAAGATCAATGAACCTTGACGCAAGCTATAACCACGTTATTTGGATAAACCAATTTGCTGCATGAAGGAGAGGTTGTCCCAGAATAGATATTCCTCATCCATCTTGCCGTTGACCCAATGACCGATGGTCGCCATTTTGAGTTTGAAATGCTTACCAGTTGGAGGAATGGTTTTGCCACCGCCAATAGGCATTGGTTGAGTAAAAGTTCCTTCCATTTCACCGATCACAGCCGTCCATTCATGGGCGGCAATGCGCACAGGATGAGTCTTGATCTTGGTATCAGGTGCAAAGACGAATTGTTTTTTTAGCTCTGCAATGTGGTCAGGAATACCCGTAGTGGTATGACCATCTGGATAGTGAACCACGATATTGTCGGCATGGCTTTCGCTGAGACGATCCCACTTTTGATGACTGTAGACATCGAAATCTAGCGTATCGAATTTAACCAGTTGCGCTTGACCAATTTTTTCGGCTTGTTGATATTGAGCAAGTGCTTCGGCTGCTGTTTTGGCAGGCATGGCTTTATTCGGTGCGGGTTCGGCGAAACTGGAGGAGGTGAGCAGCATGAGTACGCTGCCGAGAGTCACACAAGAAGCTGTTAATTTTTTCATCATGAGTATCCCTTCGAGATTGATTCAAAATTATTTTTTTACAGCAGGTAGCGCATGAAGATTAGCACGAAAGATTTGTGTTCATTGGTATTTTTTGTACATTTTTTATTCTAGTTGGTTTTTGATTATATCATTGATATAAAAATATTATTTTGATCTTAGATTTGTTTGCTGCGTAGTCGCTCTTGATGTGGTGTTGATCCCGTCCAGCGCTTATAGGCGCGGGTAAAGGCACTCTGATCGGAGTAACCCAAAAGCTGCGCAATATCACTGAGCTGAATATCTTGCTGTAAATATTGCCAACACAATTGTTGACGCACCTCATCGAGTGCTTGCTGAAAGGTTGTACCGTTGTCCAGTAATCGGCGTTGTACTGTTCGGATGCTTAAATGCAGTCGATTTGCAAGCTCATCAACATGAGGTTGTCCATCTTGACAGAGTTGTGCCAGATGCTGATGCACGCGGTGCATGAATTCATCGGTTTTTGGAAGAGCCTGTAATGCCTGATCTGCTTGTTGTTGCAGGATATCGAGCAGTGTTTTGTCGGGCTGCGAGATCGGAATGCTGAGATAAGTCGCAGGAAAAACAACACTTGCCCAACACTGATGGAAATGAACTGGACAGCCATAGTAACGTTCGAAAGGCTCTATGGAGGGTGGAGTCTGTATCAGATTGACTTGGAACGGCGGTAAGGATTGATTCTCCTGACTCACCAATTGCCGAGAGAACTGGACAAGAATTGCAATCCCGAGTTCCAGCACAAGCGGATCAATTTTTGGATCATGTTCCCAGCGCAGTTCGATCGTATCATGCCGAGCCAATACCTGCATATCTTCGACAGCGGTGATAATCAGCTTCCGATAACGGCGTAGACAGGCCAATGCTTCCGCCATATTAGAACAGGCATGCAATAGATAACCCACAACACCCAGATGCCCAGTTCGGATCATACTGGCGATTTGCAGTGTTATATCAGGCTCTTGGATATGATTAGCGAGTTGCCTTAGGATGGCTGCAAATTGCAGGACTGGCACGGCTTGCCCAGTGGTTTGAGCATGTGTGATGACGGCGATATGATCTGGCGTAAATACATCGGACAGCAGCAATCCTCGCGATTGCATATACTGCGCCACGAGCTGGAGATGACCACCGTTAATGACAATGTCCGTTTTCATGACGTGATTTGTATAGAATTTGGCGAAGCCTGTCAAAACATTTTTTTAGAAAGTAGCAATACTGATCACATAGAAACAAGTTATGGCAGAACAACTCATGAATAGTGCAGTCCTTTCTCACGATCATATCGCCCGTTATCACGCCGACATGCAAGTGCGTCGTGATCTCGATTTTAAACTTGCAGATCATATGTCTCGCTTCTGGTTTGGCGGCAATCCGATCAAGACTCGTTTATTTGATGCCTTAAGTCTGACCTTTCCTGATGGTGAGCGTTATTTTATTAGCAGTGTGCGTTTATTCCGTGATCAGATCACTGATCCAGAGTTGAAGGCTCGTGTTGCTGATTTCATTAAACAGGAAGCCCAGCACGGGATTGCTCATGATCATATGAATCAGCAGATGATTGAGCAGGGGATGCCTTTGGATAAGATGCTTGGTTTTCTCAAAGGTCATTTCGATGCCATGCTGAAAAACCGCAGCCCTGAGTACAATATTGCGATCACGGCGGCAAGTGAGCATCTAACAGCATTGATGGCGGAGTGTTTTTATAGCAATAAAGCGACTTTGGCTGAAGTAGAGCCTCATGTTCGCGCACTCTTTGCTTGGCATGCGATTGAAGAAATGGAACATCGTGATGTGGCTTTTGATGTCATGCAAGATGTTGCGCAAGTGCCTTACTACATGCGTGCTAGTGCGCTGGTTGTCACTAGTATGTTGATGACTGGATTTACGCTTTATCGTGCTAATCTCATGCTCAAAACGGACGGATTTAGCGCACGTGAGCGCGTCAAATTGATTCGTGAAGGCGTGTCTTGGGCACTCGGTAAAAAAGGCATTCTGACTGCAATGAAGAAACCTTATCTGGATTGGTTCCGTCGAGACTTCCATCCAAGCCAACATCCTGTCGTGGCGCAATATCCAGTTTGGGTTGAAACACTTGCGAAAACGGGCGATCCAATTGCTGCGGGTGAGGCGTTTTGGGCGGCTGGACGATAGGTAGGCAAGCTATTTCTTTCGGTAAAAGGCTAACTTTTAGAGTTAGTCTTTTTTGTCAGAATCCTTAAATTTAACTGAGCGCGAAAGATTACATACACAAATCTTAAAAGCTCTGAGATTTCTGCATAGGGGGTAATAAAGATGACGCTTTTCTACCAAAGCACTCTGGACCAAATTCCATTAGTACCAGTTTTTTCACATTTTCCGCTTGGAGGTGCTTCATAAGTCCGAACTCCTTAACATAATTGACTAAGCCAGTTCGCCCTTCTTCATTGAAAAGAATATTTAAGCCGATAACAATAAGTTCAGATTCAGTGAGCTGTGCTCTAAAGAATTTAGTATTTGAATATCTTATACTTGGAGACTTACTCATTGATTGATTCTTGAGAATGCTGTGAACCATTCTGTAGTATGGAGCTAAAGTTTTTCCCAAATTACGATTAAATTTTTCTTGAATGTCACCGCTTACAGATATGGCATTTTGAAAATTGCCAGAATGCTTGATATGGTGGTTATTTAGAAACTCAGAAATATATTTTTCATTTTCATGTTTAAATTCCATTGATTCTTTAAAGCCACTACTGTTGGTGTTTCTTTGGATGGTATGCATCCCAAAAACTTTAGCATCCAAGAAAGCTTTACCTTTGTATTCATCATTATTGTTGAAGGCAATCCGATCACTATTCGGGCTGAAAATCGTAGAATAACCGCACAAGCAACAAGTAATTCTTGACGGTCTTGGTTTCATAACCATGCAAATTATCCTCTTTATTCAGTTCGTATAGCGTCAAACACCTAAATACGCACGCAGTTCGTAATCAAGAAGCTGTAAATCGTTCTGCGCTTACCAAGTCTGCCGCACATGGCAATAGCAAGTCCAGCCTGAAAGATAAACTGGATAGCAAGGCGGCTGGACTACGACAGTCAGGTGGACAAGCCGCATAACAGAAACTCTCCACGGCGTGGAGAGTTTCCTTTTAAATATTTTTTGATTGCTCGTAAAGTACGACACAACCTGTCGCCCTTCATTCTTATAATGCTTTCAAGACATCATAATTTGGTCAAAGTGCATCTTAGGAGAGCATCATGGGCTTTGGTATTTTGTTAGACATCATCCTTGCCTTGTTTATTGCATCATATGCAAACAGCAAAGGTAGATCGTTTGGGCTGTGGTTTGTCATTTCGGTCGTTCTAGATCCACTCATCGGATTTATTCTGCTGCAAGTGAGTTCGTTCATATCGAACGCTTTTACACGTCAGGTTGAACCAGAGGTTGTTCAGACACATCCTCGGACGATCTATGCTGATGAGCTTGAGTATGATGTTTCGTCTGATGAGCTTTATCGTCAGTCTGAAAAGTTGTATCAGCAAGCTGCCAAACTGCGGGAGCTTGCTGATCGTGCTGAATCAAATTCCAATAAAAGATCGCAGAAAACATTGCCTATGTTCAGATAGAGGTTGGATCAGAAAGTAAACTAAATAAGATGTGGTTTAGCTAGGTTGGTTTTGATTATGGCTTGTTATTCAGCATCTCTCAGATTTTCTTGGAGAAGATCGGCGACAGGTACATCTAGGGCGATGGCTAATTTTTCTAAATTATCCAATGATATATTTCGCTTTAATCGTTCAACATGTGCTACAAATGTACGATCAAGACCAGAAACCAATGCGAGTGCATCTTGAGACAAGCCGCGCTTGGCACGCAGAAATTTTAAATTTAGCGCTAACAATTCACGAATGTTTGGTCGTTGCTTAATTTGAGTATCCACGAAAAGATTCTCAAGTATTGAGCTATATACGTCACCAGTGTTAAAGTCACATTCGTTTAAGTGAAGTCGTAGCTTGTTATCTTTGTTCGTATTATTCGAATGAGCAATTTTTCTGAATTTTTATAGAAATAAATTTGCATACTCGACACAACCTGTCGCATTCCAATGATCTAATGGATAGAAATCAATACAAAATAAGGAATAGCAGTGGCTAACAAGAATCATGAGCTTATGGCTTATCGTTTTGTTGAGATCCTAACGCGCTGGAATGAAGGAGAGGCTCTGGATATTGATCAGCTCGCACAGGAATTCAATACCAGTAGACGAACCATTGAACGTGACTTGAATGAACGGTTGGCATTTTTACCCTATAAGAAGGTCAACGGAAAATATAGTCTGGATCAAAGTTATCTCGGAAAATTCAACGTGCAAGACATTCGCACATTTGCTGTGCTTGCAGGTGTATCCGATTTATTTCCTAGCTTAGATCGAATTGCTGTACGACAGTTGGTCGATAATCAAGCCAATTCTACTTATGCCAGCAAGGGTTATTTTTTTGAAGATGCCAGCAGTATAAAACCATTGCTGACGTTACTCGAAACGGCAATTAAAGCACGCCATTACATCAGCTTTGAGTATAAAGACAATTCGCGTCAGGTCGCACCATATAAAATTGTTCATCACCATAACTGCTGGTATTTGGCTGCTGTGAATGACGATAAATTAAAAACTTATCGTATTAGTCGTATTAGCAATATTCAAATTGAATCGACATTACCCTCCTTTAAGGTTGATGCCAAGATCGTCGAGCAACTGGATCAGGGTGAGAGTATCTGGTTTGGCACTGATAATGAAAAAGAGGAAGTGATCCTGAAAGTCGATCCACAGGTTGCTTCACATTTTAGTAGTCGTAAATTATTGCCTGAACAGGATATTGTTAAAACACTTGAGAATGGTGGATTAATAGTTTCTAGCAGCATGGTTAATTCATTGCAAATTCTTCCTCTTGTGCGTTACTGGATTCCGCATTTACATATCGTCAGCCCAGAGAGTTTGAAGACTGAGTTTGAGGTGGAACCCCCTCCTATTAGACCGCCGAGTACGGCACCAGCGAGACTGCCGACTCCTGCAACCACACCAGCATTCTCTCCAATCTCGGCATTTCCCATTGCTCTTGTTACGCCACTGGTTGCACCAGCAACAGTACCAATTGCACCGCATATACGTTTGCCGTAGTTACGAGTTTCTATTCTGTTTGACTGACATCTTGGACATGTAATGGTCATGATGTATTTCTCCTAAAAGATTTAAGATTTGGATTTAATAAATTCGAGGCATAAAAAAAAGGCTTGCTGGATGGCAAGCCTTTGATATGGATATTGATTTAGAACAGGTATCAGAAATTAAATGCCTGTTTCACTTCAATGATGTGTATTTGAAAATATTTCCAAATTACTGCAATCTGTACAGACATCTCAATAAGACAGTTTTCACACTTGAAAAATCCTTCTTGCGTGATGCTTATAAAACTATCTTAGAGCATAATTACTTACATCCAGACTCCCCCTCAAAACCGACCTTTTTTCAGGCATACAGGGCAATGAAATAATGGTAGAAACACAACTAGATTCTGAAGCACCCAAGATCATCATCATTGCAGGTGCTAATGGGGCAGGCAAAACAACCTTTGCAAGAGAATATTTACCAAATGAAGCGCATTGTCCTGTTTTTGTGAATGCTGACCTCATTGCGGCTGGACTTTCACCTTTTGCGCCCGATACAGCCGCTATAACTGCTGGGCGTTTGATGCTTCAAATGTTAGATGATTTGACTACACAGCGTAAAAGCTTTGCTTTTGAAACAACGCTCAGTGGTAAAAGTTACGCTCAGAAAATAAAGCACTGGCACACATTGGGATACCACGTTAAACTGATTTTTCTGGAACTACCTGATGCAGAGACTGCGGTTAAACGTGTCGCTTATCGCGTATCTCAAGGTGGACACAACATTCCCGAAGAAACCATTCGCCGACGATTTGTTGCTGGACTAAATAATTTTCACCAACTGTATAAGCCATTAGTCGATGCTTGGCTTCTTTTTGATAGTTCTGACACTATCGCAAAACTTATAGATTGGAGTGAGTGATGAATACAAAACCGATCAGCCAAGCTAAAGATCCAGATCTTCGCAATGCTCAAGCGGCTATGAATCGTGCTGGACAAGCTGCAAGGAAAATTGCAATCCAAACCAATACAGCTTTGGTTGTAGTACGCAACGGTCAATTACGAGAAATTCCTGCAAGTGAATTAAAAGTGTAACTAGATATTAACGCTCACCAGATAAATGAGAGGAAATCAGTACATTAATGAAATGGTAGTATTTTTGGTAGTATCTAGTACATGCCTGTCAAACAATACTCAATATAAACAGAATAATAAAATACAAGTTCGAGGACAGGTCGGGGGGAGCCATATAAAGCTCTAAAGCGTTCATAGAACGTCCTAAAAGCCCTTTAGCATCAAGCTTTAGGGCTTTTTTATTAAATTTCAATAATAACTTAAAAATATCACTATCGTACCAAGAGACTCTAAAAATGAAAAATCGTACATCAACAGAAACGTTAAACGACGATATTAAGAACATAAACCTATGGACTTTAATTTCGTTGGCAACAATTGTAATAATTACTGTGATTCTTCTTGGAATTTACTACAAGAACTTCCACTCACTTGGATGGGGTGATACTGCTGCGTTTGGAACCTTCGGTGACTATATTGGAGGGCTACTTAATCCATTAGTTGCATTTTTAGCTCTAATTGCCTTATGGAGAACATCCTCGGTTCAAACAAAATTTCTTCATGATCAATTAAAAAAAGAAGACAGAAATGCTCAAAAAATAGAGACCAAAGAAACTGAAGCGATTCAAAGAGAATTATTTTTTCGATCTTATGATGCGTATTTACTTACTTTAGAACAAATGATTTATTATCCGCCATGTCCTAGTTGTGGACAGCGCGAAGCAAAGTGGGATCATGCGCCATTGAATGCTATTGATCAAATTCATCCAAAAATACTTTTTCCGAAGCTTTTTAAATGACACAACCTGTCGAGGGTAGTTCGTATACTGACTCTAAGATACACATGAATCAATGTGATGAATTTTTTTCACATCATGTTAATTGTTTGCATCAAAAAACATTTAATTACATTATGCTCGGTGAGTTTTTTCGACGACCTTGTGGTTATGTAAGCGTTAAGATAAAGGAGTCTGAGACAACATTAATCATAAGCTAAAAGCGTTTAACGCAATCGACATGGCATGACTGAGCTAAGTTATATTTTTATAAGGAAACAAGGATATTCAATATGCTAAATGAACTAGAAACTCTACTTAAAAGTGCAACATCCCCAGCAAAAATCCAAGCGTATATTTCTGAGCATATTGAAAATGCTCAAAAGGACATTAGTCAATGGGATTCTACAAAAGTCAGAATTGCGATTGCAGGTGAAAGTGGGCGGGGGAAGTCTTCACTTATTAATGCAATTGCTGGTGAGGCGATTGCACCTGTTGGTGTGACAGAGACAACCCAAGAAAGAAAAGAATACTCTTGGTTTTGTGATGGTGCGATAAATATGTCTGACGAGATCATCAATCGCGATTAAAACATCAGACTGACTTACTGGTTTTGGGTTGGTATTAAGATTGAAGGTGAACATGTGTTTTGATCCTTGTATGTAGACACATAACAAGGTCAACGGTGTAAAAAAGAATTGAGCAAGTATTAATTATTGAATCATTGCGGTTGTGAGCTATTCAAAATAAGAGCATAAGCATAACGGTATAACATCATTTACCTGCATTATGAATTTCAGCAGGTGGTTCAGCACCTCATTCAAAGATCAAATCCATTGTAAACACATACAACATAGCGATGGGCTTTTTACTCCTACATAATCACTTTTTCTGGTTAAGAAATGCGGCATCGGTACGCTAAATCCTTGTAGCATCAATCAGTCAAAGAGGTCTTCGGCTCTCCTTTATTTTTGTCTTTTTAAAGGATTCATCATGAATATGCGAAGCTGTTTTCACCTGATTCCTGTCCCATACAGTCCTATGCGGTTTATTTTTACCACATCCGAGTTGATATGCGGAAGAACCGCGACAACTTCAAGGTAAACACAAATGACAGCATATCAAGACACCCAACAGGCGATCCGAATTCTACGACTCAAACAAGTTCTTGAAATCACTGGTCTATCAAGATCAACAGTCTACGACATTCTTGACCCTGATTCGCCAAGGCATGACGCCAGCTTTCCAAGTAGAATTTATCTAACACCATCTTCAGTCGGCTGGGTAGCCAGTGAAATCAATGCATGGATCGAATCCAGAATAAAACAAAGTCGCCCGTATAGCTTTGATATGGGAAATGACATACAGCAAAAGCTGAAGAAGCTTGCGGAAGGATACGATTTACCCATTAATATCACATTAGAAGCAATAATTCGTGATAGTGCTCAATTTAAAGAGAAGCTTAGGGCAGAACAGAAAGCCAATCTCGAAAAAATGAAACTTGATTTTCAAGACAAAGAAGAAAAATTGCAGTTGCAAAAAGCAAAACAGCATACAGTAACTGAGAGAAATCAAAGAGAGATTGAGCTGCAATATAAACTGATAGAAGATTTGCTGGATAAGAATTTCAAGAAGGACTTAATTTTCAGAGCAAAAAAAATAACGGATTACGCGATCTCAGAAGATGAAGAGCTACAAGTTATGGAACAAGTGGAAAAAGAACTTAATGATTTAAAAAAAGAAATCAAAAAAGAGGTTAATAAAATTAGCTCTCTTGAACATTTAATGACTTATGATGTGATCCCTCATTAATTGCCTTTAAAATTTGGTAGTGATTTAAGTAGTAGAAATTATTTAGCCTGCTATTCTAGGAAATTGAATAATTTCTCCAGTTCTCAGCCCATCTAAATAATCAGCCCATACCTGCATCATGGCTTTACGCTCATCTATAAAAGCTGTTCGGTCATACGCTCTACCATGAATAGTCTTAATTTTGTGTGCTAGTTGAAGCTCTGTACATTCGTCTGAGAATTTTAGACGCTCTTTGAGGGTGGTTTTAGCTAAAGCTCTAAAACCATGACCACACATTTCTTCACCTGTATAACCCATGGTTCGCAATGCATCATTAACAGTATTTTCTGACATGATTCCATGCTTTATAGCCTTGGAACTGTAGAAGACATAAGGTGTATGTCCGTTAAACTGGTGCAATTCACGGAGAATTGCAATCGCTTGTTTGGATAGTGGGACAATGTGCGATAGCTTGGTCTGATTTTGTGTCTTGGGTGGGATGTATTTCCATTCAGCAGCGTCAAAATCAATATCAGCCCAAAGTGCACTTCGTAGCTCAATAGGTCTAACAAATACTAGAACGGCAAGTTTTAATGCACAGACTGTATTTAGTTCGCCAGAGTAGTTATCAATATCGTGTAATAGCTTAGGGATAAGGTTGATATCGGTTATTGCGGCTCTGTGCGTGGTTTGAGGCGTTTTTAAAGCACCGCGTAGGTCTGTAGTAGGGTCGCGTTCCAGTTTGCCGATAGCGACGGCATAACGAAAAACCTGAGAGCATTTTGATTTAATCCGCTGTGCTTGTTCTAGGTAGCCTTTTTCTTCCTCTTTTCTACAAACTTGTAAAACCATAACAGGTGTAATTTGGTCAATTTGCTTAGAACCAAAAGAATTAATCGCAAATTGTAATAAACGGACGTTCTTGTTTTGAGTCGATTCTGATTTGTCGGTTTGACGTGATATCCATTCTTTAGCAATAAATTCGAACGTATCTTGCCCAGAATCTTTTTCTTGCTGCTGCTTTCTAGCTTGAGTGGGATCTATGCCACTTCGCAGAAGCTTTTTAGCTTCATCTCGTTTAATTCGAGCTTCAGCAAGGGAGATGTCAGGATAGGTGCCAATACTGTAAGTTTTACGCTTGCCCTCGAAACGGTAATCCATAATCCAGCGCTTACCGCCTGATTCAAAGACGTGAAGGTATAGATTATTGCCATCGTTATATCGATCAGGAGCTTTTTTTCCGATGGTTGGTTTAATTTTTTTAATCTGAGAGTCGGTAAGCATGACGAAGCCCTCAATGAGGAGTGGTAGTATTTTTCATGGAGTAGTTTAGCTACTACCAAAGATACTACCATCTATGTTCGGTTTGCAATGGATTGCATAGGACTACATAAGACAACAAAAAAGCCCTAAAGCTTGATGCTAAAGGGCTTTTAGGACGTTCTAGGAACGCTTTGGATCAGTATATGGCTCCCCGACCTGGGCTCGAACCAGGGACACATGGATTAACAGTCCATTGCTCTACCGACTGAGCTATCGGGGAATGTTGCGTTTCGGTAGGCGGCATTTTAGGGATGGAACAGGAGTTGGTCAAGCAGTTTTTTAATTTAATTGCTTGACCGTTCAATTAGTCACCAAAAGATGAATAATCACTGTTTTTTATCATAAAAATGCCGTTTATTTAACCTTAACCCTTCAATGAAGCAATTGCTGCATCAACACCTTCGATGCTATCTGCTGCTTCTTTGATACGGCGTAGCGCTTCAACTAAGGTTTCATCCGCAGTCGCGTAAGAAATACGCATGTAGCCACCGAGACCAAATGCATCACCTGGTACAACAGCAACACCAGTTTTCTCAAGTAACCACTCAGAGAATTCTGTGCATGATTTCAAACCTAATGCACGGATCAATGGACGTACGCTTGCGTAGGCATAGAATGCACCGTCTGCAGGTAAGCAAGTGATACCTTTGATTTCGTTCAAGCCTTTCACGACGAGGTCATGACGACGTTTGAATGCTTCAATCATTGGCTTCAATACATCTTGTGGACCATTCAGCGCAGCTTCAGCAGCCGCTTGGCTGATTGATGCTGGGTTACTGGTTGATTGTGATTGCACGTTTTTCATCGCGTTGATGATTTTTGCAGGACCCGCTGCATAGCCGATGCGCCAGCCAGTCATTGCATAGGCTTTCGATACACCATTCAATACGAATGTGCGGTCATAAAGATCAGGTGCAACATTCAGGATGTTGTGGAATGGCTCGTCAGTCCAGATGATCGGTTCGTACATGTCATCAGATGCGACATAGACTTGTGGGTGACGACGTAATACTTCAGCAAGTTCAGTCAATTCTTGTTTGGTGTAAACCATGCCTGTCGGGTTCGATGGGCTGTTTAATACCAATAGTTTAGTTTTTGGTGTGATCGCAGCTTCAAGTTGAGCAGCAGTGATTTTGAAGCGTTGTTCTTCGCCACATTGCACGATGACTGGAACGCCTTCTGCGATGATGGTCATGTCTGGATAAGACACCCAGAATGGCGCAGGGATAATCACTTCATCACCTGCATTCAAAAATGCGAGTGCGAGGTTAAAGAAACTTTGTTTGCCACCTGATGACACCAAAATTTGGTTTGGTGCGTAGTCGAGGTTATTGTCACGTTTGAATTTGGCGATAATGGCTTTTTTCAAACCTGGTGTACCGTCTACTGCGGTATATTTGGTGAAACCATTATTAATTGCCTGAATCGCTGCGTCTTTAATATGTTGAGGCGTATCAAAATCTGGCTCACCTGCACCTAAGCCAATAATATCGCGACCAGCAGCTTTGAGTTCAGCAGCTTTATTGGTCACAGCGAGTGTTGGTGATGGTTTGATGGCGTTGACACGGTCAGATAGACGAACTTCCACGGCATTGATTCCTTATACGGACAGAGGTAAAAACGGATGGTACAAATTGCATTCGACAAACCTGACAATTTTAGCTGATTTTTGCGCCAGTGTCGGTAGTTTGGTTACAGATTGGTGAATGTTTTTTTGTTTATTGATGTGGTTTTTAAAGTCAAAAGCAAAATCCTCCCCAACCCTCCTTTTTCAAAGGAGGGAGCTTTTGTTCCCTTCTTTGGAAAAGAGGCTCGACATATATTTCTCGAGGGGAGATTTTGCTTTTGACGTTCACGAACTGACACGACGATTTGCGCTGTACCTGCTATAGTTACCGATGCGATTTATTTTTGTGTTGCCCGCACAGATCAAAAGGCTCAATGAGCTATTCAGGTATTGAGGAAAGCTAAATGCGTGAACCGACCAAAACCCGTTCAGCCGATGATTTGAAACACATCGCGACGCACATCCAAGAAGAAGCCAAAAAAACAGGCACGAATTTGTCGGGTACGCAAGCGACAGGGCAGGCGTTTGATCTCGTCACAGATTTTAAACCCGCAGGTGATCAGCCGCAGGCGATTGAGAAGCTGGTGCGCGGCGTTAATCAAGGCATGAAAAATCAATTACTGCTTGGTGTGACGGGTTCTGGTAAGACCTATACGATGGCGAATGTCATCGCTCAGACGCAGCGCCCGACTATTATCATGGCGCACAACAAGACGTTGGCCGCGCAGCTTTATGGCGAGTTTAAAGCCTTTTTTCCGCATAACGCTGTGGAATATTTCGTGAGTTATTACGACTATTACCAACCTGAAGCCTATGTGCCTTCATCCGATACATTCATCGAAAAAGATTCAGCGATCAACGATCAGATTGACCAGATGCGTTTGAGTGCGACGCGCGCGCTATTAGAAAGACGCGATGCGATTATTGTGGCATCAGTGTCAGCGATTTATGGTTTGGGTGATCCTGAAGCGTATTTAAAAATGCTGCTGCATATCGTGCGTGGTGATCGGGTAGATCGGGCGGCAATTATTCGACGTTTGGTGGATATGCAGTACACGCGCAATGAAATTGATTTCGAGCGTGGCACGTATCGAGTGCGTGGTGAGATTTTAGATATTTTCCCTGCGGAATCCGATCAGCAAGCGGTGCGCGTTGAGCTGTTTGATGATGAGGTGGAGAAGATCACTTGGTTTGATCCTTTGACGGGCAAAGCAACTAAAAAAGTCGATCGGATTACCATCTATCCAAAGAGCCATTATGTGACCCCGCGTGAGAAGTTGGAGGCGGCGCGTGAGACGATTCGTGAGGAGTTGGAGGAGCGTTTAGCGTTCTTCCGTGCCAATGATAAATTGCTCGAAGCGCAGCGCATTGAGCAGCGTACCCGCTACGATTTAGAGATGATTCAACAGCTTGGTTATACTAATGGCATTGAAAATTACTCACGTCATTTGTCGGGTCGTCCTGCAGGCGAAGCGCCACCGACGCTGTTTGATTATGTGCCTGAAGATGCACTGTTTTTTATTGATGAGTCGCATGTGTCTGTTCCACAAATTGGCGCAATGTATAAAGGCGATCGTTCGCGCAAAGAAACGCTGGTGGATTATGGTTTCCGTTTGCCAAGCGCACTGGATAATCGCCCACTGAAATTTGAGGAGTGGGAACGCATTACGCCTGCCACGATTTATGTCACGGCAACGCCAGCACTCTATGAGTTAGAAAAAAGTGAACAAGTGGTCGAGCAACTTGTGCGCCCGACAGGTTTGGTTGATCCAGAAATCGAAATTCGTCCTGTGTTGACACAGGTTGATGATGTCTTGTCTGAAATTAATTTGCGTAAAGAAAAAAATGAGCGTGTGCTGATTACGACACTGACTAAACGCATGTCTGAAGACCTGACCAGTTATCTTAAAGAGTACGGAATTAAGGTTGCGTATTTGCATTCGGATGTGGATACGGTCGAGCGAACCAAAATTATTCATGATCTGCGCATGGGTGTGCATGATGTGTTGGTCGGCATTAACTTGCTGCGTGAAGGCTTGGATATGCCCGAAGTGTCGTTGGTGGCGATTTTGGATGCGGATAAGGAAGGCTTCTTGCGTTCTGAACGTGCCTTGATTCAGACCATTGGACGGGCAGCACGCCATCTCAATGGTAAGGCGATTTTGTATGCGGATAAGATCACGCCGTCGATGCAACGCGCGATGGATGAAACCGAACGTCGCCGTGCAAAACAAATTGCGTTTAATGAAGAACATGGCATTACGCCGCGTAGTGCAACACGACAAACGTTGCGTGATATTAGTGTTCAAGAGGATATTTACGATCCAACGGATACCAGTGTTTTGCAGCCGACACCAAGTGATATCGATGAGCATTTGTTGCGTGATCCGAAACTGCTTGCCAAACATATTCAACAGCTTGAAAAAGCCATGAATGAAAAAGCCAAACAGCTTCAGTTTGAGCAAGCCGCGCGCTTGCGTGATGAAGTGAAGAAGTTAAAGGCACATTTAATATCGGCTTAGCTGCCTGAATATCGAGTTGTCAGATATAAGGTATTTGTTTAATGACAATTATTAACGCTAAGGAAGCGGATTTGCGCTAATCTAGATCAATAGTTCATGGATGGTGATCAGAAAATGACGCTCACTCGACTGCTTTCTTCCCGATTACTTTCTTCTCAATTGCTGCTTAGTTGTATGGTTGTTGCCGCGATGACCACCGCTTATGCAGATGATAATGATCCTCAGCATCAGGCTGAACGCCGTGCAGAGTTAAATAAGCAGCGTGCGAATGTGGCGATGCAAGGTGCGATGGCGAATAGTCAAGCGCCCGGTATGCATTTCATGCCAATCCCTCGTATTCAGCCAGCAGCATCTCAGAACAATGTACCGCAAAGCAACGCACAGCAGAACAGCGCGCCACAGAACAATCCACCGCAAAATCGTCCGCCGCAAAATACTCAGCCGCGCCCTCAACCTACCATTCAAAATGCACCTGTAGGGTTCAATAAGCCGAATAATCCAGCGAATACAGGTTCTACAACATTCACGCGCTATCAAGGCACTAATCAGCCTCAGAATCCACAGTCGCAAGGATCTCAATCTTGGGGATCTCACGGGGATCACGATTCAGATCGACAACGTGGCTCGCATAATCAAGGTTTCAATAATAGCGTTCGATTTAACAACAATATTGGATTTAATAATACGATTGATCAGAACCGCGATATGCGATTTGATCACGATGATTTTCACCGTGAACCACATTTTGATTCAGGCTGGGAAAATCATTATCGGATGCCGTATCGTCATGGCGATTGGGGCGGATATCATGTGCGATATGTCCAAAACTGGCCACGTCATTACACGTGGTGGGAGCATGGTTGGAGAGAGGACTATCAAGCGATTGATCCCTATTGGTTTGCATTGATTACCAGTATTGCCGTTGCTCAGGCGTGGTCTGATGCGGAGATTGCCCAAGCCATCAATGATAATAATCTCAGACAGCAACTCATTTATGATGCGGACGTGAGACAGCAAATGATCGATTCTGGATATCCAGCCGATCAAGTGGATTATCCTGATAATGACTTCGGTGCGGATGGCTATGGTGCGCAGTATTCGAATCAATATAATCAGAGCCAATATTCAGGGCAATATCGTCAAGGGCAAGTGATGATTCAACCTTCGCAAAGTAGTTCTTATCCACCTCCGAATCAACCTGCGCCAAGCTATACAACAGGCAATGCCACAAGCTATGTGAGCCCAAACTCGCCGTTATACACAGGTTATCAAAATACCAATTTAGCGTCTGGCGAACAAATCGCGAATCTGAATGCCAATAAAAACGCTTTGTTTTTTTGTACTGCGGGGAATAAACCCGCAGCAATCCAAGCGTTTCATCAAATCCAAACTACTGACATGAGCGTTTGGAAAACGATGGAGCGTTTTGATCGTTGTTCGGCTTGGGCGACACCCTAATTGAATGGATTTGAGTTGAATGATTCTGAGTTAAAAGGCTCTGAATTGCTTGAATTGGATCGTTGGTCAATTCAGGTTGTTGAGTCGATGCGTGATTTTCCAGAGCGTTTTTGGTCAGGTCAATCGACGCCGTTTATGCGGCGTGCATTTTGGCTCGCGCTAGAGGAAGGCAATGCGATTGGTTCGCAAGCGGGTTGGTATGGTCAACACTTAATCGTTTGTCGAGATGGTGAACCCGTTGCAGCACTTCCTTTGTTTGTCAAAACTCATAATCGTGGTGAATACGTCTTTGACCATGCGTGGGCACAGGCGTATGCGCGTCATGGCTTAGATTATTATCCGCGATTAGTGACGAGTGTTCCGTTTACTCCCGTGACGGGTTCGCGTGTTTTATTGGCGAAAGACGTCGAATTAGCGGATGTTTTGCCCGCGTTATTACAAGGTATTCAAGCCTTAGCGCAAAAATACGGCGCATCGTCATGGCATGGTCTTTTTCTCAATCAGGATTTCTTGCAAGCGTATCGTGATGTTGGCTTTTCCAATCCACAAACTCCTAAACTTGCAGAACGTGTCAATGTGCAATTCCTCTGGGAAAATCAAAACTATGCTGATTTCACCTCATTCTTAAATCTACTGACTGCAAAACGTCGTAAAAGCATTCGTGTCGAGCGTGAAAAAGTTGCAGCACAAGGTATTACATGTCGATGGCTTGAAGGCGCAGATATCACAAGTGCAGATTGGCAATTCTTCTATCAGTGTTATCAAAATACCTATCATATTCGTGGGCAGAAACCGTATTTATCGCAGTCATTTTTTACGCAGCTCGGTGCAACCATGCCAGATGCTTTAGCGTTGGTGATTGCGCAAGATGCTGATCAAAATCCGATTGCTTCGGCGTTGTTTTTTAAAGACGAACAAACCTTATATGGGCGTTATTGGGGAGCGATTTGTGATGTGGATTCTTTGCATTTCGAGGTCTGCTATTACCAAGGTATTGAGTATGCGATTCAACATGATTTACGGTGGTTTGATCCGGGAACGCAAGGCGAGCATAAGTTGATTCGTGGCTTCGCCCCCGTATTTACGCACTCGCTGCACTGGTTGGCTGAGCCTGCATTTATGGATGCGGTGATGGATTTTACAGTTCTTGAGCGAGTTGGCGTTGAGGCTTATTTTGAAGAAGCGATGGGTTGTTTACCTTATAAAAAAGTTGAGTGAAATGCCTGTTTTTGAGCTCTGATTTGGTCTGTTCTATTTATGTTTACTTCATAGTCTTTCTTATAAAAAGAGATGTTTTCTCCTCATAAAACGATGCACTATTAGGACACATCTCACAGTGCAGGGGAGCACAAAAAATGTCAAAGGTCGCGATTGTTTACTTTAGCGGTTATGGTCATACCAAAAAGCAAGCTGAAGCTGTTTTGGCTGGCGCTGCCTCGGTTGCAGGCACAGTGGTAGAGCTGATTCGTATTGATGAGCAAGGTAATTTGTCGGATGCAGCATGGGAAATGTTGGTGGCATCGGATGGGATTATCTTTGGTTCGCCAACATACATGGGCGGTGTGGCATGGCAATTTAAGAAGTTTGCTGATGCATCGAGCAAACCTTGGTATGCTCAGGCATGGAAAGATAAACCAGCGGCTGGATTTACTAACTCAGCCTCAATGAATGGCGATAAGGGTTCAACGATTTCTTATATGATCACGTTTGCTATGCAACATTCGATGTTGTGGGTTGGTACAGGCATGTTGCCTGCAAATAGCAAAGCAGCAGTCCGTAATGATGTAAATTATTTAGCGGGTTCCTCTGGTTTATTGGCGCAATCTCCATCAGATTCAACACCTGATGAAGGGCCATTACCGGGTGACTTAGAGACTGCAAAATTGTTTGGTGTGCGTTTTGCTGAGCAGGTGAAGCGCTTGACGAAGTAATTTGTTTGATGTGAAAAAAAACAGTCCTTTGGGGCTGTTTTTTTATGTTTTGGAGTAAGTTATTTGATGTAAAAACTAAGTCACTTGGGAGTCTTTTCGTTGAAATTATTAATGGGAGGATACGCCTACCGCGGGTCTTCCTTTTGTCTTGGCAAAAGGAAGCAAAACCGTGTCCGACGCAAAACTCGTGTGCAGGGAGGTACATTTAAGATGAATGTGTTTCAAAGATGCCAGCAATTAAATAATAGTCTCCTGACTCAAACAGTTGCTCTGGACGAATTAGAGGCAAAGAAAAAATGAGGAAGAGTTAGTTGTTAGTTATTTTTCCGAAGGCATTTTTTTGTGTAATCCGTTAAACTTACCGCAATCAAAATAGTCTTTAAGGATCGCGTCGATGCATACGTCAGCACAGCACCATTCTGCGTTACATTTGCCGAGCCAACTGCAGTTAAATCGTGCAGGTAATCTCCAACATTTCTTGGGCATCGAAGGCCTATCTCGCGCGCATTTGACGCGCATTCTCGAAACTGCTGAAACTTTTCTTGGTGAGAATGGGCAGATTTTGAATCAGCCTTTGCTCGATGGTCGCACGGTGATGAATCTGTTTTTTGAACCGTCTACGCGGACTCGTACAACTTTTGAAGTGGCAGCGAAGCGTTTATCCGCCAACGTTCTCAATATCGATATTCAGCGTTCAAGTACCTCAAAAGGCGAAACGCTGCGCGATACCTTGTGGAACTTAGAAGCGATGACGGCGGATGTGTTTGTTGTGCGTCATTCAGCTTCGGGTGCGGCGCATTTCATGGCGCAATCAGTGTGTCCTCAGGTCGCAATTATTAATGCTGGCGATGGTCGTCACGCGCATCCAACACAAGCCATGCTCGATATGCTCACGATTCGCCGTCATGCAGGTCGTCCATTTAGCGAACTGACGGTTGCGATTATTGGTGATATTAAACATTCACGTGTCGCACGTTCTGATATTCAAGCATTACAAACTTTAGGTGCAAAAGAAGTGCGGATCATCGCGCCACGCACCTTATTGCCAACTGGTTTTGAAGCCTTCGGTGTGAAAGTTTTTGAAAACATGGATAAAGGTGTTGCGGGTGCTGATGTGGTGATTTCGCTACGTATCCAAAATGAACGGATTGCGTCACCGCTGCTAGCCAGTTCAGATGAGTTTTACAAGTTATACGGCATGACTGAGGCTCGGTTAAAGTTAGCAAATCCGAATGCGCTCGTCATGCATCCGGGGCCGATGAATCGTGGTGTAGAGATTGCATCGAGTGTTGCCGATGGGCCGCAATCATTGATTTTAAAACAGGTTAATTACGGGATTGCAGTTCGAATGGCGGTGTTGTCATTGGCAATGCAAGGACAGTTAGATGCGCGGGAGATGACAGCATGAGCGAATTCCACATTAAACACGACGTGAATGCTGGCGTGGTTCATATTCAAAATATTCGTGTGCTTGACCCTGTACATGGTTCGGATGAAGTGCGTTCAGTGTGGATTAAACATGGTCAATTAATCCCTGAGCCAACGGATTTATCGACGATTGAAAAGACGATTGATGGTACAGGCAAATGGTTGATGCCAGCGTTGGTTGACCTTTGTGCGCGCTTGCGTGAACCGGGTGAACAGCAACATGGTACGCTGAAAAGTGAAGGGCAGGCGGCGCGTGCAGCAGGTTTCCTGCATGTCGCGATTCCACCAGATACCAAGCCAGTTCTCGAAAGTGGTGCGCTTTTGCCGGGTTTTCGTCAAAAAGCCTATGATGACGGCGGGATTTATCTGCATGTGATCGGTGCACTGACTAAAGGCTTGGAAGGTCAACAACCTGCAAACCTTGCTGGATTAAAACAAGGCAAATGTATTGCGGTCAGTAATGCGCGTAAACCATTTGCTAACAATGAAGTGCTGCTTCGCACACTGGAATATGCCGAAACATTGGGTCTAACTGTATTTTTCTACCCTGAAGATACGGTTCTTGCCAATGATGGTTGTGTCCATGATGGTTTCATGGCATCACGTCAAGGTTTGGCGGGTATTCCTGCGATTGCGGAAACAGTTGCACTGAGTACGCAATTATTACTCGTTGAAGCGACTGGTGTCCGTGCGCACTTTAGTCAGCTTTCCTGTGCGGCTTCGGTTGAATTAATTGCTGCTGCTAAGAAAAAGAATCTGCCTGTAACTGCTGATGTGGCGATGCATCAACTGTATTTGACTGATGCAAGCATTGATGGTTTTAATTCTGCTGCGCATGTGCGTCCGCCGTTGCGTAGTTTTAAAGACCGTGAAGGTTTACGCGCTGGCGTGGCGAGTGGTGTGATTGATGCGATTTGTAGTCATCATGAGCCGTTGTCAGCGACAGCAAAGATGATGCCGTTTGCGGAAACAGAAGCGGGTATTTCGGCGTTTGATAGTTTTATGGCGCTGGGTGTCGGATTGGTGCGTGATGGAGTGTTGTCGCCACTGGATTTGGCGCGTCGTATAAGTAAGTCACCTGCTGAGATTGCAGGGATTGAAACGATGCGTGAAGCCGTTGGTGGTTGGGTTGTGGTTGATCCGACTCATCAATGGACGATCAATGCGGAGAGTATTCAGTCATCAGGGAAAAATACACCGTTTTTGGGTGCGGTGTTGACAGGGAAAGTGACTGAGGTTGTTATTTAGTCTAAATTATTATTAATAATATAACTCAATGAAACTCAATAAATTAGATGAGTTTCATTGAGTTTGAAAATATAATCAATTAAATTCAGAAGAAAACTAAAAGATCAGGGAGATAGTGATGTCCATTACATTAACGATGTCTGATGGTTCACTGACAGGTCAGGTTATTCAGCAATTTAAAATCCAGATTCCTACTTCAAAGACGACAGCGCGGCAGCTCATTGAGCAGCGTATTCGTCAAGAGGTTCTGCGTTATAACGACACCGAAACATTTCATCAGTTTAATGGCTTGGTTACTCCGACTGAGCAGGAGGCAAAGCTGAATGGTTACGAGAAAGCTAAACCTAAAAAGATGATTGATGCTGATGTTCAATACCAAAAAGCTATTGAGGCATTCAGTAGTAATCGATTTTTTTTGTTAGTGGATGAGCGGCAGGTGACTGAGCTGGATTGTGAGTTGTTGGTATCGGAAGTGTCGACGGTTCAGTTTGTGAAGTTGGTGCCACTGGTTGGTGGATGATTTAATAATAGTTTGATAATTAAAAGGAAATTTGAATATGGATATGCAACAAAAAGTAGAAGGATTACTGTCTGGATGTACAAGTGGTGGAATACAGAATATTGACAATATTAAGAATTTTTTTATTGATTTTGATGCGGAAGCCTTTCGTTTGGGGGGTAGTAAGCTAACTGAAAAGCTTTTTTCAGTTTTGGAGATAATAAAAAACAATGGACAGTTGGATGTTGAATTATTGAGACTAGTTAAAATGCATCTTATCTATGATCAGAACTATCTTAATAGTGGTATATCGTTTAGAAAACAAGCAGAGTTCCAAGAGCGTATACAGTCGTTCGTGAATCAAGATGAAAAACCTTCACAGCTACCATTGACCAATAGCGCTGGGATAGATAAATGGTTTGGTACTGAGCCTGATAAAGTTACATGGCCGAGTCGAATCCAAGAAGAAATACAACAGCTTAGTCTTGATGAGCAACGAGATTGGTATGCCTTGTGGAATTATGCAGCAACTGCAAAATCAAGTGCACCAAGCGCAGCATGGATGAAAAAATCTAAATCCTTTTTTGAACCACTTAAAGAAAGTTTTGTAGAGCGCGTGACGCGATGGCTTGCGTTAATGATAGAAAAAGCCCCAGCTGAACATCCACCTTTTAGTGAGAAAAATACAACAGCAATCAAGGGATTGTTGTGGATGTGTCCTTTATCTGAATCGAGTGAAATCGCACAAATGGTTGGTACTGTTGTGCAATTTAGTTATACAAAACTGTATGGAGTAGGACCACGTTCATCAAGTGTTGCGAATGCAGGTTTGTATGCACTTGGAAGTCTAGGGAATGCAGGTATAGTGCAACTATCCAAGTTACGTAGTAAGGTCAAGTACAGTGTTGGCGCAAATTTGATTGAAAAAATGTTGCGTGAGGCGGCATTACGTCAAGGTGTGTCAACTGATGACTTAGAAGAAATGGTCGTGCCAGAGTTAGATTTTGATCAGGACGGCAAGCAGATTCTTAGTTTTGGTGATTATCAAGCGACTTTACGGCTAGTTGGTACAAAACATCTAACAGTTGTTTGGCAAGATAAAAACGGCAAAACTCTTAAAGCACCGCCTGCTTCCGTGAAAAAAGATCATGCCGATGACTTTAAAGAATTTAAACAAATCACGGCTGAAGTTGAAACGATTATTTCAGGACAATCAACTCGATTAGAACAAAACATTTTAAAAGATCGACAATGGATATTTAATACTTGGCGAGAACGTTTTATTCAGCATGCTCTTTTAGGTTGGTTAGGCCGTCGAGTAATTTGGCGATTCGATGATCAAGGTGTCATTCAACATGGTTTTTGGCTTAACCAGCAATTGGTCAATAGCCAAGGCGAAGCCTTAAAACCCATTTCAGATGATGCACAAGTTAAGATTTGGCATCCTATTTTTTCTGATATGAATGAAATCCAAGCATGGCGTGAGTTGATTCGAACGCATCAGATTGTTCAACCATTCAAACAGGCATTCCGTGAGGTTTATTTGCTGACACCTGCTGAGGAGCAAACAGGAACTTACTCAAATCGTTTTGCAGGTCATTTCCTTAAGCAATTTCAGCTTGTTGCCTTGTGTCGAGAGCGTGGTTGGTCGTATCAATTGCAAGGTGGTTGGGATGGTGCGAATGATCCAACATTTGAATTACCACATTGGAAAATTCGTGTGCGTTTAGAGCTATCTTCAAATATGCAAGGTTCACCGATGAACGCAACTGGGGTTTATCAATATGTTTTAACGGAAAAAACTTTTTTCTATCATCAAGGCGAGACTCTTCAGTCTTTAAATGTGAAGGATATTCCTCCATTGGTTTTTTCGGAAGTAATGCGTGATTTAGATTTATTTGTTGGTGTTTGTTCTGCTGGATTGGATCCAAATTTAGATCTGACAAATCCTCAGATACAAAGGTATTTTAATGAGTTCAATTCATCTGAGTTGACTGCGACAGCGCTTATTCGAAAAGGTGTCTTGGACAACATTATTTCCAAATTGGATATTGCATCTGTAACTCGTTTTGAAGGTAAGTTCTTAGTTGTTAAAGGACAGCTTCGTACATATAAGATTCATTTAGGTAGCGGGAATATATTGATGGAACCTAATGATCAATATTTATGTATTGTTCAGGGTAAGGACGCTGATACTGTGATGAATGGTTTGTATTTGCCATTTGAAGGTGATCATCTGTTATCGGTTATTTTAAGTAAGGCTTTAATGTTGGCGGCAGATCACAAAATCAAAGATTCAAGTATTGTGGCGCAAATCAAGGGTAGATAAGAGTCTTTATTGATTTAGAGTGTTCTTATAGAGATATTTCTTGGAGCTCATGGATACTATGATCGATGAGCTCCAAATTCGATCAAATTACCGTTCCACACATATCCATCGCACCTTTGGGATAAGTATGCGACATCTGACTTGCATCCGTAATTAATGAAAAGTCGATTGTTTTGCCGACTATAGGATCTGTTGCTTGGATTTTTCCTTCTGATAATCCGAGTTTGACGGCGACTTTTGAAATATGTCTTGTAAACAGCGTATGTGAAAAATAACCATAATCTGTCCCGTTGACAGTCACACCGATTTTTTTACGATCTTGGTTGAGATACAGCCCAAAACGATAGTTGGATAATGGCAGTGTGAGAGGAATTTTTTGGACTGTCGTGGCAAAGCGTTCTCCAGTGCCTTGTGCAGAAACAATCAACTGAGGTGAAGGCTGTGGCGCCATTCCGCCGTTGATCATGGTAAACGTCACCAAAATATAGTTTTCAAATCCTTTGGGATTCTGAGTTCCAAGATCAAGCAAAACTTGAGGAAATGACCAAATCGCACCCGGCGCAGTTGGCGTCGGGAGTGGCATACTTTGTGCCATTTCAAGCGCTACGATCCCTGTCGAAGGGATCAGCATATCGCCAAAAGGTCCTTTAGATGCTAGCGTATCTTGTGCAACTTGATGGGAGAGGGCGGTATAGTTGATTTCAAACGAAGGCGATGCTTGAATTTGAGCTGTGACAGTTTGGTCTGTATTTTTGATAAAAGGAAAGGTTGCTAAATCATCATAATCTTGAGGGGTTGCATCCAGTGGATAATGACACGCTGCAAATGCTGAGTTGACTGAACATACACAAGCGATCAAGGATGGCACAAGAATCTTTAGCATCATCAAATCCTAAGTTGGGATATAGCAAGTGGTTAAAAGATTGTCTTTTTTATCGTTATTGTCAATCTATTCTTGTGACTCAATTGTTTTTCTGAATGTTTGCACTTTTTACAGTCATGATGACCTGTGAGTGCAAGTATCGTCGATTCTGATATTTTTAACGCGCGAGAATACACTGTTTTTCTTAGCAAGTTCTTTAAATAGGGCAAAAATGGAAGTAAAGCATTTTTGCCCGATCACTTAAACCCGCTTATAAATCACATCCCAAACGCCATGCCCAGCAACTTCGCCACGACGTTCAAATTTAGTTTTTGGACGCCAGTCAGGACGTGGGGCAAATTGCGCTTTGCCGTAGACATTCTCAAGTTCAGTGACTTGTTCAAGTACATCAATCATCCACTCTGAGTAAGGCTGCCAATCGGTTGCTGCATGAAACCAACCGCCTTGTGTGAGCTTTTGTACGATGAGTGCCATACGTTCAGGCGCGACAAAACGGCGTTTGTGATGACGTTTTTTCTGCCAAGGATCAGGGAAAAATAACTGTACACGATCAACGCTGCCATCAGGAATTCCCGCAAGGACTTCCAGCGCGTCCGCATCCATGATGAGTAAGTTCTTAATGCCAGCTTGACCTGCATCATAAGCGCATTGGGCGATGCCAGGAATATGCACTTCGATACCGAGGAAGTTGCGTTCAGGGGCGTCTTTTGCCATTTGCACCAATGAGCCGCCCATTCCAAAACCAATCTCAATCGTTAAAGGTTGATTTGGATTCTCAAAAAGTGTGCGAGCATCAGAAATCGGTGCTTTGACAATCAGATGGGCGTAATCAGCTAAACCTTGCTGCTGTGCATTACTCAGTGGCGAAGAACGACGCATAAAGGTCAGAATCGGGCGGAAGTTTTTTTCTTCGCTTGGGGTTTTAGCCGTATGCGGATTAGCTTGCAGGATTTCAGGAGCGTCAGTCATGGAAATGGAATCATCATGGGTTGCGTTTTAATTGGGGCGTATTGTAAGGGATTTTATTTCAGATTGCCCAATTCTCCGTTCGCGCCTACAATTCGCACATTATTTATCAGTTGTACTGCCTTAATGCACATTGGTCCATATCAACTCCGTAACAATCTGATCGTCGCACCTATGGCAGGTGTCACGGATAGACCGTTTCGTCAGTTGTGTAAGCATTTCGGGGCTGGCCATGCGGTCAGTGAAATGATTTCCGCTGATAAATCATTGCATGCAAGTAAGAAATCTTTGCGTCGTGCTGATTTCACAGGTGAACTAGCTCCGATTTCTGTGCAAATCGCAGGTTCTGATCCGAAGATGCTTGCCGAAGCTGCGCGCTATCAAGTCGCAAATGGCGCGCAAATCGTCGATATTAATATGGGTTGCCCTGTCAAAAAAGTCTGTAATAAATTAGCAGGTTCGGCACTTTTACAAGACGAAGCGTTGGTTGGCGAAATCTTAGATGCAGTGGTGAATGCTGTTGATGTACCTGTGACCTTAAAAACTCGTCTAGGTTTCGTCAATGGCGCAGAGAATATTCATCGTATTGCTGAACGGGCGCAAAAAGCAGGAATTGCAGCACTCGCAATTCACGGGCGGACGCGTGAAGACATGTATTTAGGGCAGGCGCGTTATGCGCTGATCCGTGAAGTAAAGAAAGATTTAACCATTCCGATTATTGCCAATGGTGATATTGATAGCCCAGAAAAAGCGGCTCATGTGTTACATGAAACAAATGCTGATGCGATTATGATTGGTCGTGCAGCGCAAGGTCGTCCGTGGATTTTTCGGGAAATTGCACACTATTTGACAACAGGTGAGCTATTGCCATTGCCCGAAGTGACCGAAATTAAAGATGTCTTGCTGGGTCATTTGGATGACTTGTATCAATTTTATGGTGAATACTCAGGTTGTCGTATCGCACGCAAGCACATTGCTTGGTATACCAAAGGCTTGCATGCAAGTAATGAGTTCCGCCAAGCGATGTATGCGGTTGAGTCGACAGTTGAGCAGGCAGAAATTACCCGTAATTATTTTGATCATTTATTGCAGCGTGGTGAGCGTTTGGTTTATGAGCGCGATGTGATGAATGAAGAGGTTTTGGTTTAAGGTTTTTTCTTTGCTGTGAAGTCTTCCCCTTCAAGGGGATGAGCTAGGGCAAAGCACTGCTTTGCCCTAGCGCAAGAGATGGGGATGGTTTTATGTGTAAAGATCAAAAGCAACCCCCATCCCGACCTTCCCCCTCAGGGGAAGGAGTTGAACATTTTGCAAATAATTATTCATAGGACTTCTCATGACTACACTCACCCCAGAACAACAAACTCAACTCGAAGCTGCGGCGTTTCGTCGTTTGATGAATCATTTGCAAACCCATACTGAGGTGCAAAATATTGACCTGATGAATACAGGTGGATTTTGCCGTAATTGTTTGTCGAAATGGATGCGCGAAGAAGCGGAAAAGCAGGGGATTACATTGACTGATTCTGAAGCGCGTCAGCATATTTATGGTATGCCGTATGAAGAGTGGAAAGCGAAATATCAGAAATAAAGATCAAAAGTAAAAGCAACGATGGTGAATTTGTTTGTGAATTAACCTTTTAGTATTTTATCTAAAAATACCGACATTCACGGGCAAAACGTGACTTTCTTTGCTAGAATACACATCTCGAAACATTTATCCCCCCATTCGCCTTACAAAGGCCTGAATTAAGGAACTCACCGTGACCCAACCAACATCACAACCAAACAACACCGTTGCCCTAACTGAAGAACACTGGGGGCGCTGGCACAATCGCGAAGAAATCGCTGAACGCATGATCTCTATGATTGGCAAGCTGTATCGTGAACATGATGTGGTTGTGACTGTTTATGGACGTTCATTAGTGAATGCATCAGTCATTCAGATTCTAAAAGAACACCGCCGCGTTCGTATGATCGCTGGGGATCTGTCTGTTGTGGATACCATGCCAGTGCTTGAAGCACTAGTTGCAGCTGGTAACTTGTCATCATGTGAAGTTGACTTGGGTAAAATTGCGCGTGAGTCACAAGACGACAATATCGCAGCAGCTGAACTCTTGAAGAAAGCACTAGCAACATTACCAGCACAATCACAACGTCCAGAGCCAAAAGATGTGGTGTTGTACGGTTTTGGTCGTATTGGTCGTATCTTGGCGCGTTTGATCATTGAACAAGCTGGCTTAGGTCGTGGTTTACGTTTACGTGCGATCGTAGTTCGTAAATCTTCAGAAAATGACCTGCAAAAACGCGCATCATTGTTGCGTCGTGACTCTGTACATGGTCCATTCCAAGGTACGCTTGCAGTTGATGAAGAAAACGAAGCAATCATTGCAAACGGTAATTACATCAAAGTGATTTACGCAGGTAGCCCAGCAGAAGTTGATTACTCAGTACATGGTATTAAAGATGCGCTGTTGATCGACAACACTGGTAAATGGCGTGATGCAGAAGGTTTGGCAGTTCATTTAGGCTGTAAAGGCGTGAAGCGCGTCATTCTGACTGCACCAAGTAAAGGTGAAATGAAGAACGTTGTGTACGGCGTGAACCACACTGACATCTTGGATTCTGATCCAATCATCAGTGCTGCAAGCTGTACAACTAACGCGATTACACCAGTTCTGAAAGTGATCCATGACAAGTTTGTCGTTCAAAATGGTCATGTTGAGACTGTTCACTCATTCACCAATGATCAAAACTTGACTGATAACTATCATAAAGCGGATCGTCGTGGTCGTGCAGCAACATTGAATATGGTTATTACTGAAACTGGCGCAGCAAAAGCGGTTGCAAAAGCATTGCCAGCATTGAAAGGTAAATTGACTGGTAACTCAGTCCGTGTACCAACACCAAACGTATCACTCGCGATTCTGAACCTGACTTTAGCGAATGAAACAACCCGCGAAGAGTTGAACGAATATATGCGTCAAATTTCGTTGTACTCAAATCTGCAAGGTCAGATTGACTACACCAACTCAACCGAAGTCGTTTCATCTGACTTCATTGGTTCACGTGCAGCAGGTGTGTTTGATGCGCAAGCGACTATCGTCAGTGGTAATCGTGTAACATTGTATGTTTGGTATGACAATGAAGTTGGCTACAGCTGCCAAGTTCTGCGTATCGCTGAACAAATGGCAGGGATCAACTATCCACGTTTACCAGCAGAAAAAGTTTCTGCATGATTTTTTAGATAGCCGCTGTTAATAATGTGGTGAAAAGAGCCGACATGAATATGTCGGTTTTTTTATGGAAATTTTTGGGGTCTGTAGAGTATAGTTTTGTGATAACTATATCTATTAAGGTGTTCATAATGTTAACAGATCAAGAAATTGATGACGCCTTGCTTTCTCATATAACGATGCGATGGCGTAAAGTTGCTATGGTTGTTGCTTTAACCATGGGAGATCTTAAGGCTCATGCGCATGGAAAAAATGATTTGTTTTTCGCAAATAGAGTTATGTTGCTTGCTCAAAAAGGACTGATTGAATCACAAGGTAATTTAACACGAATGCGTTATAGCGAAGTACGGTTGCCTAATAAGAGTTGGGAAACAAAAGATTTTGAAGATATGTCTTGGCATGATGTTAGTGTTCATGGATTTCGTATTATTGAGAATGAAGGTGTTACAGGAACAGCAGAATTAGTTTTTGATATCGACTATATTTTGGAGTGGATTAATGAGACTGATGGCTTTCATTTTATAGTTGCTCAGTCAACGCTTCAATTTCATGAGGTTTTTGGAGTAAAGTTTTCGCTTGATTATACTAGCTGTTCGGCTGGTATGTGCGCGTTTTCAATAGGTCGAATTGTGCGCGAACAAATTGATAATCCATATGGATATGTTAGGTTTAAATGGTACATAGAAATCAATTGGCCAGATGGAAAGATCGAATTTGAATCTTCTGGTTTTAGTCAGTGGATAGTTGGAAAGCCCGTTACGCAGAATAAATACAATTTAGAGCCATCACAACGCAATATCAGTTAATGATGCTTTAATCAAGCAAGAAACAGAGGAGTTCTTACAATGCTAATCGTCTGCCCAAATTGCATGACAAAAAATCGCGTCCCCGAAGATCGCTTACAAGACAATCCAACCTGTGGCAAATGTCAGCAAGCCTTGTTACCCACGCATCCGATTGAGCTGAATGATCAAAATTTCTTTCACTATGTACAAAATACCGAATTGTCGATAGTTGTAGATTTTTGGGCGGAATGGTGTGGACCTTGCAAAATGATGGCGCCACAATTCAGCCAAGCTGCGCAGAAAGCTCCGCAATATCGCTTTGTCAAAGTGGATACAGAACAGGCCAGGCAGATCAGTAGTCAGTTTAATATCCGAAGTATTCCGACGATTGCAGTATTTAAAGGCGGTAAAGAAATCGCGCGTCAAGCTGGTGCAATGCAATCATCGCAATTGTTAGCATGGCTAGGGCAGGTGGTTTAACGTATTGATCAGTTAAACTAATACATTTCAATACATCATTTGACAGTCTGAAAGCCTATGTAGGCGTACATTGATGATGAGGGAGATTAAGGATGAATATAGAGCTGATTCGAGATTTTCTTCTTTGGTGTACTGTCATTAACTCTGTCGTATTGTTTATATGGTTTCTTGTATTTATCTATGCTTATGAATGGATGAGACAGCTACATGGTCGATGGTTTCGGATGTCCGATGAGCATTTTGACATGATTCATTATGCGGGGATGTCACTGTATAAAATTGGCATTTTACTGTTGAATCTGATTCCATATATCGCCCTGACGATCATTGCAAGGCATGGAGGTTAATACGGAACAGCGTATTGTTGGCTTTCATCAAGATATAGAAAGTCACTGGGTTGCAGAGCTTGAGTGCGGTCATTTTCAACATGTCAGGCATAATCCACCGTGGATGAATCGCCTTTGGGTCATAACACCAGAAGGTCGAGATCAGAAAATCGGGATGATGTTGCAATGCAAAAAGTGTGATTCTGGAGCTCAGAAGGATCAGTTGTAGGTTCTAGAATTATATTGATTATCATGGGAATGTATTTTGGTAAGCCTTGAGTCAGTGATGAGGATCAGGATATGAAACCTAGAATTACGTTGATTACCCTTGGCGTGGATGATTTGGAGCGCGCCTTTAAGTTTTATCGTGATGGTCTTGGCTTTCCAAGCGAAGGTATTGTGGGCAAAGAATTTGAGCATGGTGCGGTTGCATTTTTTGACTTACAAATCGGATTAAAACTTGCGCTTTGGCCGCGTAAAAGTTTATCTCATGATTCAGGTTTACCGCTGAGTAAGCCGAGTGCAACCGAGTTCAGCATTGGTCACAATGTGTCGTCTAAAGCCGAAGTTGATGCGGTCATGGAGCAAGCAAAACTTGCTGGGGCAGTGATTGTGAAGACGGCTCAAGATACATTTTGGGGTGGTTATGCGGGGTATTTCCAAGATCCAGATCAACACGTTTGGGAAGTGGCGTGGAATCCACAATGGCAATTTCCTGATGATTAGCAAGATCCCAGCGCAACATTAAAATTGATTTAACGTTGCGCTGAGTGTTGTTGCTGAGAAATGCTTTCTTATAACTTTTTCAATCTCTGAACTGCATCAATACAGTTTTCGAGATCAGCAACCAAAGCCATTCGGACATGGTTTAAGCCGGGATTAATGCCATTTGCTTCACGGGATAAATAGCGTCCTGGCAAAACGGTAATGTTTTGCTCCGCATATAAACGTTTCGCAAACGCTTCATCATCATCAACAGGTAACCAGAAATAAAAACCTGCATCGGGTTTTTTGAAAGCGAATTTATTGCCTAATTCATTGACGAATAAGTCGAATTTTTGGCGGTATAAAACTCGATTTTGTTCAACATGCTCCTCATCTCCCCATGCAACTGCTGAGGCGAATTGATGTTGAACCGGCATTGCTGAGCCGTGATAGGTACGATAGAGCAAGTATGGTGCGAGTAATTTGGCATCGCCTGCGACAAATCCAGAGCGTAATCCCGGTAGATTTGAACGTTTGGACAACGAGTGGAACACGATGCAGTTTTTATAGTCATGGCGTCCCATTGCTGCGCAAACTTCAAGCAAACCTACAGGCGCAACATCAAAATAAAGCTCGGAATAGCATTCATCCGAAGCAATCGTGAAGTGGTATTGATCTGATAGTTCGATGAGTTTCTTTAACTTCTCAGCAGGCATCACTGCACCAGTCGGATTTCCTGGCGAACAAATGAAAACCAACTGAGTGTTTGCCCAGACTGATTCAGGAATAGCATCCCAATCACCGAGATAATTGTTCTCAGCCGTGCAATTCACAAAATAAGGCGAAGCACCAGCAAGAAACGCAGCGCCTTCATAGATCTGATAAAACGGATTCGGCATTACGACATAAGGTTGTGGTTTGCCTTTCACAGGTTTTACGACAGCTTGTACAAAGGAAAAAATCGCTTCGCGTGTTCCATTCACAGGGAGAACTTGGGTTTCAGGGTTCACTTGTTGCAGGTGAAAACGCTGTATTAACCAGTTGGCAATCGCTTGTCTTAAGGTTGGCAGACCTTTGGTCGTTGGATAGCTCGATAAATGCTTGAGATTATCGATGAGAGCTTGTTTAACGAATTCCGGTGATTCGTGGCGAGGTTCACCAATCGATAGTGCAATATTTGCAAGATCCTTTGGGGGTGTCAGCTCGCTGAATAAGCGAGCTAATTTTTCAAAAGGATACGGATGCAGGCTGGCTAAATGTTCGTTCATAGGAGTGACCTGCTCAATTTGTTTTATTCAATACAGTTTGTTCAGTACAGTATATCAATGCTGATCAAATCAATCAGCTTGGATTTTGTGCATCTAACTCCTGCATGAGCAGCTCGCCAAGTTCTTGAGCTGCATCATTATCAAGAGGCTTGCCATGAGTATCTGTAATAAAGAAAACGTCTTCGGCACGTTCGCCTAAGGTCGCAATTCGAGCAGTTTTAATATCAATATTTTGCTTCGCAAATAATGCACCGATTTGTGCTAGTAACCCAGGTCGATCCAGTGAAATGACTTCGACCACGTTATATTGATGGACGATATCCAATTTAATATTCACTTCACTCGGCACATTAAAATGGCGCAATTGGCGAGGAATACGACGTTGGGCGAGGCTTTGTGCTTTATTTGGATTTGCTAACACATCTTTTAAACGTGCAGTCACTTCGTCGCGACGAGATTGATCTGTGAGCAATGTGCCATGACGATCGAGGACGATATAAGTGTCGAGTGAAAAACCTGTCTTAGCAGTGATAATTCGTGCGTCCTGAACGTTGAGATCCATTTGATCAAACACTGCAACCGTTGATGCAAATAGATTGGTCAAATCATGGGTATAGACGAAGATCTGAACTGCATCTTGGTTGAGTTCGCGATGTTCACGCATCTGTACAAGCGGTGTTTCATGCCCATGTAGCAGAATCTCGCGTGTGTGCCACGCCACTTCAGATGGGCGTTCGCGCAAGAAGTATTCATCGCCAAGTTCACGCCAAATATTTTCAACCGCATCTTGATAAAACGCACCCGCCAGTAGATCGGACGCTTGTTGCTTGGTGTCATCAATCCATGATTGGCGATCAATCGGATTATCTAAACCTGAACGTAAGACGCGGCGAGTGTGGTTATAAAGTTGACGCAAGAGCGACGCGCGCCATGTATTCCATAGCGTTGGGTTGGTTGCGTTAATATCAGCTACGGTCAAAACATACAGATAATTGAGATGAACCATGTCGCCAACTTTCTGCGCGAAATCAAGAATAATATCTGGATCTGAAATATCTTTCTTTTGTGCAGTTAAAGACATCAGCAGGTGGTTGCGCGTGAGCCAACTGACAATATTGGCTTCGCGCTGTGTGAGTCCATGCGCTAAACAAAAGACATTGGCATCTTCTGCACCGAGTTCACTGTGATCGCCGCCACGACCTTTTGCGATGTCATGGAACAACGCGGCTAAATAAATAATATCTTTACGATCTAAGCGATTGTAAATAAAGCTGACCACGGGGAAGGTTTCTTCAAATTCTGGACTGCCGAAACGTTGTAAATTGCGCAACAAAATCAGCGTGTGCATATCGACCGTATAAATATGAAATAAATCATATTGCATCAGACCAATAATTTGCCCAAAAGCAGGTAAATATCGACCGAGTACACCATAACGTTTCATCGCTTGGAACGTTTGATATAAGTGGTGGCGACCACGAATAATCGCCATAAAGAGTGCTTTATGGGTTGGGTTCTGGCGGAAGTTTTCGTCGATGCCATTTGCTGCAAGCATCAGCAGGCGCAATGTGCGTGCGCGGATTCCTGTTACATCCTCACGAGATGCCATAAAGAAAAATAATTCAAGAATGGCGCTTGGTGTTTCTGAGAAAACGCGATGATGACGCACCGAAATTTTTTGATTGACCAACTCGAAGCGTTCATTGAGTGGCGTGACGTGTGGTGGTGATAATTCTGGTAGTTTTGGTTCAATTGCTGTTTCAAAGAAATAGGCGAGTAGCATTTCATTGAAAGTTGAAACACGCATCGCAGCGCGATAATAATCACGCATAAATCGCTCAATAATGGCGTTGTGATGATCATTTGCATCAGCGGTATAGTGCATTCGCTCTGCAACGGTACGCTGATAATCGAACAACAGTCGATTTTCATTGCGATTGGTGATGCGATGTAAATGGTGACGAATCAGCCATAAAATGTCTTCACACGCTTCGAGTTCGTTATATTCAAACTCACTGATAAATCCTAAGTGCACCAAGTCGTAGAGACGGACAACACGATAATAGCGCTTCGCAATCCAGCCGACTTGATTGATGTCACGCAAACCACCGGGAGCATTTTTGATATCAGGTTCGAGGTTGTATTCAGTATTGTGATGTTGTGCATGGCGAGCATTTTGTTCAGCCATTTTTTGTGTGTAAAAATCAAAATCTGTCCAAGTCTCAGAGACGATGCGACGTGGCAATAAGCTCAATGATTTGTCACCATAAATCAGCCGTGATTCAACCAAACTGGTGGCAACAGTCATGTCTTGTGCGGCTTCAATACACTCGGCAACAGTACGCACACTAACGCCAGGTTCAAGCCCTGCATCCCAGAGATTCGAGACGAACTGAGATACTTGTTCTTCTTGTTCGGGTGTTAATGGTTGATGACTTAATATCATCACGTCGACATCGGATTTTGGTAGTAATTCACCACGCCCATAGCCGCCAACTGCAATCAGTGCAATCCCTTCATTAGAGAGACCTTGACGTTGCCATAAATGAATTAAGGCATCATCAATTGCATGCGTGCGTGCATGAACAATCTTACGAATGGATTCTCCTGCTTCTAGCCGTGCATCAAGCTGCTGCTCAAGTTTTTTGCGCCATTCGATTAACCCTCGCACGTTTGAGTTTTGTGCAAGAACTTCAGCAAGTGTAGGGAGTTCTGTGGAAGGCGTATCTGGGGCGAGGAGAGCAGACATAACGAGAAATCTCTCAAGACGATTGGCAAGAAGTGATGTGAAGCTAAATCATAACAGGAACTATAGGGTCATAAATGTAAAAAAGACCCTGTTTGGAGAGTCTTTTTTGAATGTTTTTGGGGTGGGATGATTAGGGCAGGTTTGGAACCCGCACCCTATAGTAAACCATTCGATGTAGGGGCAAGTTCTAAACTTGCCCTAATCATCGCTAAACCGATTTCAGATTAAACTCCAAACCGCGACAAATCCTCATTCGGACGCGCAGTGAGAATCTCAATGCCCGTTTCCGTCACAAGCAACGTGTGTTCATATTGCGCTGATAATTTGCGATCTTTGGTAATGACTGTCCAGCCGTCATTCATCAGTGTGGTCTGCCAAACGCCTGCATTGACCATCGGTTCAATGGTAAACGTCATGCCAGCTTCTAGTTTCATGCCTGTGTTTTTCTTACCGTAGTGCAGAATCTGTGGGTCTTCGTGGAATACGCGACCTAAACCATGACCACAATATTCACGCACCACGCTAAAGCGTTGGCTTTCCACATAGCTCTGAATCGCTGCGCCAATGTCGCCAACGTATGAGCCATGCTTAACGGTTTGCATGCCTCGATACATCGCTTCTTGTGCGACCGCGCTTAAGCGTTTTGCCAAAATTGATGGTTCACCGATGAAAAACATCTCGCTAGTGTCGCCATGAAAACCATCTTTAATGACGGTCACATCGATGTTAATAATGTCGCCGTTCTTCAATACTTTGTCATCACTTGGAATACCGTGACAAACAACGTGATTGACTGATGTACAAATACTTTTTGGAAAGCCGCGATAGTTCAATGGCGCAGGAATCGCCCCTTGTACATTGACAATATAGTCATGGCAAATGCGATCTAATTCGCCTGTCGTCACGCCTGCTTTGACATAAGGCGCAATCATACCGAGGACTTCTGCAGCGAGCTTGCCAGCTACGCGCATTTTTTCAATATCTTCGGCTGACTTGACCAGTGAATGAGGTTGAATAAAACTGTTCATAATCGTGCCAATCTAATTGGAAAATAGATTAAAACATGATATAAATACGCCCCCAATTTAGCAATCAATTTCATGCATCGATTGGTAAGTTTATTTTTATGATGAAATCTTCATTTTAAAATAAATAAAATCATTGATTTATGTGGTTGTTTGGCTGAGTTGTAAATTAAATCCGCACATACATCGACAATTCGTCTGGGTGCTGGGCTTGTAGATTAGGTTGTTTTTGACTGAATTTAAGCAAAAATGACTTTGAAAATTGCAAACCAGTGGATGAATCGGGTGTATGGAGGCTTAACCCAAACTGAAAAGTGCACGATGTGCATAGGTAAATAAAGATGGCATCTTATAACGTAGGAATGCGTGATCTGCTGACAGCAGGCGCACACTTTGGTCACCAGACACGTTTCTGGAACCCAAAAATGAAGCCGTACATTTTCGGCGCACGTAACAAAATTCACATCATCAACTTGGAGCACACTGTTCCAGCGTTGAACGACGCTCTGAACTACGCAAATCAAATCGCTAGCCGCAAGAACAAAGTATTGTTCGTCGGTACTAAGCGTGCTGCAAGCGCAATCATCCGTGAACAAGCAATCCGCGCTGGTATGCCGTTTGTTGATCACCGCTGGTTGGGTGGTATGTTGACTAACTGGAAAACTCTCCGCCAGTCAATCAAACGCCTTAAAGATCTTGAAATCCAATCACAAGACGGTACTTTCGCTAAGCTGACTAAGCGTGAAGCGTTGGAACGTACTCGTGAAATGGAAAAACTGGAAAAATCTTTGGGCGGTATCAAAGATATGGGTGGTTTACCAGATGCATTGTTCGTAATCGACGTTGATCATGAAGCGATTGCAATCAAAGAAGCGCTGAACCTCGGTATTCCAGTGATCGGTATCGTTGATACCAACTCAAATCCAGATGGCGTTGACTACATCATCCCGGGTAACGACGACGCGATCCGCGCAGTTACTTTGTATGCAAGCTCAATGGCTGATGCGATCATTGCTGGTAAAGAATTTGCTGCAACTCAAGGCAGTGCTGCTGCACGTGGTCAAGAAGTTGCTGCTGAAGCTGCAGAAACACCAGCTGCTGAGTAATCAGTTGCGATTTGCGTCATTGTTTTAAGCTGTCATGATTCTGTCTAAGTTCTCAGTTATGATGAATCAGTAATCCTGAATCTGACAGGTCTACAGCCCAATCAACTGATTGGGCTGTTTAGTTTTCAACAATGTCGCTGAAACGTGTTGATAGATTTTGAAATGCTGTTTTAAACAGCTCACGAATTTAAAACGAGTTTCAAAGAACTTTTATAGAAAAACAGAGTTCTTAAAACTAATTATTGAGGAAATGAAAATGGCAGAAATTACTGCAAGCATGGTTAAAGAACTGCGTGACCGTACTGGTCTGGGCATGATGGATTGCAAAAAAGCACTTGCAGAAGCGGGTGGCGACATCGAAGTTGCGATTGACAACATGCGTAAATCAGGTCAAGCAAAAGCGGCTAAAAAAGCAGGTAACATTGCTGCTGATGGCGCAATCATCATTGCTCAAGCGGATGGTCGTGCGGTTTTGGTTGAAGTAAACAGCCAAACTGACTTCGTTGCAAAAGACGAAAACTTCACTGTGTTTGCAAACAAAGTTGCTGACATTGCATTGGCAAACAACACTGCTGATGTTGCTGCAATCGCTGCATTGCCATATGGCGATGGTCAAACTGTTGAAGAAGCACGTGTTGCTTTGGTTCAAAAAATCGGTGAAAACATCCAAGTTCGTCGTGCGGTTTTGGTTGAAGGTGCAAACCTTGCTTCTTACCGTCACGGTTTGAAAATCGGTGTTGTGGTTGCATACACTGGTGGTGATGCTGAAACTGGTAAGGGTGTTGCAATGCACGTTGCTGCGTTCAATCCATTGGCAATCAATGCAGAAGACGTACCAGCTGACGTACTGGCACGCGAAAAAGAAATTTTCGCGGCAAAAGCACGTGAATCAGGCAAACCAGAGGCAATCGTTGAAAAAATGATTACTGGTAGCTTGGATAAATATCTGAACGAAGTGACTTTGACTCGTCAAATGTATGTCATCGACAACGAGAAGAAAGTTGGTGATGTATTGAAAGCTGCTGGTCAAACTGTTAATACCATCGTTCGTTTAGAAGTTGGTGAAGGCATCGAGAAGAAAGTAGACGACTTTGCTGCTGAAGTTGCTGCTGCGACTGCTGCTGCATCGGCTGCTGCTGCAGGCTAATGCGTTAAACAGAATGCTGTAAGAAAAACCCCGCTTCGTGCGGGGTTTTGTTTTTTTATGTTCTATCGATTAACGCTAAGTTTTAGTTGCCGAAACTAAGTTGAGCTGTTTAAGACATTTTGTGTCGGCGTCATAGGCAATAATAACTCCAGAATTATTATCTTTATCATATTCTATTTTCGATTGAATTTGATTCGACGCATCTTGCGGCTTTGCAGTCCAACCTTGATTGAGTAGGCTTGGCTTAATGTCGTTCACATTGATGCACATCCCTGCTGGTGGCGTGGTTCCTAATGAGCCTGATTGATCACCCCAATCGAATGTAAATATTTCCATATTCTGCCCAAACATCTTCATTGGCATAAGCTTTAGTGAAAAATACCAATCTGTACCTGCATGTGCTTGCAAGATTTTTCCTATGATTGGTAGTGTTTCAGTTTGCAGCGTTGTTCCAAACGAATTTTCGATCAATGTTTGATTGAGATTGCCATTAGGTAGCGCAGTCACTTTTAAAATATTTGACCAAAGTTGCTGCGCTGTAAACGGATATGGAGCATTGTATTTACCATTAGCTGCGGCAGGTGCCGAAAGACTAGAGGTTGTTAAACTGGTATTCGTTAAATGAGGGTGACTAATGGAAAATGTTTTAAAGACCATGTAGCAGACAGGCAGCATTAAAGCCATGAGGAGAATTTGAATCCATCCCATTACTTTTTCGTGAGAGGGCGTTTGACGTGGTGGGCCGTATTGATTTACTCCAGATGTACCTGGTGCGATGAGGATGTACAGAAAAAATAAACCATTGACTATAGCTGCTAGGCTGCTGATGAAACTAGAGCCAGGTATGTCACTTATTTTGAGCACTGCGCTTATGATTCCAAATGGGATGGGTAGTAGCAGTGGGAGTAAAATCCACCAGCCACTACGGTTTAAATCATGCAGACGGCGTACATAAAAGACAAAGTTGTAAATAAGCATAAGAATAATTGGAATGCCAATTAGCAGTCCAAATCCAATTCCAATGCTGGCAGGATTATTTGCAAGGGAGCTAAAGTTTCCTGCAACTCCAATGATTATGGCTACGATAGTCAATACGAATATGAGAAGGCATATGATTAACGCAAATCCAAGAAATGCTGCCTGTAGTGATAGTCGTCCTAGTCGCCCTTTATAGGAAAATAATGAGTTGCTGAATGCAGGCAGAGCTGGTGGTTCATCCGAATTTCTGGGCGTGGGTGATTGTGGTGACTTTGATGGTTTGGATAACCAGCTTGATTTTTCTGGTTCTGGAGGTAAGTACCTTGGGCGTTTCGGAGTATTCGAAGGCGTCGAAGGTGTAGTTTCCATATTGTCACTCATCTTTTTTATAGTCCTATTTGCAAATCTTTTTTAAATTCAAGGTTCTGTTTTTATCATGACTTTGTTGCAAATACCATCTCAATCACGACATGCGGTTGCTTAAACAAGATAAATTTCAGCATTAGAAAAAACATAACTCGATTAAACACCATAAATACACCAAAAATCATGCACGTCTATGCTTACGTTCATCGTCGCCATTTGTTACCATGCCTCACCGTAAATCAAAGTGATTTACGTTCGCGCGATCTCGCATGAAGATGCGATCAAGATTGCGTTTTGTTGTGCCTCAATCAATCTCAGTTTTATTCTATTTGGAGTGCCCGTCATGACAGAAAAAAGCCCACGCTTTTCGCGAATTTTATTGAAGCTGTCTGGTGAGGCATTGGCAGGTAATAAAGACATGGGGATTGATGCCAATATCCTCGATCAGATGAGTTTAGCCATTGCACACTTGGTTGGTTTAGGCGTACAAGTGGGTATTGTTGTTGGCGGTGGTAATCTCTACCGTGGTAGTCAGCTACAAAAAGAAGGCTTGGTTGGTCGCGTAACAGGTGACCAAATGGGTATGCTGGCAACGGTCATGAATGGTTTGGCAATGCGTGATGCGCTCGAACGTCGCAATATCAAAACACGTTTAATGTCGGCAACTGCAATTAATGGTGTGGTTGAACAGTATTCAAGTCGCAATGCAATCCGTTTCTTGAAAGCAGGCGATGTGTGTATTTTTGTCGGTGGAACGGGTAATCCATTCTTCACAACTGATACTGCAGCATGTTTGCGCGGTATTGAAATTGAAGCAAAACTGATTTTGAAAGCGACTAAAGTCGATGGTGTCTATAATAAAGACCCGAATAAATTTGAAGATGCTGTTCGTTATGAGCGTTTGACCTTTGATCAAGTGCTTGATGAAAAATTGGAAGTTATGGATTTAACTGCGATTTGTTTGTGCCGCGACCATGATGTACCGCTCCAAGTGTTTAATATGAATAAACCAGGTGCGCTGCTGAATGTGGTTATGGGCGGAGATGAAGGAACGCAAGTGAGTCGATCACTCTAAAAGAAGCTTCTTTTGGAGATGTTTCTTTTAGTCTGTTGCTTCTTTTGCATGAATAGGTTTAGTTATTAAATAATCGTGATGCGTTGTTGAGTTTGCAAGTAAATAGCTGCCAAAAAGGTTGGCATCAAACAACGTATCCAAAATGAAGGAAATGAATATGTTAAATGATCTGAAAAAAGACGGCGAAATTCGAATGAAGAAGAGCCTTGATTCGCTTGAATCGGGTTTCTCTCGTGTACGCACAGGTCGCGCACATCCAGCTATGCTGAAAGATGTCATGGTGCCTTATTACGGTTCAGACGTGCCTCTAAATCAAGTGGCAAATATTGGTGTCGATGATTCGCGCACGTTGGTGGTACAGCCTTTTGAGCGCAGTATGGTTGGTGCGGTTGATAAAGCAATTCGTGAAAGTGATTTGGGTTTAAATCCTATTTCTGGTGACGTGATTCGTGTTCCGCTGCCAGCGCTGACTGAAGAAACCCGTAAAAATATGCAAAAGCTTGCACGCGGTGAAGCTGAAAATGCACGCGTAGCTATCCGTAACATCCGCCGTGATATTTTGGGCGATGTCAAAGATTTATTAAAAGAAAAAGAAATTTCTGAAGATGATGAACGTCGTGCAAGTGAAGAAATACAAAAACTCACTGATAAATACATTGCTGAAGTCGAAAAACAGTTAGCGGCAAAAGAAGCCGAATTGTTGCAGGTTTAATTCTTTTGTCAGCGCCTGATTTAACCGATCGTCCAAAAGGGCATAACCCGAATTTGCCACGTCATGTTGCGATCATTATGGATGGCAACAATCGTTATGGTCGCCAGCATCATTTGATGAATGGTGGTGGTCATGTGGCGGGTAAAGATCAATTCGATTTGATCGCTCAACATGCTCGCAATATCGGCATTGAAGTCCTGACAGTATTTGCATTCTCTAGTGAAAACTGGCGTCGTCCGCCTGATGAAGTTGAGTTGTTAATGCAATTGTTTGAGCAGGTGGTGCAAGAACAAGTGCCACGCATGATCGAACAGCGTATTTCGATGCGTTTTATCGGGGATCGTTCGAAATTGTCAGATCGCTTGCAAGAGCTGATGTTGATTGCTGAGCATAAAACTGCGCCAAACGCCCAAATGACGATGGTGATTGCAGTCAGCTATGGTGGCTTGTGGGATATGGCTCAAGCTGCAAAACGATTAGCACAGGCAGTTCAGGCTGGGACAATGTCGGTTGATGATATTGATGAAGTCAGTATGCAACAGTGCGTAGAAATCGGTGATTTGCCTCCTGTGGATTTGTTGATCCGTACAGGTGGTGAGTATCGCTTATCCAACTTTGTGCTATGGCAAGCAGCGTATGCGGAGCTCTACTTTACGGATACGTTATGGCCTGCATTTGATACAGCCGAATTTGATCGTGCATTAGGTCAATTTTCATTTCGTGAGCGTCGTTTTGGACGCACCAGTGAGCAGGTTTCTGAATATCTATTTTCTGAACCTCAATCTGATCAAAAATCCAATAATAATTCACAGTAGGAATGTCACATGCTTGAGCGAATTCGGACAGGGCTGATCTTAATTGCAATCGTATTGCTATGTATGTTTGCAACAAAAAGTCCTATTCCTATGATTTTGCTCATGCTGGTTGTGCTGTCGGTTGGTGCATCAGAGTGGACGAAGTTTGGAAAAAATGCTGGACAGCCTTATCAATATCCAAATTTATTTGTTGCGATCAATCTATTGCTTGCGATAGGTGTTTATGGTTTGAGTCGTTATTGTCCTGTAATTTGGCCTAGTGTATGGGCTGTAACGGCTGTCTTCTGGTTGTCAGCATTTGTTACGGTGCGTCGTTATCCACTCGCTGGAATTACATCTGAACGCTGGTTACCTTTAATCGGGACATTGCTTCTTATTTCATCGACACTTGCAATTTATAGTCTATGGGCAAACTCTCCATGGTGGCTGATGTATTTGTTTGCATTGGTGTGGGTGGCGGATAGTGGCGCGTATTTTTCAGGCAAAGCTTTTGGTAAGCATAAACTGATTCCTGATGTGAGTCCGAATAAGACAATAGAAGGTTTGGTCGGTGGGCTTGCGCTGACAACATGTGTGATCGTTGCTGTGGCATATTATCGACATTTAGCGGGTACGAGTTTGGTGGGTTTTATTTTGTTATCCATGGTTGTCGTATTGGCATCTGTTTTGGGTGATTTATTTGAATCATTGCTGAAGCGTAAAGCGAATATTAAAGATTCAGGAAGCTTACTGCCTGGTCATGGTGGTGTGTTGGATCGAATAGATTCTTTGCTTGCCGCAGCACCAATTTTTGCATTGGGATTTTGGTTGGCTGGAGGATTCTAGTCGTGCAAACCGATGAGCAAATTGTAGGTTCAACGCGATCGGCTAAGCAAACATCTAGGCAAAATGTTTGTATTCTAGGTGCGACTGGTTCGATCGGGGAAAGTACGCTTAAAGTCCTTACGCTACATTCAGATCAATATCATGTGTTTGCATTAAGTGGTCATAGTCGCTTAGATCAGCTTGCTGAATTGTGTGCAAAATATCGTCCGACTTATGTTGCTGTGCCAGCAGATAAGGGTGATGCGTTTGCGAAAGATTTAAGGCATAGATTCCCAGATGTAGAAATACCGACAATCCTAGAAGGGGAGCTCGGTCTAAAACAGATTGCATCACATCCTGATGTCAATGTAGTGATGGCCGCAATTGTTGGTGCTGCGGGTCTTGAGCCAACGCTGGCTGCAGTTCAGGCAGGTAAACGCGTTTTGCTTGCGAACAAAGAAGCACTCGTGATGGCAGGCAATTTATTTATGGATTGTGTGCGTCGTTCGGGTGCGATGCTGTTACCTGTCGATTCAGAACATAATGCAATCTTTCAGTGCCTTCCTTCAGATTATTTTCAAACGACTGAAAGATTCCAAAATCAATCTTCTCGCGCAGGTGTTTCACAGATTTTACTCACGGCATCGGGTGGACCATTTCGTCAATTTGATTTGCAGCAGCTTGAACAGGTCACGCCAGAGCAGGCCTGTAAACATCCAAATTGGGTGATGGGCCAAAAAATTTCCGTTGATTCTGCAACGCTGATGAATAAAGGCTTAGAGTTAATCGAAGCTTGTCATTTATTTGATTTACCGCCTGAGCGAGTGACTGTGGTTGTGCATCCACAAAGTATTATCCATTCTCTGGTGCAATATGTGGATGGTTCGACTTTAGCGCAGATGGGCAACCCTGATATGTGTACGCCCATCGCACATGCATTAGCATGGCCTAAACGGATTGATGCAGGTGTTGCTCCTTTAGATTTGTTTCAGGTGGCGACACTTCAGTTTGAAAAGCCCGATGAGGTTCGTTTTCCTTGTATACGATTGGCGCGGGAAGCGATGCAAGCAGGTGGAACAACGCCAACAGTACTGAATGCGGCGAATGAAGTTGCTGTTGCTGCTTTTCTCGCCAAAAAGATTAAATTTTGTGAAATTCCTCGCATTATTGAGTCGGTTATTACACAACTACCGATGACCCCAGCACGAGACCTTGCCACAATCCTGCATTACGACACTACTGCAAGACAGATTGCAGGGAGTTTATTGTAGGAAAGGTTCATAGTTATTGATTTTTATTAGGTAAATACGCGAATTCATGAGTGTTTTTCAAATCGTTCTTGCAGCCTTACTCCTTTTGGGGCCTTTAGTGGCAATCCATGAGTTTGGTCATTTTTGGGTAGCTCGACGATTTGGGATCAAAGTTCTGACTTTTTCGATTGGTTTCGGGCCTGCATTGTTAAAACGACGTGGAAAAGACGGCGTACTCTATCAGTTTGCCGCAATTCCGTTGGGCGGTTTTGTTCGGATGGCCGATGAGCGAGAAGGTGAGGTTCCTGAAGAAGACATTCCTCGTGCGTTTAATCGCCAACCGCCTTTAGTTCGCATGGCAGTTGTTGCGGCAGGGCCATTGATTAATTTGCTGTTTGCAATTTTCCTATTCTGGATTTTGTATTTACCACAAAGTGAACAAATTAATACGCGAGTTTGGCAGGTAGAGCCAAATTCACCAGCAGCGATTGCGGGTGTGCAAGTCGGAGATTTAATTACCGCTGTAGACGGTCGATCTGCACTAGATTGGGAAAAATTAAATTACGCGTTGATTGAACGAATGGGGGAGACTGGTAACATCGCCCTGACGGTTAATCATCTGGGTCATGACACGACTTATCAGCTTCCGATTAAGAATTTCCTGCGAACGAGTGGTGCGGATCCTTTAGCCCAATTAGGTTTTTACCCTTATCAGCCAAAAATTACAGCCATTGTTGGTGAGGTTCAGCCAGATGGTGCTGGTGCAAAGCAAGGTCTGCAGGTGGGTGATCGTTTTGTAAGTATTAATGGTTCGCCAGTCACGGATTGGTTGTCTCTGACACGATTTATTCACGCACATCCAGAGCAAACGCTATCTGTTGTGATTGAGCGTAAAGGTGTAGAGCAAGTTTTAAAATTGACACCTGCAGCAAAGCGAGATGATTTTGGTGTCAAGATGGGCTTGCTCGGAATTTTTCCTCAAGTTGATAAGAATCAAAACTACCAAATTCCTGCGGAATATAAGCAGATTATCCAGCATGATCCATTGACAGCATTGAGCCTTGCTATTCAAAAGACGTGGAACTTATCTGCATTAACCATTACATCATTTTGGAAAATGTTGAGTGGTTTAATCGGGTTGAATAATATTTCTGGTCCAATCACGATTGCCAAAGTTGCGGGACACACTGCGCATATGGGTTGGCAGGCTTTTGTCGGTTTTATGGCAGTGATGAGCGTGAGCTTAGGTATTTTGAATTTGTTGCCAATTCCAATTTTAGATGGTGGGCAATTTGTGTATTTTTCAATTGAAGCGATCCTTGGACGTCCTGTTCCAGAGCGTTTCCAACAAATAGGTTTACGTGTCGGTCTGGCTATGCTTGGCATGCTAATGATTGTTGCGATATTTAATGATCTAACACGGTTATTTTAGTTTGTTGATTGGCGCGTGTTAGGTTTTCTTAAAATTTTTAGTTTGAAGCGGATAATGTTGGCATGAAGCATCCTTTAGCACTACTGCCCTTAGCAATAGCGACCAGTATGATGGCCGCAGCAATTCCCATGATTGCCTATGCTGAAACAGCACCTAATAGTTTTGTTGCAAAAGATATTCGGATTGATGGTTTAGTTCGGTTGTCTCAAGCGAGCATTGCTTCGTTTTTGCCGATAGCGAGCGGGGATACCATTACGGATCAAAAAACCGCAGATGCGATTCGTGTGCTATACGCCAGCGGAAATTTTGACGACGTTCAGGCTTCACGTGATCAAGACGTGCTTGTTTTTAAAGTGATTGAGCGTCCAGTTATTGCATCGATTACGTTGAGAGGAAACAAACTCATTCCTTCCGACTCACTGTTGAAGGGTCTGAAAAGTGGTGGTATTACTGAAGGAGAGCTATTAAAGCGCTCTTCCTTGCAAGTGGTCAAGAATGAGCTTGAGCAACAGTATATTCAACAAGGTCGCTACAATGCTCAAGTAACCATTGAAACTACCGCTAAGCCGAATAATCGGGCAGATGTCATTTTCAAGATTTATGAAGGTGATGCGGCGAAAGTTTTTAATATTCAAGTCATCGGTAATCATGTGTTTTCAGATGATGAGATTAAACGTGCATTCGATATTAAGTCGAGTAGTTGGTCTTCAATTTTGACGCGTGATGATCGTTATGCGCGTGAGAAGATGAATTCGAGCTTAGAAAATTTAAAAGCCTTGTATTTAAATAAAGGCTATATCCATTACGCATTGAATAGCGCGCAACTGAATATTAGTGAAGATAAGAAAACGATTTTTATTGAAGTCAGTGTGACAGAGGGTGCTCAATACAAGTTTGGCGAAACCAAGTTTTTGGGTGAGACATTATTTAAGCCTGATGACTTAAAGCAATTGGTTGTTTATAAGTCTGGTTCGACTTTCTCGCAAGAGCAAGTCGTGGCAACAAAAGTGTTGCTGGGTAAAAAATATGGAAATAACGGATATTACTTCGCTGATATTAGTGCAATTCCAGAAATAGATGAAACCACAAAAACGGTTACCATGAACTATGCGGTTAATCCAGGCAAACAAGTTTATGTTCGCCGAATTAACTTTAAAGGTAATGAAAAGACTGCTGACAATGTCCTTCGACGTGAAATGCGCCAACTTGAAGGCTCTCTCGCATCAAATGACAAAATTGATCTCTCGAAGACCCGCTTAGAGCGCACGGGATTCTTCAAGACGGTGACCATTGATACGGTGCGTGTTCCAAATACCAGTGATCAGATTGATGTGAACGTGAGTGTTGAGGAGCAACCTTCTGGAAGCAGTAGTATTTCTGTGGGTTATTCTCAATTTGGTGGGATTACTTTTCAATTCGGAATTAATCAAACGAACTTTTTTGGTACTGGTAATCAAGTCGGTCTGGATATTACACGTTCGCAAGTTTTAGATAATTATAATATTAATATACTAGATCCCTATTTTACATCTGATGGTGTAAGTCGTGGTTTTAATTTTTATGTAAGGAATACTAAACTCGATCCATCGCTAAGCGTTCAGCGCTATTATGATGATGCCAAAGGTGCTTCAATGACGTTTGGGTATCCTGTAGATGAAACCAAGAACGTGAGTGCCACTTTAAATATTGATAATACCGATATTAAAACAACTTCCTTTGTATCTAAGGTGGCTCAGGATTATTTAACATCGCATGGTGCAACGAATCAATCTGGTGATCCTACGGCACCAATTTATAATCAAAATTTTATGACATATAATCTTAGTTTATCATGGGCTTATAGTACGTTGAATCGTCCGGTTCTTGCGACGAGTGGAACGTCCCATCAGATTTCCTTGGATATGACGATTCCAGGTAGTGATCTTCAATATCAGCGTGTTACATATACTGGACAGACATTTATGTCTCTTCCAACGCATTATTTCGATAGTTTTTTATTGCGAGCCTATGCGAAGATGGGCGTCGGGCATGATTTGCCGTTTTGGAAGAACTATTTTGCAGGTGGTTATGGTTCAGTCCGAGGTTATCAAGATTACACCCTTGGGCCTTTAAGTAATGGGATTGGCTATTGTAATGGCGGAACAACGACTTGCCCTGATCCATATCCAGAGTCAGTTGGTGGCAATGCAATGATTACTGGTGGACTTGAACTCGTCTTGCCAATTCCGTACGCCGGAGATTGGGCTCGGCAGATTCGCCCAGTCCTGTTCTTTGAAGGTGGACAAGTCTTTGATATATCGGGTGTTACAAGTACATCGGCAAGTAATTATAAGTTTGGTGTTGATAACTTTAGATATAGTGCGGGCTTTGGTATTACATGGATTACTTTGATTGGACCGATTGCGCTGAGTTACGCTCAACCAATTAACTCCAAGCCTGGTGACCAGATTCAGCGTTTCCAGTTTGCAATTGGTCGCGTATTTTAAATTTTTGTTTGTTTTTATTTGTTTTGCATGCATTTTACAAGGAGATACATAATGCGTTCTTTAATCACAGGTTTAGGTTTAGCTGCGGCGGTTGTGTTATCTCCTGCTGCATTTGCAAATAATGTTGCTGTTGCAGATTCACAAGCTGCGGTGTTGGCATCTAATCTTGCGCATCAAACGATCGAAGGTTTGAACACAAGTCTTAAACCTCAACGTGATCACTTGGAAGCACTTCGTAAAGACATTACTGCAATTCAAGAAAAGTTCCAGAAAGATGGCTCAGTGATGAGTGATGCAGACAAAAAAGCATTACAAGCACAGGCGCAGACCAAGTTAAATGATTACAACGGTACAGCAGAAGGTGTGCAAAAGCGTATCGAAGAAGCTCAAACTGCGATGTTGAAAACTGTTATGCCTAAACTAGAGTCAATTATCGAAGATCTGCGTAAAGAAGGAAATTACGATGTGATCATTGAGAAAAAATATGTGATTTGGGCAGCTCCAACAGCCGATTTGACCAAGAAAATCACTGACCGTCTGAATGCGGCTAAATAAATGAGAAGTTTTACGCTAGAGGATATTGCTCAGTTTCTCAATCAGCAGACTGTTGGCAAAGGCGGTGATCCTTTAGCGGTGTCGGCAATAGTTTCTGGTGATCCTAATCTTGTGATCACTGGACTTTCTTCACTTACCAATGCAGGCGCCTCAAATTTAGGCTTTTTGGCGAATAGCCAATATCGAGGACAACTACAGACTACGAATGCTGGTGCAGTGTTAGTGACGAGTGCTGATCGAGATGCATTTGCGCGTTCAGCGATTATTGTTTCTAATCCGTATTTAGCATTTGCTCAACTCACGCATTTGTTTGATCCATCCGTGGTAACAGAACAGATAATCCATCCAACGGCTATAATTTCTACTACGGCTACGATTGGTCGCAATGTATCGATAGGTGCATTTGTTGTCATTGAAGATGATGTTCAGATTGGTGATGATACTGTACTGATTTCTTCTGTGCATATCGGGCGAGGTACTGTAGTTGGTGCATCCTGTTGGCTTGGGCATAGTGTAACAATCCACCATGAGTGCCAATTGGGTAGTCATGTTCGAGTTCATGCGGGTGCTGTGATTGGTGCTGAAGGCTTTGGTTTTGCACCAGCTGAAGGTCGGTGGCATCGGATTGTACAGCTAGGGCGTGTAGTGATTGGTGATCGCGTGCGAATTGGTGCTAATACGACGATTGATCGTGGGGCGCTTGATGATACAACGATCGGCGATGGCGTTATCATTGATAACCAAGTACAGATTGGTCATAACGTGAGTATTGGCGCGCATACTGCAATTGCGGCATCTACTGGTATTGCTGGTAGCACTAAAATTGGGTCGCACTGTATCATTGGCGGTTTAGTGGGGATAGCGGGCCATCTTGAGATTACCGATCGTGTGCATATTACAGCGATGAGCATGATTATAGGATCTATCAAAGAGCCTGGAAGTTATTCATCTGGTTCTGCATTTGAGAAAACATCAGCATGGCGTAAGAATGCTGTGCGTGTAAAACATCTGGGTGAGATGGCGGCACAAATCAAAGAGTTGCAAGTTGCACTGAAACGTTTAGAATCGCAACTTAGTAACCAGTCGTAAGCTGTTTGGTCACTGACTGTATATGTGAAACCTATGTATATTATACGAGTCATAGGTTGATAGCGTTTATTTAAAGTTCGGCATCATTTGATGTTGTTGTGTTTGTATTTGAACGTATTTTATTAAGTCTATTTTGTCTGATGTGGTGCACAAGCATAGTCGTTGATGCATCCGATTTATAAACAATACAGAAGTCTGTTTTTTATGAGCATATCTTTTCCAGTCGCAATACCAATGTATATCGAAACTATTCGAGAGTTTCTACCACAGCGTTATCCGTTTCTTATGGTTGACAGAGTGATTGCAGCTGAACCTGGAAAGTCAATCACTGCAATTAAAAATGTGACCGTGAATGAAGAGTTTTTTCAAGGTCATTTTCCTGAAATGCCTATTATGCCAGGGGTTTTAATGCTTGAGGCTATGGCGCAAGTATCTGGAATATTGGGGTTTATTACTGAACAAAAACGTCCTGCAGATGGCTATATTTACTTATTTGCAGGGGTTGATAAATTGCGTTTTAAGCGCCGAGTTATTCCTGGTGATACACTGACAATTACGGCAGAAATTATTACTGCCAAACAAAAAATTTATAAATTTGCTTGTCAGGCTCGGGTGGGTGATGAATTGGCGGCAAGTGCTGAGATCATGGTGATTGAGCAAAAAACGGAGGATGCGAAATGAGTTTTGCATCAGGTCATCCCTCAGATGTATCTCCACGAACTCAAGTCATCGATGCAAAGAGCCATCCTTTAATTCATCCAACCGCAATTATTGATCCAACAGCCAAAATTGATCCTTCTGTCACAATTGGTCCTTATTCGATCATTGGTCCTGATGTGACAATTGGTGCAGATAATCATATTGGACCACATGTTGTAATTAGCCGTTGGACTCGAATTGGTGCACGAAATCGTATTTTTCAGTTTGCAACGATTGGTGAAGATTGTCAGGATTTAAAATATCTTGGTGAAGAAACATGGTTGGAAATTGGCGACGATAATGTGATTCGTGAGTCTTGTACGTTCCATCGCGGTACGATTCAAGATGAGGGGCTGACTAAAGTTGGTAATAACAACTTGTTTATGGTGAATACTCATGTTGCACATGATTGCGTGATTGGCAGTGGTTGTGTATTCGCCAATAATGTGGGTATCGCAGGTCATGTCAAAATTGGTGATTCTGTGATCGTGGGTGGAAATTCTGGAATCCATCAATTCTGTCGTCTGGATTCATATTCAATGGTGGGTGGTGCGAGCTTGATCGTGAAGGATGTACCCGCATATGTGATGGCATCGGGTAATCCTTCTAAGGCGCATGGTATGAACTTCGAGGGGATGCGCCGCCGAGGTTGGTCTTCTGAAACCATTAGTGCTTTGAAACAGGCGTTTAAGATTGTTTATCGTCAAGGGTTAACTAAAGAGCAGGCAATCGTGGCGTTAATCGAAGACATTTTGCCGCAGCATCCTGAGGTGCAATTATTGATTGATTCCTTACAGCGTTCTGATCGAGGAATCACGCGTTAAGATTTATGAAGACGTAAAAAAGCCCGATCATATGAATCGGGCTTTTTTGTATATTCCTAGTGAACTAGCAACATATGGTGCAATACGCTTGGGCTTATTGTACTCAAGTGATTATAAATATTAGAGTTGTGATAGGGGAGTGAAGTGGTGGAAATAAGGGAAGACGTATATATTAAATCCGTGTCAGGTAATATTGCAGCAGTAAAACGGCTTGAGAATATATTATTTTCTTTCCCTTCTTCAAAAGCGATTCCACAGAATTGGAATTGCAGGCCTAAATCATTGGAGTATTTGGAGAATAAGAGAATAGAATCAGAGAATAACATGACCTACACTCGTATTCTTTTAGAGACTTTGCAGCGCAATTCAAAGAAAGCAGTGGTTTATGGCGCTAATTTTAAAAATGATTGTTTTAATAGGCAGGGGGTTAATGCATATAAATTCATGAGGAAAAAAGGAAAAATATATGAATTAGACTTAACTCAAGATATTTGGACTGGTTGCGAGTCAGTTTGGATGGGGGATGATAAGCATTTAAAAGAATTTCCTCATACGATAGGTGATTGTTATTTTTTTGTCTCTGTTAAAAAAATGTGCTGGAAAAGTTTTTTTTCAACATTCTCTATTAATGGTGCTTTTGGTCATTTAAAGGCGAGTATGAAAAGTAGATCGGGTTTTGATTTTATTTCTGACTCTATACTGGAAGATAAAGAGCTTGCGATAATTTCAATGAATAGAATAATAAGAGCTGATCCTGAAGTGTTGGAAAGACTGACATATTTGTCGATGGCGTATAATCGAGGAATGGATTTTAGTCATTTGATATTTCCATCCGCAGATGCTGCCCAAGTAGCATTAGATTTTTCTAATTCAGTGTATGAGGTTAGAAACGAAGTAAAGTGACTGATGCTTAGTAGACGTAAGGTGAATTCCGCTGCACCTTTCCGTCACGGATAAACCTGAATATCTGCAAAAAAGCCCGAAATCTAAGATTAGGGCTTTTTGTTGCCATAGATCCAGCTTCAATTCATTGCAGCTGGATACTTCCATTAGCATTGACCACTACGCGGCTGTTACCACTTTCGATGGTCTGAGGTGCGGGAGCTGCGGCTGCGTCAAATTTTGCTGCGCGTAGCATCATCGGGTAGGGACGAGGCATATCGCTGCTGCTATTGATATTCATATTGACGAGTTCATATTTACTTGCGCCCCAAGCTTGCTGGAGTTGAGTGGCGCGCGCGCGAAAGATGCTTGTAATTTCTGTCATCAGTTCATTTTCAACTTTAGTGCGTTGCTCATTTGACACCGAGAAGTTCACACCATCCAGCTGCATGTTGGTCTGTAGTTGTGCAATGAGTTCACTACCAGCTTTGAAGTCCGATGTTTTTAGCTGAATTTCTGCTCGGCTACGCCATCCTGTGAGCTTGTTTTTATCACCATAGATAGGGTAGGTGTTTTGGGAACCGTTATTCACACGGACGGTTGGATAGGCTTTAGCAAGATCCATGGCACGATTGATAATCTGTGCAGTTTGTTTTGCAAGAACAGTTGGGTTAGCGTCGTTTAACTCTGTATACAGAGTGGCTTGCATTTGATCATTTTGCACTTCTCGACTGGTTTCGGCTTGTAGAGAAATGATTCGATGTTCTGGGTTTTCTGCAAAAGATGGAGCTGAAAATAACAACGTTATCAACGCCAGCGTGGCGATAGACACTTTGTTTGGGCGTAATGGTATTTTTCTGGTATTCAGAAATGCTGTATGTGCTGACATATTCAATGCTCTTATATGAGACCTAAAATAACGATAGATAAACTGGTTTAAGTATTATCATTGCCGTTATCAGAGTCTTTCACTTTTTTAACTGGTTTCTTGTGTTTTTCTGTTGCTTCCACTTTGTGAGATTGTGTCTTATCTACTTTTTCAGTTTTCTTGCTGTCAGTTTTTTTGACATCGCTTTTTTCAGATTTGTCTGTTTCGGATTTCTTGTCTACAGTCGCTGTGGCATGAGATTTAAGATAGTCCGTAGCAAATCCAGCTTCTTGTGTGCCTGGGTAGTTTTTGACTAGCGTTTTCATCAGTGCAATCGCAGCTGCTTGGTGTTGATCGACGTCAGCCAGCGTTGCTAAGCGGTAAGTAGCTGCGGCTGCCTTTGCAGATTTTGGATATTTGCCTGTAACGATTTTGAAGTTTGTTGTTGCTGCTGCAAAGTTTGGTGGATTGACAGCGAGATTGAATTCACCCAACCAATAGTAAGCATTGGGTACAAACTGACTTTGAGGATAGTCATTAATAAATTTCTTCATCGGTGCAATGGCTTGAGCTGCACCGCCAGTTTTATAGGCTTCATACGCTGCGATATATGCAACTTTATCTGCTTCATCTGTAGTGGCTGTACCATTTCCAGCGACTGGATTTTGCGGTGTGGTATTTGATGTTGCTGTATTCTGAGTTGGAGGGTTTGTCGAGTTGCTTGCTATGGGTGCTGAACCACCTTGTAATTTTTTAACGTCATCTTGTACTTGTCCAAGACGTTGATCAAAGTCAACAAAATGATTTTTTGCATCTTTTTGAAGTTGATCGATGTCATTGTCGTGGCTTTCAACTTTTCCTCGAAGAATGCGAACATCTTCTTCGAGTTTCTGAATTTTTTGAGTGAGTAGCCAAAGTTGTGAGGCTTGGTTGCTGTCTGTGCTGACAACAGGTGCTGCTGGTTGTGATAGTGGGCGTGATTCAACGGGGATGCTGGCATGAGCAGAGAGGCTAGCGATGATTGCTAAACTGATGCTGGTTAGCCCGATACGTGATCCATGCGCGGCTAATGATTGCAAGCGAGGGAATGGCTGCATGAATTGTGCGGTTTTCTGTATTGTTTTCTGTGTTGGGGTTTGCATAGTTCAAATTCAATCCAAGCAGGTGAGCACTCAAAGTATCATGCAGTAAAACGATCTCAATAAAAAGCACCTTGCTTCAAGAGGTCAGGTGCTAGCCTTGGGGATATCATATCGTGGTCTATCGTAGCATGTCGTTATAAAAGTATTATTTTTTATAGTGGACAGCGTGTTGAGCTATTTGGGTTACGCCAGCACCATTTCTCCTTCGGTAGGCGTTGCAAAGGAGTGAGCAGGTAATTTTGCTCGGTTTAAGGCTTTTGCAAGGTCTAATAGCGGTTGGTTCATGGCTTCATCGGTTAATTGAAATGTCCGATGGTGAATTGCAAATGATTTGGTGGCTTGTAAATCTTGGTGTGCCTGCACCGCATCGGTTGGATTCATATGCATTGCGTGCATAACGGCACGAGGTTCATATGCGCCAATTGGCAATAGCGCGAGACGAGGTGCGCCAAGTCGTTCTCGAATTTCTGAAAAATGATGTGCATATCCTGTATCGCCTGCAAAAAACAGATGATCATCAGGTGTGAGAATGGATAATCCACCCCATAGTGCCATATTGGTATCTTTGATGCCGCGTCCAGAAAAGTGTTGTGCGGGAGTGAAGACGATTTTGAGTCGATCATCTTTGTGAAAGTTAATCGATTCCCACCAATCTAATTCAATCACGCGCATATGGTTGTCAATATAGTGACCATTTCCAAGCCCAGAATAAATCGGCATGCGGTCACGGTTAAATAACCAACTTAGCGAAGCTTTGTCTAAATGATCATAATGATTGTGGCTCAGTAATATCGCATCAATCGTTGGCAAGTCTTCTAATGCGATACCTGCTGGACGCACTCGTTTTGGACCTGCGAAAGCAGCGGGACTTGCACGCATTGCCCAAACAGGGTCTGTGAGAAAGTTGTAAGGTCCGATTTGCACTAAAACAGTTGCATGACCAACAAACCAGATTTTCCAATCATTAATGGATGCATCAGGTCTTGCTTGGGGCAATGTGTCTACTGGAACATTATGTTCCCAAGTTGGCCACTCGGCTTTACGGCGATTGATCAACCACTCTGCGACGGTCATGCCGCGTTTAGGGATAGGCCAAGGATGGCGATGTCGGTTTGATTTGTTGTGAGCGACAACAGAGGGTTTGAATATAGGCGTTGATAAAGTTTCTTTTAAGCGAGTGTCGGTCACGAGGACGGTTGTTTTTTGAGATGTATCGGTTTCTGCGGACGTCGTTGATGTTTCAAGTATAAAGTTGGACAAGGCTGACTTTAGCATGAGGATTGATACTCAATGATGGGTGAGATAGCGTGGTGAAATCTCATTCACAAGATGTTTGAATTAACGATAGCGCATTTTATCATCATGCGAACGATGAAATTGCCTAACAATCGTGTGAATGAATTGTGACGAAATACGATGTTCTGGTGATTTTGGCGTTTAGTAATTAATCAATTGGGGCTTCTATTTAGAATTAAAACTTAAATTTTGGGAATTTGGCAAAAATATTCTTGTAAACAACCGCGGTTTCGCTATACTTGCTCGCTCAATGGTAGCCCTGCTGGTTACTTCGCAATATGACGTCGTGAACCCCGCCAGGACCGGAAGGTAGCAACGGTAGCGACTGTGGTATGTGCCGAAGCATTGCTAGTGGGGTTGCCACCAGATTTCTCATATAAATATAAGCAATTTCGATTTACTCATTTTTCGATTTACTCATTTATAGTTTTCTATCTTCCAAGTTTAAAATTAATTTAAGTGTGGGCATCATTAAGATCAATGATGCTATGAGGTTTTTTACTGATTATTACTATGATATTCCGCGATAACTTCATCGAGTGATGGATCTGATTTTGCGTAACCGTTGATAAAAACGATAGGTATGGGTCCTTGCATAATAGATGTCATGCGTTGCATGGTTTTGTCATCAGGTCTTTCAGAGTAACTAAAGCTGACATTGTCGATTTGCTGAACGGGAATACCTCTTTGCATTAGGTTTTTAGCAAGTAAATTCGCTCGTTGTGCATCTTCTGATGGACACCCTTCAACTGTAACCACATAGACTTTAGATGCGTTTTGTCCTAGAGCTGGGGGTAAGTAAGCAAAACCATTTGTAGTTATTTGAGGACGATCATTTTTGGCGATTGTTGTACCACCATTTGAAGTGATTGCAGCACTGTACTGCGTTATAGGGTGATGATGGTGCCAGTAAGTATAAGCACCACCAAAAATTGCAACGATAATAAACGTCTTGGCAAGATTCATACTTGATTCCGATTTTTTAGTATTTTCAAAACGCATCTCGCTAGATGCGTTTGATGACTTTTTATATTACATCATTGAGTTGGCTGACTTGCAGGCTTAGATGAACTACTTGTGCTTGCTGTCTCCGCGACTTTAGGTTTTTCCTTGCCCAAAACAACAGTTAGCATGGCATCAGGATTGATGTAGCGCACAAAAGCTTGATGTGCTGTTTCAGGAGTCACAGCTTCAATTTGTTTTGGATAGTCAGCTAAATAACTATTCGGTAAACCGTAAAATCCCATCGAAGCTAGGAATGACACAATACTTTGGTTACTGCTCAGTGAGAGTGGGTAGCTATTGAGGATGCCTGTTTTTGCTTCAGTTAGTTTGTCGAGAGGTACGCCTTTTTGAGTGTAGTCGCGTAGAGCTTGTTGGGCAACTTTAAGGCTTTCATCGGCTTGATCGCCGCGTGTTGAATAACTGAGAATGAATGGACCATTACTATGCATTGGATTAAAACCACTGTATGCACCGTAGGTTAGACCTCGTTTTACACGCAATTCTTGCATGAGTATGGCACTAAAGTCGCCGCCACCAAACACTTCATTGCTGACCGTAAGCGCAGGTAGATCTGGATTATCGCGTGTGATACTGACTTCTCCCGTCATCACATGAGTTTGAGTCGAGTCAAATGGAACATAAACAGTGCGTGCAGTCGTTGCTTCTGGTTTAGGCAGAGGTCGGGCGTGTTCACCTTGTGGCAGGCTTTGGGTGATTCGTTCTGCCAAGGTTTGTGCTTGAGCTAACGTCATCTGTCCTGTGATCGCAATATTCAGATTGTGTGCCACAAGGTAAGTGTTTTTGAATTGACGAATATCTGCAGGTTTGATGGTCTCAATACTGGTGAGAGTTCCTGAGGTTGGCTGTGCATAGGGATGTTTGCCATAGAGTTCTTGCCAGAAGCGAATATTGGCAGTTGTTGATGGGGAGTCTTTTTGTGCGGCAAGACTCAGACGGTTTTGTTGCATGATGCGGTCGTAACTCGCTTGTGGGATCTGTGCGTCTTTGAGAATTGAGAGTAGTTGATCTACGGAAGGATTTAATAAATTGCTATCCGATAGTGTGCGTAGATTGACGGTGAACATATCTCGATAAGCGGCTGCACCAAATTGCGCGCCAAGGCGTTCAAAATTTGCTGAGATTTGATCGGTTGTTTGTGTGGATGTGCCTTCTGCAAGTAGCTGCGAGGTGAGGGACGCTAGTCCGTATTGGCCTTGCTTGAGCTCGCTGTCGCGTGCTGAACCTGCATCGAACACAAGCTTAATATCAACAATCGGTAATTCAGGCGCTTCGACAAATAGTACTCGCGTTCCGCTACTGGTTTTAAATTCATGTACGGTTGGTGTGCGTAGTTGACTCACGCTGACGGGTTTTTTCAAACTATCCAATTGTTTGAGTGAGGTGATTTCTACAGATGAGGGCGTGCTGCTGGGATGAGATTCTGCATGAACCGTCATTGGTGCGATGCTCATTGCAAGCAATGAAAGCGTGAATTTGAGATGTGCTGATTTTAATTGTGTTGATTTGAAATGGAGTAAATGTTTCATTTGCTTGTCTCCACTTGCGATGGTCGATTGGTTTTTTTGGTTTTGGATTTGGTGTTTTTGGATTTGGTAGTTTGCTTTGATGTATCTGTAGATACTGATGCTTTAGATGGTGTTGCAGTCATGGGTTCTAAGTACATCGTCGATAAGCTATCGGTTGTGAGGAAGCGTTTTGCAGCATCTTGAACGGTTTGTACTGACAGTGCGTTTAATTTTTCAGGAAGTTCATCGACCAGTTTATAGCTCAAGTTGGCAACTTCGAGTTCGCCAATCAGTTGCGCTTGTCCTGTGATGCTATCTTGATTGAAAGTAAGGTTTGCGCGTTGATTGATTTTGACGCGCGCCATTTCTTCAGCAGTAATCGTGTCAGTTTTCAGCTTTTCCACTTCCTGTAGAATCGCGGCGCGTGCTTCTTCGAGCGTATGACCTTGCGCAGGAACGGCTGTGATCATAAATAAGCTGCCACCACGTCCAAATAAATCATAGCCTGATGAGACGCCTGCCAGAATTTGCTGCTTGCGAACAAGGCGGCTTTCTAAATGTGCAGATAAGCCACCATCTAGAATTTCGCTGGCTAAACTTAATGCATAAGCATCTTCAGGGTTCTCAGCAGTACTTAATGACGGCACATTCCATGCGAGAGACACGGTTGGAACTTGCACTGCAGCGTGTATAGTCATGCTGCGCTCACCTGTATGCATAAACTCATCTACATCAGGACGTGCAGGTACAGGGCGTTGTGGGATTTGTCCGAAATATTGTTTTACTTCGGTCATTGCGTCCGCAGGAGTGACATCGCCGACAATAACTAAGACTGCATTATTGGGCGTGTACCATGTTTGATACCAACGTTTGAGAGCGTCCAGTTTGAGCTTTTTAATGCTTTTCATGTAGCCAATGGTTGGGTAACGAAGTGGGCTAGTTGGATAAGCCATTAATCTGAATCGTTCATAGGCTAATGCTTGTGGATTGTCATCGGTGCGCATGCGGCGTTCTTCCATGACAACTTGCATTTCTGGGGTGAAGTCGGATTCTTTGAGTTTGAGGTTTTGCATCCGATCTGCTTCCATTTCGAGCGCAAGCCCTAAACGATTTGCTGGGTAAAGCTGATAGTAACCCGTGTAGTTTGCTGTCGTGAATGCGTTGGTTGAACCGCCAAAGTGGGTATTAATCCTTGAGTATTCATCATTAGGGATCTTGGTTGTGCCTTTAAACATCATATGTTCAAGCGCATGAGATAATCCAGTTTCATCTGCGTTTTCATCGCTAGAACCCACTTTGTACCATACCTCGGTCATGACAACAGGTGTGCGGTGATCTTCGCGAATAATGACTTTTAATCCATTCGGTAATGTTTCTTCGTAGGTCTTGGCATTCGTAGATGCTGGTGTTGTTGTGACCGTATCTGATGGGGGCGATGTATCGGCGTATGCGACGTAACCACTGGTGCTTATATAAGCTGAAATAAATAACGAGATGAGTCGTAAGGAAAATCGAGAGTGCACAAGTGGATGTTGCATGATGATCATTCGTAGAAAATAAATAAGACCCATAGCATAGCGAAGCTGTGTAGAGTTGCTAGTCTTTAGTGCTCAACGAAGCCTTTCGGGTGTTGTAAAGTGGTAACAAAGCCCCAAGTTTAAGCAGACAATTGATTATTTTTGATTCTTCGAGTCTTTTAGATAGAGTCAAAATGGAAATTCTATTTTCCTTGAGTGGGCATGCTAGAATCTATCCTTATAGAATTCATGCCGTCCTTATCTTTACCGAATTAAAAAAGCGAGCCAATCTAGCATGTCAAACCAAAGTTCCAATCCGATGTCGCAATATTCTGGTCTGAATGCCCCGCTTATTTTTCCTGAAAAAAAACCAGTTGCTCCAACTCCAGTCGAGACGCTCAAAGCAGAAGTTCCTGCGCCAGCGATAGTGACGCAACCGCCAGTAGCTCCTGTGCCAGCGCCAGTACAGCCTGAGCCAAAAATGGATGAGACTACATCTCATGCAGACTCAGGTAGCTTCTTTGGTCGGATGAAGCAAGGATTGGCAAAAACACGTCGTGGTTTTACGGATGGCGTGGTGAATTTGTTGATTGGTGGTAAAGAAATTGATGATGAATTGCTCGAAGAAATCGAGACTCAACTTCTAGTTGCAGACATTGGCGTTGAAGCAACGCGGACCATTGTCAAGAATCTCACTGAGCGTACTGAGCGCCGTGAGTTGATTTATTCGAATGCGTTATATCAGGCTTTGCAAGAGGAGTTGGTGGCGTTATTAGCACCTCGCGTGAAACCTCTGCATATTGATCCGAATAAACGCCCTTACGTCATCCTCATGGTTGGTATTAATGGCGTTGGCAAAACGACGACTATTGGTAAGCTCGCCAAACGTCTACAAGGTGAAGGCAAGAAAGTCATGTTGGCGGCAGGTGATACATTCCGCGCGGCAGCGACCGAACAATTGCAGGTGTGGGGTGAACGCAATGATATCGCTGTGGTTGCCCAAGGTCATGGCGCAGATAGTGCTTCGGTAATCTTTGATGCATTTGAAAGTGCCAGAGCAAAAGGAATTGATGTATTGATTGCGGATACTGCAGGGCGTTTGCATACCAAAAGTAATCTGATGGAAGAGCTTAAAAAAGTTAAACGTGTGATGCAGAAGATTGATGCAACATCTCCACATGAGATCATGCTAGTTGTTGATGCGGGAACAGGGCAGAACGCAATCAATCAAGTTCAAGAGTTTGATAGTGCTGTTGGATTAACAGGATTAACGATTACGAAGTTAGACGGCACGGCGAAAGGTGGGATGTTGTTTAATATCGCAAGTCGTAGTCATGTGCCGATTCGATTTATTGGTGTTGGCGAAAAAATTGATGATCTACGTCCATTCGTCGCAAAAGATTTTGTTTCGGCGATGTTTGAAAAGGATGAGTAATCGTTTAATGATCTTTGAGGTTTATAGGGTTTAATCAAGTTGATGTAAAAAAATGGCCGCTTAATTGCGGTCATTTTTTGTCTGCTTTATGCATAGGGATTGCTGCATTAATGCATTTATATGCATTTTTATAATAAGTAACAAAGTTTTTGTTATTTTACAGAATAACAGCATATCTCCACAATAAAAAACATAAAGACGCAATCAGTCATTATTTTTAAAGCCCTTTTGGAGTTGTATCAATGAAAAAGCTAATTCTTGCTACGTTAGTATCAGCTGCATCTATTAGCGCAGCTTATGCAGATGGTCCTACAGTATATGGCAAAATCAACGCTTCTGTTGATGATGTAAAAAGCGATCTGAATTCAAATCGTGAAGTGTCAGTTGATTCAAACGCATCGCGTTTCGGTATCAAAGGTAGCGAAAAATTAACCGACAATCTGAGTGCGATTTATCAAATCGAGTGGGGCGTAGCGGTTGATCATAACACCTTAAACGCAAATACTGATGCAAACTCAAATGGCTCAACGGCTGATCTTACCGCGCGTACTCGTTTTATCGGTTTGCAATATGATGGTGTGGGGGCAATCAAAATCGGTCGTTTGGATTCTAACGTCAAAAATCTACAGTATGTTAATCCATCACAAGGGATTGATATATTGGATGACTACGTCAACGGCACATTTGATACAACCCAGACTTTCGCTGGTGAAAACCGTCTTGATAACGTCGTGGCTTTTGAAACAGCTAAGCTGAATACCAGCATTGGTACATTACAAGGTAACTTCTTGATTTCACCAAGTGAAAAGACTGTGCAAGAAGGTAAAACAGGTTCAACGGGTTCTACAGCAACCTCATCTTCTATCATATTTACAAATAGAGATCTGGGTTTATACACAGGTATTGCTTATGACAGTAACATCGCGAGTTATTGGAATGCGACCAGTACATTTTATAAAGCAACCAACGCAGCAGTTATAACACCGACCAAAGCAACTACGAATATTTTCCGCTGGGTTGGTAGTGCTGATTTAGGTAAGTTAGTCGGTGCAAGCGGTTTGACATTCAACGCGTTGGCACAACAAAGCAAACAAACGAATTTGGCTAGTGGCGCGATTGCTCCAAAAGAAACAGCTTATTTGTTGAGTGCAGACTATAACTTTAAGGCATTAGGTCTTGATGCATTGACTGCAAAACTTCAGTGGCAAAATGCAACGACGTCTGATCTTGTGACCAATGGTAGTGACGTGAAGATTGATCAGTGGGGTGTAGATGTTGATTACGCATTCAGCGCAAAAACGAAAGTATATGGCTTTGTTGCTGAACGTACGATCAAGAATCCGAATAATCCAGTTGTTGCGGCAAATGGCTATGATCAGAACTATAAATATTCAGCATTTGGCGTAGGTTTGGAACAGAAGTTCTAAGATTGATTGTATAACCTGATGCCGTGATTAAGTAGATTAAAAGATGCCCACTTTATGTGGGCATCTTTTGTTATCAGTGGAGTTGGTGGAAAAAATTGCCATGGATGTGAGTCATTAATGGCAAAATTCAGAATGAAAATTATTTTATAGATTATTGATCGGGCTGTTGTTTGATCCATTCTCTGAACTGTTTTCTTTGTTCGGCTGTCGCTTGTTGCCAAGAGGACTGCAATTGCTGCAACGGTGTTACTTGTTGTGCATCGTTGCCTGTTAATTGACCTATTCCTGTGATGACTTTTTCGATGATTGAATGGCTAGGGGCAATTGCACCTTGTTGTGATGCCACGACTTTGCCGTCAGCAGCGGTAATAATTAATGTCGGTTGTTTTACAAATTTGGTCGCATCATCTTCTGTTTGAGGTTCTGGTAACCAACCTAAGGTATAAACTTGCTGGTCTGCGAGTGAGGTTTTAATCGTAACGCCGCTTGATTTAACGATGTCGTCTCCGAATACGCCGTCATAACGTCCCGTGAGAGTATGTTCGCCCGCAGGAAGCGAGTAGGTGGTATGTTTTTTCGTGAAAAAACCTGTATTGCCAGTTTCCTGCCCGTCAATTGCTAAGACGATTACATTTTCTGGAATTGATATTTCTGCATTTGCCCATAGGAGAGTTGATGCTGACAGCCCAGTGAAACCTAAGCCAAATGCTAAGATAATTTGAGCAAGACTTCGCTTTAATGGATATTTAGGTGATTGTAGAAACAGCATAAAAAATTCCTGCGGTCATCTGATCAAAGTGGTGATTGTAAAAAAATAAAAAGCCCGTTTTATTATGCGCCCAAACCGTTGGAATGGTATTTTATTTTGAATATAAGCATAGTTTGATTTTAGATAAAAATGCCTACGGTTTATAGGCATTTTTATCGAGTTTAAAGTTATGGTGAGGCTGGATGGTCAGGGGTAATTGCACCTTGCTGCGAGGTGATAATCGTTCCTGAGCTTGTTTTGAGAAGCAATGTCGGGCGTTTGACGAACGCTCTAGCTTCATCATTGGTTTGCGGTTCAGACAGCCATGCTAGATTATAGCTGTGTTGGTCGGCAAAAGAGGCTTTAATCGTAACCCCATTCGACTTGATGATATCGTCTCCATCATAATTGCTCATGTGAAATAGCTGGTCGTAGCGTGCAGTAATGACATGTTCACCTGCGGGTAGGCTATAGACTCGATGTTTTCGTGAAAATGACCCAAGGTGTCCAGCTTCTTGTCCATCAATCGATTCAATAATCATTGTTTCAGGTATTGAAAGTTTAGCATCAGCCCATGATGGTGTAGTCAAAGATACTCCTGCAAAAACCAGACTGAACGCGAGAGATAGTTTGATGGCCTTCATAGAAAATACATGTTTTGTGGTATGTGAGTGCTGCATAATTTGTCCTACCTCAGTAAATGTTAGAAATTATTAAGATGCTGCCGTGCTTTTTACGAAAGTTATTCAAGCAGAGCATCCATTACGGTCATTACGGTAATGCAAACTTGCGATATCTCAGCGTGAATGATCAATCGGCTTTCAGGGTTAGCGCTAAACCTGAATTTATTCTGGGACTTGTCCATGGCGATGCTCCTCATTAAGACTGCTGGGTTAGGTTCTTTTTGGGTTTTCAATTTTTAGGTAAGTCTGATGTAGACCAGCCTCCGCCGAGCGCTCGAATTAAACCGACACTGGCTTCAAGTTGTCTTGTATTAATATCTAGAGCAGTACGCTGTGCTTGTAGTACCGCCGTTTGTGCCGTGACTACATCGAGATAGTTCACAATGCCCTCGCGATAACGAATCATGGCGAGATCCAGCGTATGATTTGCTGAGCTAACAGCCGCATTTTCGTTATCAGATTCTTGCTTGAGAATACTCAGTTGAGAGAGATTATCTTCAACTTGCTGGAAAGCTTTGAGCACAACACTCCGATAGTTTGCGCCAGCTTCTTCTAAGCGAGCTCGAGCTTCCGCAACTTCCGCTTTATGTCGACCTGCGTCAAATAAAGTCAATAATGCTGAGGGTCCAATAGACCAGAAGGTATTGGGCGCGGTTAGCCATCCTGTTTGACCTGTATTTTGATAACCCCCAAGTGCGGTTAGTGTGAGGTTAGGATAATAGGCTGCACGTGCAACCCCAATCTCTGCATTGGCTGCCGCAGTATGTCGTTCTGCAGATGCGATATCTGGACGACGTTGTAGCAAAGTAGCAGGCACGCCAACTGGAACAAGAGGTGGTGTGAAATTCATTACAAGAGGAGTAAGTGTGAATGTTGATGCGGGCTCTCCAACAAGACTGGCGATGGCGTGCTCGTAGAGTGCGCGTTGTGCTGCAATTTCTTGAAGCAAGGCTACAGTCGTCTGAAACTGTGTTTGAGCCCGCGAGACATCTAGTCCTGATGTAATGCCGCCATCATGACGTGTCTTGGTTAAATAGAGGGCACGTTGATATACAGCGACCGTATCAGAAATTAATTTTTCCTGAGCATCTAAACCACGAATTTTGAAGTAGTCATTTGCCAACTCCGCTTGCAAGCTCAAACGCATGGATTCAAGATCAGCAGCACTGGCTTGAGCATTTGCTTTTCCTGCGATGACTTGATTGCGTACACGTCCCCAAAAGTCGAGTTCATAATTGACCTCAATATCAGCAGTATTTGCATCATAGACATTAGGCTGGTTCGAGCCTCGTAATGGACGATTATCTGATTGACGATTGCGTGTTCCATTCACTCCTGCACTGATGCGAGGATATTGCCCAGCTTCAGCTTGAGCGACATAAGCACGTGCAGAATCATAACGAGCAAGTGCCGCAGCTAGATCAGGGTTACTCTGATTCAGATGTGTTTCAAGATCAGTGAGGGTTGCATCGTGATAAAGCTGCCACCATTGACCGCGTACCAACTGATCAGAAGGATTGGCAGGTTGCCATTCACCAAGTTCTTTGTAGGTCGAAGGCGGCAAGGGGGTGACAGGAACATGGTACGTGGGTGCAAGCGAGCACCCACTGATCGCATTGAGGCCGAATAAACCTACTAGCCCAAGAGCAAGATAAGTTTTATTCATGGGATGCTCCAGATACGTCCTTATGAGTTGCTCCATTCACACTGTCTGATGCTTTCGCAATTTGAACGACATCACCTTGTTCAATGGAGTCAGGTGGGGTATCAATGACTTGATCATTTAGATCTAGACCAGCAGCGACTTCAACATCAACTCCATTATCTTGCCCTATGGTAATTTTTTTCATAATGACATGATTGTCTTTGCCGACCACAGCGACTTCTAGACCATCTTGGCGGAAGATTAATGCGCTCGCTGGTACACGCACAATGCGCGAGTTCGATGGCAGGCTGAGATGTACTTCTGCGTAGTCGCCAGGTGTTAACAAGTTATTAGCATTATCCAGATCAAACTCTGTAAGCAGTGTTCCAGATGTTTGACTCACAGCATTAGAAGTTCCCACCAATGTAGCTTTGAATGTTTCACCTGGATACTCAGGAACGACAATATCTGCTGTCATTCCTGATTTAATACTTGCCATAAAACCCTGTGGCACATGTACGTAGAGACGGAGTTTATGGACATCAGCAACGCTGAATAATTCAAGCCCACTTGTTCCAGCATTAATTAATGCTCCGACATCAGTTTTACGTGCGGTGACGACACCATCAAACGGCGATACGATATGTTTAAATGATTCCAGTGCTTGTAAGCGATCAACATTTGCCTGAGCTGCAGCAACAGCAGATTTCTTGGCAGATAAATCACCACTTTTCTCATCGGCATCCTGTTGTGATACGGCATCTGATTTGAGGAGATTCTGCCAACGTTTAGATGTGACGTTTGCCAGTTGAGCATTGGATGTTGCACTTGCAAGATCTGCTTTTGCCTGTTCAAGCTGTTGATCGAGTTCAGGAGTGTCGATATCTGCAAGAGTTTGTCCTGATTTAACATGTGCGCCGATATCTTCGTACCAGTGGCTTAAGTAGCCATTGACGCGTGCGTAAATGGGCGCTTCATAATACGCTTGAAGATTACCTGGTAAAACAACATTGCGAGCAGCTGCATTATCCGCTGGTCGAATGACGGATACTGTCGGAATTGCCTGAACGTCAGTCCATTTTTGTGTCACAGAGGCGTGGTGTTCACGCCATAATACCCCTGCAATGACGGCACTAATTGCCAGGATTGCAACGATAACCCCAATCCATTTAAGACGCTGCCGTCCTTCTGGTTTAAGTTGATATGCTTGGTGGTTCAAATTGTGCTGTACATTAGAGTCCATGAGATTCTCCAGAAGCATGATGATTACTCGTCTTTACCGTTTTGCGCGAGTGCACAATGCTGAATACCACGGGGACGAAAAATAGAGTTGCAATAGTGGCAAAGATCAATCCACCAATAACTGCGCGACCAAGCGGTGCATTTTGCTCACCACCTTCGCCAAGGCCGAGTGCCATTGGTGCCATACCAATGATCATTGCCAATGCTGTCATGAGTACAGGGCGAAAGCGGGTATATGCGGCTTCAATAGCGGCAGTGTAAGGATCACCCGTATGGGTTAATCGATCACGCGCAAAACTAATCACGAGGATACTATTCGCGGTCGCAACACCCATGCACATGATGGCGCCCGTCAGTGCAGGGACGGATAGGGTTGTACCTGTTAGGAAAAGCATCCAGACGATTCCTGCAAGAGCGGCGGGTAGCCCTGTAATGATGACGAAAGGGTCAAGCCAAGATTGGAAGTTCACTACGATCAAGAAGTAGATCAGCACAATGGCGCCCATGATTCCGAGGAGTAATCCTAAGAATGCGTTGTTCATTGTGTCCACTTGACCACGTAGGGTGACTCTTGCACCTTTTGGAAGGTCTTTGTGCGTTTTGGCAATAAGCTTGTTGATATCTGCTGCTACAGCACCTAAATCACGATCTTGTGGTGTGGCGTAGATATCCATGCTTGGTGAAATGGCATAATGAGTAACGACTGCATTACTTGCCTGACGTGTGAAGCCACCGAGTGCTGCAAGGACTTGTGGATCACTTGGCTTGCCATTAGTAATTGGAATACTTTCCATCTTGGACATGGTGTCAATGTTATATTGCGGTGCTTGAGCCACAATAGGGTAGGACACTCCATTCTTTGGATTGAGCCAGAATGCTGGTGCAACCTGAAAACTTCCTGCCAGCATGACACCCAGACTATTGGTGACATCTTTTTCTGTAATTCCGACTTCACCAGCACGGGTACGGTTAATATCTAATTTAAATTCAGGATAAGTTGAGGATTGCTGCAATCTGGCATCTGCGACTCCTGGAATTAATCGCATTTGGCGTAGAAGTTCTGTTGCATATCGGCTGTCATCTTTGAGATTAGGACCAGTCACCTGAAGATCAATTGGAGCAGGGGCGCCAAAATTAAGAATCTGACTGATAATGTCTGCAGGAAGAAACGCAAACGTTGTTCCTGGGAATTGCCGTGGCAGACTTGCACGTAGTTTGCGGATATAGTCTGCTGTCGGTGCATGCCCCTCTTTTAGGGAAATCAGAATGTCGCCATCTTGGGGGCCAATACTGCCTGTATTACTATAGGCGCGGTTAATTCCGCTGACTGGCAAGCCAATATTATCGACGATATTGACAATTTCTCCCTTAGGCATAGATTGGCGAATTGCAGTTTCGATATGATCGAATTCTGCTGCTGTCTCTTCAAGGCGAGTTCCGATTTGAGCACGAACATGCAAGCTAATCACACCCGAATCGACACTCGGAAAAAAATTACGGCCTAAAAACGGCACTAATAAAAAAGACAACAGTACAATCGATAAAAAGCCCATGATAAATAGACGTTTTGAGTCTAATGCCATGATAAGTAAACCACGATAAACAAAACGCACACGTTCAAAGCGGTTTTCAAAGGCTTGTTGGAAACGAACCAGAGGATTACGCGAAACTGGTTTTTCAGTGTGTACGACATGTTCACCAGCAATATGACTGCCTGAGCCATGTGAACGTAATAAAAATTTTGCCATTGTCGGAACTAATGTTCGTGACAAGATAAATGATGCAATCATGGCAAAAATGACTGCTTCAGCCATGGGTACAAATAGATAACCCGCAACGCCTTTAAGAAAGAACATCGGCACGAACACGATACAAATACAGAGTAATGAAACAAAAGCAGGTACGACGATTTGTTCGGCGCCATGCATAATTGCTGTTTCAATGTCTTTACCATGTTCCAAGTGCCAATTAATATTCTCGATAGTGACGGTGGCATCATCAACGAGAATACCGACAGCAAGCGACAATCCACCTAAGGTCATAATATTCAAGGTTTGACCAAAAGCTGACAACGCTGCAATCGAAGACAGAACCGCAAGGGGAATGGATGTTGCAATAATAATCGTAGAGCGCCAGCTTCCCAGAAAGAGCAGAATCATTAAGCTGGTTAATGCCGCAGCAATAATTCCTTCTTTGGCAACTCCCGAAATTGCAGCAGTCACGAATAGTGATTGATCCCCAAGTGTTGATACGGAGAGCGAAGGCGGTAATGTTTCTTTCAATTTAGGAATGATGTCTTTTACACCATTGATAATCGCAAGTGTTGATGCTGAACCACTTTTAAGTACAGTCATTAATACTGCTCTAGAGCCGTCAACACGTACAATATTTCTTTGAGGAGGGCTGCCATCGCGGACATGTGCAACGTCACGCATATAAATGGTTGCACCATTTTCAGTTTTAATTGGTAAGTCGTTTAGCTCATCAATTGTGCTTGGACTGTTATTTAACTTGATGTTGTATTCAAACTTGCCAATTTTAGTTGTTCCCGCTGGGGTAATTTGATTTTGAGTCGCAAGCGCTTGTCCAATATCCTCTGCGGATAGATTTTTAGATTGCATCGCTTGCGGATCAAGATCGATCTGCACTTGACGTTCTTTACCGCCATAGGGTGATGGAATGGCTGAACCGCGGACAGAAGCTAGCGCAGGGCGGATAAAGTTTTGCCCCATATCAAAGATTTTTTGCTCGCTAAGTTGCTTGCTGGATAGCGCTAATTGAAGGATTGGAACAGTTGAAGCGTTATAATTAAGAATTAATGGGGGGGTAATCCCTGGAGGCATTTGCTTTAAAACACTTTGAGATAGTGATGTGACCTGAGCCGTTGCAGTTCGGATATCGACGTTAGGTTGAAAGAAGATTTTCACAATCCCTAAACCTGGTACAGATTGGCTTTCAATATGCTCGATGTCATTGACAGAGGAACTGAGCGAGCGTTCATAAGAATAAATGACTCGCCCTGCCATATCATCTGGTGATAACCCACGATATGTCCAGACCACGCTGATCACGGGAATCTTGATGTCAGGAAAAATATCTGTTGGCGTCTGTGTTGCTGTCAGTGGGCCAATAATCAGAATCAATAGCGCCATGACCACAAAAGTATAAGGTCGTTGCAGTGCAACTCTAACGATCCACAACATGCGTATCTACTCCACAATATTCTGTCAGTATCATGGCACATAGATGTTGCAGAACCGAGTTACAATGTTGTCATATTAGGCGGCATGCTCCAGCATTCAATGGTTGCACAGGTTCCATGACCTTCAGATGTGAGCGTCAATCTAAAGTCATGTAATCGGGTAATTGCTGTAACGATACTTAAACCTAGCCCCATTCCCGGTAAGTGATGTGCTTGTTCACTACGATAAAAGGGCTGTGTGACGATCTGTATATCTTTATTGGCAATTCCAATACCGCTATCAATGACTTCAATTCGCGAGCCTTGATCATCAACAATCACTCCTAAGTGCACATGACCATTTGGTGGGGTAAATTTGATGGCATTGTCGAGTAGATTAACAATCGCTTCAAATAGTAATCCACCATCCCCAAAAATCGATGGCACATGGTCAGGCAGACTAAGCGTTAGATCGATATTTTTGTCATCTGCTAATGGTGCATAAAGCTCCTGTGCTTGTTGCAAAATAGAAGATAGGTCAAGATTTTCAAAACCAGACCGGCGTGTCAGGCTCGAAATTTCAGAAATACGCATGAGTGCCCGAAAGCGGACAAGTAAAGCATCTGTTTCAGCGACGGCTTGTTCAATAATCATGTGATTGATGGAGTTTTCTGGAGTTTGAGTTTGGGCGCGATAGAGAAGGGCGCGGAGCCGTGTAAGTGGTGTACGAAGATCGTGAGCAATACTATCTGAAGCCCCTTTTACATCAAGCATTAGCCGTTCAAGTGCGTCAAGCATTCGGTTGGTAATTTGCGCAAGCATATCCAGTTCATCGCGATATTCTGCTATTGGAAGGCGGCGATGAATATCTCCATGCATGATGAGGTCACTGACTTGCTGAATTTCACGAATACGACGGATGGGTCGTATGCTCAATGCGAAGCCAATCAGTGTAACGATTAATACAACTCCCCCTGATCCTGTCAAGGCAACAAGAAGAATATGACGAATTTCAGTGATTTGTGTCTCATCACGACCAATGACTAGGATATTGTGGTTGGATAGTATTCTTGCCAACATGCGTACGCGCTGTGCATGTCCTGCTCCCATATCTTCTAGTCGGCTATCTAACTCATGTGGCGTGTCATCAATTGGAAGGTTGATCGGAAAGCGCTGTAAATTGCCAGCTAAATGTGTACCTGTATTTGAAAAAAGACCGTAGATGTTGATGTGACGGATATCATGTCTCATATCTTCTGCAATCAACTGGGGCAATTGATCAAGTGGCGCTGAGCTATAGGCAGCGGCTTCTAGTTTGAGGATGTGATCAGTTTGTTGTGTTATATAGTGATTCGTTTTCCAATAAATCAGGCTTAATAAAGCAACGACGCAAATGGCAAACATTGCACCATAGATCATTGTCAAGCGAAAAGTCGTTGTTCGCCATGTATCAGCTAGCCTGACCGAGGACATAGCCTGAACCTCGTACAGTATGAAGAAGGGGAGTTTGTCCAGGAGAGTCTACTTTTTTGCGTAATCGTGCGACATGGACATCTATTAGATTTGTACCTGGATCGAAGAAATATCCCCAAACTGCCTCAAACAGCATTGTTCGAGTGACCACTTGATTCGAATTGCGGATAAGACATTCCAGTAGTTTGAATTCTGTTGGGGATAAGTGCAGATCTTTACCTTGGCGGCGAGCGATGCGTGTGAGTAGTTCTAGTTCAATGTCTTCCACTCGCAGAATAGGGTCAGCGGGCGTTTGCTTACGTCGTAACAATGCCTCAATGCGAGCCAGCATTTCATCGGATGCAAAAGGTTTGGTGAGGTAGTCGTCTCCTCCTGCACGTAGTCCACGAACGCGCTCATCAACATCACTGAGCGCGCTAATCATGAGTACTGGCGTTTCAATACCTGCAGCTCTGAGTGCGCTCACTATGGCTAAACCATCTAGCCCAGGCAACATGCGATCAAGTGTGATCGCATCATACGACCCACTCATCGCCTCTAAAAGTCCTAGACGACCATCGGCGATCCAATCAACATGAATCTGATGACTTGCTAATTCAGTCCTAATTTCATTCGCCGTTGTTTCGTCATCTTCAATCGTTAATATACGTGCCATGATTGTTAGTTGAACTCAGTTAATTCTTACATGAGAAATAAATAGTCAGTATATGCCAGCTTAATCGAAAGCGACTACGAATCAAGATTACAGGTTGTTCATTTTGATTTATAAATGGCGCTCCAAATAGGTGCGTTATTGGGATTATTTGCTAATTTAATATGAATAAATGATGACAAAGTTAGCGAAAAATTAGTGGGTCGGATGCATCTTATATTGCTGTAATTTAGTGGTAAATTATACTTAAATATATTATAAAACAGTATGTTAATTTTTTATATTTTTGAGGCAGTACGTTTTGCTTTAATCGGTTTAGGTGCTTTGTTTATTGCAATTTGTCATAAACTTGTAATAAAGCGACGGTAGGATTGCCCCCAGTAAAACTGTAACGGTATGTTTCTTTGTAGAGCATTCATGTGAGTGAACTGCAATCGATCAAATGATTGGATTCTGGAAATATACTGAAATTGGCAAAAAGCCGTTGAACTCTACCCTTGGGGAAAAGCATGAAATACAACACGCTGTACAAAGCTGTCGCGCTTGGCATTAGTATCATCGCTGCTGCATCTGCACACGCAGATGATCAAGCTATCACTGGAAATGGTGCAAGTTTTAATCTTGGCGAAGCTAAAGTGACATTAGGTGGTTTCATCGCAGCTGAAGGTTACTATCGTAATCGTGATCAATCTGCTGACATTGGTTCTAGCTTCACTGCTTTACCTTTAGCAAATACTGATGCAAATCACCTGACTAATAATGGTTTAACTGCACGTCAGAGCCGTTTGTCTTTGTTAATTCAAGGTCCAGAAATCAGTGGCATCAAGCCAGAAGCTTACTATGAGGGTGACTTCTTGGGTTCTGCTCTGACTGCAAACAGCAAGCAAAGTAATAGCTATACGCCACGCGCGCGTCAGTTATTCATGGATTTTACGACTGACTATGGTCTACAAGTTTTGGCTGGTCAAGCTTGGTCATTGGCAACTCAGAATAAAGTTGGTATCACTGCTCGTAAAGAAAATGCACCTTTGACCATTGATGCACAGTACGTTCCTGGTTTCACATGGACTCGTAACCCACAGTTGCGCGTTGTTGAAAAATTCAATGATATGTTCAGTGCTGGTATGTCATTGGAAAATGCTCAAGCAATCGTTGGTCCAGCTAAAGCTCCTGCAGGTTCTACTGTGACCACAGCTATTGCTGGTTCTGCAAACAATAACAGTACCGTGAACTATACGACTGACAGCATTCCTGATGTGATTGGTAAAGTTGCAATCGATCCAGGCTTTGGTCACTTTGAAGCGTTGGCTATGGTACGTAATTTCCGTGATCGCGTTGATCCTACTGCTGGTGGTCCAGCTGCTGGTTCAAATAAAACCGCGACTGCTGGTGGTTGGGGTGTAAACTTTATCGTTCCTGTGGTACCAAAGTATTTGGATTTCCAAGGCAGTGTTCTGAACGGTAAAGGCATTGGTCGTTATGGCACTTCTACTTTGCCAGACTATACAACTAAGCCAGACGGTTCTATTTCTGCAATCAGTGAAACTCAAGCTTTGATTGGTTTGGTTGCACATCCAACACCAATCTTGGATTTGTATGCCTATGCAGGTATGGAAAAAGCGTCACGTGATGACCAAGGTGCTGGTTATGGCTACGGTGCTCAACCAGCAGGTGTAAATATTGCTAACTGTGCATTAAGTACATCCGGTAGCGTTGCTGCATCAACTTGTAATATTTCAACTGTTAAACAGGTTACAGTAGGTGGCTGGTACAAGTTCTATCAAGGTAACATGGGCAACATGCAGGCTGGCTTGCAGTATTCTCATACATCTGCTGATGCTTTCTCTGACGCAGCTGGAAATGAACCTAAAGGTAGCATGAATGCAGCATTCTTCTCGCTACGTTATTATCCATTCCAAAAATAAGCATTTTGCGAATGTAAATAACGAAGCATGATGCTTATCAGCGTTAGGAAGCGGTTAAGAAACTCGCTTCCTAATATTAAAAACCGCACTATATCAACCTATAGTGCGGTTTTTTTATTGCCGAACATTATTTTCATCTAGGTTTTGTTCAGTGAGATTGGTTTTTTAGCTAGTTTTATCAAGTATCGATTTTGTCTGAGTTGTCAAAAAACATTGAGAAAGCTAGTGAGATAAACTTTAATTGTCACTAAAACCACATATCTGCTCTCAATCCTTTGCTTTATCCGCACCTGATCGTTAAAATTGCCGATTAAAATGTTGATATGACCCAATGCGGACTTAATCGCACTGTTTGGTAATTGCTCATGTGGCAGCCAATTCGGTTGGAACGTGTAAATAGGGGGCAGATAGAGTGAGCTTGATGACGAAGTATATTTTTGTGACTGGCGGCGTGGTTTCTTCGCTAGGAAAGGGCATCTCTGCCGCATCTGTTGCTGCGTTGCTTGAAGCACGTGGTTTGAAAGTCACCATGACCAAGATGGATCCGTATATTAACGTTGATCCAGGAACCATGAGCCCATTTCAGCACGGTGAAGTTTTTGTGACTGAAGATGGTGCGGAAACTGACCTTGACTTAGGATACTACGAGCGTTTCCTTCGTCATTCACGGATGACCAAAAAAAATAACTTCACATCAGGTCGTATCTACTCTGAAGTGATTCAAAAAGAACGTCGTGGTGATTATCTCGGCGCTACAGTTCAAGTGATTCCACATATTACTGATGAAATCAAAAATCGTATCCATGCTGGTGCAGAGGGTTACGATGTTGCGATCGTTGAAATTGGTGGAACAGCGGGTGATATTGAGTCATTACCATTTATGGAAGCTGTGCGTCAGATGCGTGTTGAGCTCGGCAGCCGTAATTCACTATTGATGCATCTCACACTCGTTCCTTATATTGCCTCTGCAGGCGAAACCAAAACCAAACCGACTCAGCATTCAGTGAAAGAGTTGCGTTCTATTGGTTTGCAACCAGATATCCTTATTTGCCGTTCAGACCATCCAATTGGTGAAGACAATCGTCGCAAAATTGCTTCTTTTACCAATGTGGAAGAACGCGCAGTCATTTTGGCGGAAGATTCGCCAAGCATTTACTTCATTCCAAAGAATTTTCATGATCAAAAACTTGATGATTTGATCTGTGAAAAATTTGGTTGGAACAATCCACCTGCTGATTTGTCTGATTGGCAAGTTGTGACCGACGCATTGCAGAATTCAACGGGTGAAGTCCGTATTGCAATGGTGGGTAAATATGTTGAATTACCAGATGCTTATAAATCACTGAATGAAGCGTTGCTTCATGCAGGCATTACCCATCGTGTCAAAGTCAAGATTGAATATATTGATGCTGAAAGTTTAGAAGTGGGCCAAGCGAATGAAGATTTGGCTGTCTTGAAGACAGTTGATGCGATTCTGGTTCCAGGTGGTTTTGGTGAGCGCGGCACACAAGGCAAGATGAACGCAATTCAATATGCCCGCGTCAATAAAGTCCCATATCTCGGTATTTGCTTAGGTATGCAGCTTGCGGTCGTTGAATTTGCACGTAATGTCGCGGGATTAACTGAAGCGACATCAACCGAGTTTAATCGCCGTACATCACAGCCTTTGATTGGTTTGATTACTGAGTGGATTGATGAGCGTGGTGATTTACAAACGCGTCATGATAGTTCCGATCTCGGTGGTACGATGCGCTTAGGTGCACAAAAAGCAATTCTGACTGCTGGCAGTAAAGCACAGAAGATTTACGGTAAAGTCGAGATTGTTGAGCGCCATCGTCATCGTTATGAAGTGAACGATCGCTATATCGCTCAGTTAGAAGCTGCAGGGATGACCGTGTCGGGTTATTCGGCTGATCAACATTTGGTTGAAGTGGTTGAAATTGCAGATCATCCTTGGTACGTGGCTTGTCAATTCCACCCAGAGTTCACCAGTTCACCGCGTGGTGGACATCCACTGTTTGCCAGCTTTGTTGAAGCTGCCATGACCTACGCAAAAGCTGCAAAATAAACAACAGAGCATTCATACATGGTATGGGTGTTTTTTATTTAGTTTAACTTTTTATTTGGTTTAACATTGTCGAAGACAATGGATTGTCATTCGATGAAATGATGAGGCGTACGATGAGCACAGAATTAAAAGCCCAGTCACACATTACCCTGGATCAGATGCGGATTGGTAATGATCAGCCTTTTGTGCTGTTCGGCGGAATGAATGTCCTTGAATCTAAAGATTTAGCATTTGAAATTGCTGAAACGTATATTGATATCACAACACGTTTAGGCATTCCTTATGTGTTCAAAGCGAGCTTCGATAAAGCCAATCGTTCCAGTTTACATTCATATCGCGGACCAGGTCTGGAGAAAGGACTCGCTTGGCTTGAAGAACTCAAAGCCAAATACAATGTGCCAGTGATCACCGATGTTCATGAACCATATCAAGCTGAACCTGTTGCACAGATTGCTGACATTATTCAGTTACCAGCTTTTTTGAGTCGTCAAACAGACCTTGTTGATGCAATGGCAAAAACAGGTGCGATTATCAATATTAAGAAAGCTCAGTTCTTAGCGCCACACGAAATGCGTCATATTTTGCATAAGTGTTTGGAAGCAGGAAATGATAAGTTAATTCTGTGTGAGCGTGGTTCGAGCTTTGGTTATAACAATTTGGTTGTGGACATGCTGGGCTTTGATACGATGAAAGCGATGAATGTTCCAGTATTCTTTGATGTGACTCATGCGTTGCAGACGCCTGGCGGTCGTGCAGATTCTGCGGGTGGTCGTCGTGCGCAGATTTCTACACTTGCACGCGCAGGGATGGCAACTGGATTGGCAGGATTGTTTTTGGAAGCCCATCCAAACCCAGACGTGGCGAAGTGTGATGGGCCGTGTGCATTACGCCTGTCTCAGCTAGAGGCTTTTTTGACGCAAATGAAGCAACTCGATAATTTGGTGAAAGGGTTTGCTGTATTAGATACGCACTGATTGTTGTCGTGACTAATTGTTTGAAGTATTCGTGATCACATGCAGTGTAATGTGATTCATAAAATCTGTAGAATTTTGAATATGAGATGCAGTGATTCAAAATTTTACTCAGTTTGCTTAGCTATTTATAACTGAGCTGTTTATTAAGCTGTTTATTGAAATCTGGAGCTATAAATGAGTCAAATCGCCGACATTCGCGCCCGTGAGATTCTGGATTCGCGTGGAAATCCGACTATTGAAGCGGATATTACTTTAGCGTCTGGTGTAGTCGGACGTGGTGTTGCACCAAGTGGTGCATCGACTGGTTCACGTGAAGCTTTAGAACTCCGTGACGGTGATAAATCTCGTTATTTAGGTAAAGGTGTTCGCAACGCTGTTCAAAACGTGAATAGCGATATTCGTGATTTGCTACTCGACTTTGATGTACGCGACCAAAAAGGTCTGGATGAAAAGTTGATTGCACTAGACGGCACAGAAAACAAATCTAAACTCGGCGCGAACGCAATGTTGGCGGTTTCACTAGCTGCTGCACGCGCTGCTGCAACAGAGTTGCATTTACCGCTTTATCAACATATCGCAAATCTGCGTGGTCAGTCTGCATTGTCAATGCCTGTCCCAATGATGAACATCATCAACGGTGGTGCTCATGCGGATAACACTGTTGATATCCAAGAATTTATGATTGAACCAGTTGGCTTTACTAGCTTTAGCGAAGCACTGCGTGCAGGTGCAGAAATTTTCCATAGCCTGAAAAGTGTGTTGAAAAAGCAAGGCTTGAACACTGCTGTTGGTGATGAAGGTGGTTTTGCGCCGAATCTACGTACCAACGAAGAAGCAATCACTGTAATTCTGCAAGCGATTGAGCAAGCAGGATATAAAGCAGGTAAAGACATCATGTTGGCACTCGATTGTGCAGCAACTGAGTTCTACAAAAATGGTCAATACGTGCTTGCAGGTGAGGGTAATAAAGCATTCAGCAATCATCAGTTCGCTGATTACTTGGCAGGTCTTGCGCGTCAATATCCAATCATTTCGATTGAAGATGGTTTGGATGAGTCAGATTGGGATGGCTGGAAATACTTGACTGATATTTGCGGTGATAAAGTTCAATTGGTTGGTGATGACTTGTTTGTGACCAATCCTGCAATTCTGCAAAAAGGTATTGATACTGGCGTGGCGAATTCGATTTTGATCAAATTCAACCAAATTGGTACATTGACAGAAACGCTTGATGCAATTTATTTAGCAAAAGCAAATAACTACACTACAGTAATTTCACATCGTTCAGGTGAAACAGAAGATTCGTTCATTGCGGATCTCGCAGTAGGTACTGCTGCGGGTCAAATTAAAACAGGTTCATTGTGCCGTTCAGACCGCGTATCTAAATACAACCAATTGCTCCGTATCGAAGAAATGGTTGATGCGCCGTATCGTGGTGCAGCTGAGTTCCGCGGCTTAGTTGAACGCTTGAAGGCGCAATAATGCTATCGACGTTTACGGGCCGCTTGATGATCGGTATTGCGATACTGGTCATTGGCTATCTACAGTTTAAACTGTGGTTTGGTGAAGGCGGCTATCGTGATCGTCAGGCTTTGGTGCATTTGACGCAGCAGCAGGACGCTGAAAATTTAAAAGCTGCTGAACGTAATCGCGTGTTATTTGCCGAAGTGAATGACTTGAAAAATGGTATGGAAGCCGTTGAGGAACACGCTCGGATGGACTTGGGTCTCGTTCGTCCGCGTGAAACTTTCGTACAACTCAGTGCGTTACCTCCTCCTGTTGCGACTCCGCCAGCGTCATGAGTTCATCTCGCTTATGGGCAGTTGTTCCCGCTGCTGGTAGTGGGCGACGTTTTGGTGGTGATACGCCTAAGCAATATTTAAATCTACTGAATAAACCGATCATGCTACATAGCATTGATCGGCTTTTTGCGTTGCCTTTAGCAGGTTGTGTGGTTGCAATTTCTGAAGATGATCAGATTGCCAAGACTTTGAATTATGCGCATGCGCACGCATTACAGTTTGTTGTAGGTGGCGCTGAACGTATGGATTCTGTGCTTGCGGGCTTAGATTCTTTGCACGGCAAAGCTGCACCTGATGATTGGGTGTTGGCGCACGATGTCGCAAGACCATGTATTACCTCTGATAGTTTGTATAAGTTACATGAAACGCTGTCCGATGATGCTGTTGGTGGTATTCTTGCAATTCCAGTACGTGACACGCTAAAGAAAGCACAAGGTAACCAAGTGGTTGAGACTGTTTCTCGTGAAAATCTTTGGCAGGCACAAACTCCACAGATGTTCCGTTATGGATTACTGCGTGATGCACTCATCGCAGCAAGAAATAAAAATCTCCAAGTGACTGATGAGGCAAGTGCGATGGAGCTTGCAGGCTTTTCGGTCAAATTAGTCGAAGGTCGGATGGATAATATTAAAGTGACTTATCGTGATGATTTAGCGTTGGCAGAAGCTATTTTGCAGGCGCAATGACTTAATCTGTAGAATACTATTTTAATAAAAAATAGAATGATCATCATTTTAAAAAATTAAGGCGGTCTTGGAATATGAACCCACTCGATTTGCGCATTGGTCAAGGTTTAGATGTCCATGCTTTTGGTAATGCAGCCGATGGTGAACCGAGCTTTGTTACTTTAGCAGGCGTACAAATTCCACATCGTCATATTTTACTTGCCCATTCTGATGGGGATGTTGTTTTACACGCTTTGTCAGATGCTTTATTAGGTGCTTTGGCTTTAGGTGATATTGGACAACATTTTCCAGATACAGATGCGCAATTCAAAGGTGCGGATAGCCGAGTTCTATTACGTCATGTCTATAAAATTATCCAAGATCATGGCTTTACACTGATTAATGCTGATATCACAGTAGCGTGTGAACGTCCTAAACTTGCACCGCATAATATCGCGATGCGTCAGAATATTGCGGATGATTTAGATGTCTCAATCGATCGTATCAGCGTAAAAGCAACGACGACTGAGAAGCTTGGATTTACTGGACGGCAAGAGGGGATTTTGGCTCAAGCCGTGGTGCTGTTGACAAAAATTTAAGTGGCGATGATTGATCAATCACCACATCAAATCGTCTGGAATGACATACGCTGCATATGGATCCTCTTCATCTGTGGCTTGAGTCGCGGCAGTTTTGTCATTACGGATAATAATGACTTCGGGCGCGCGTTCGGCAATTTTATCCGCCAGAATGCGAGGGAGTAGAGGATATTGTTCATCAAGTCGAGCAATGGCAATCCGACCTAATACGATTTGATTGTAAATTTCTTGCGTGACATAAATCTTTTTGATTTTTCCTGCATCAATAAACTGATAAGAAACCTCACCAGCAGTTCCTTGAATTTGATGTTGTATAAGCATTTGACGAATATTGGCTGCACTGCTTTTTTCTTCCAGTGCTTGCTGACGCTCTTTGTTTAAGGCCTGATCGCGGGCAAGTTTTTCGGTCTGTGCTTGAGCTAGTGCTTTCTTTACCTCATCATCCGTATTACCCGTTTTGATCGCATGTTGTTGTTGCTGATTAATTTTTTTTGCTTTTTTTGCGTCAACGAGTCCTGCTTTTAAAAGTTGAGCTTGTAGTGCGTTTTTTGCCATGATGCTAATGTCAGTTGTGAATAAAAAAGTGGTGTTAGTTTAAGAAAGCAGTTTATTAAAGTAAACCAAAATGGTAGGAGTCTTAAGCGTTGGAAGTTGTAACACACATAAAATTGAAAAATAGGGTCTATTCATCCTAAGTTGGATGAAATATATGCGCTTAATTTTAATTGTTAGAAAAATGGTTGACAGTTTTTTTATTTACGTTAGAATGCGCATCGTTCAGTTTACACTGTAAATATGAAATTTGTGTGTAAGCTAGCCAGATTATGCGGGAATAGCTCAGTTGGTAGAGCACAACCTTGCCAAGGTTGGGGTCGAGAGTTCGAGTCTCTTTTCCCGCTCCAGTTTGGAATCGACCCCAAAATCGATTCTTTTTTTATAAATGATTGTAATCAATCACTAAATCCCAGCCAATGAGCTGGGATTTTTTATTTCTAAAGCAAATAAAAATAAGAATTCAAATCGTAAAAATGGGCGCCGTGCCCTAACGGTGCCCTATTTGTGCCATGCCTAAATTTTGATCAGTCTGATTTTGACACCAACTCTGGATTTGTATTTTTATCATTTTTGGGATCAGGTACATATTTAAGCAAGTCTCCCACCTCAACATTGAGAAGTTCACATAGCTTATCAATAGTCTCAAAATCAATCCGAGTTGACTGTTCATTATAAAGCTTATGCAACGTAGTTTTGCTCATTTTCGTTATGCGAGCTACGTCTACAACCTTAAGTCTGCGTTCGGCAAGTAGGACGTGAAATTTCAAAACTATCATTAAATATCACCATTGTGTTCTAAAACACTTGTATTAAGTTATTTTCATGCTAATATTCATCATGTGGGTCTTAAATAACACAATGATGGTATTAAATAGGAGCTTTGATTATGACACAGACATATCTGACAACCCAAGAGTTATCTGATCGCATTCGTTATGACGCACGTACAATTCGCAATCAGCTTAAAGATGCGGTCCTGATAGAAGGTATTCATTACATCCGTCCTTTTGGCGGACGCAAGATTCTCTATGTTTGGGAGCGTATTGAAGAGGACATGGCTAAAACCATGGTGGGTCGTTTAAGTGGCATGGCATTACAATAAGGAGAACGACCGTGGCTAGTATAAGAATTAGAGGTGGGAAATTATTTGTTGATTTCAAGTTTATGGGTATGCGCTGTAGGGAAACTACGTTTCTAACTGATACACCAGCGAACCAGAAGAAACTTCAGAAAATCGTCGAAACAATGGAGGCAGAAATCACACTGGGAACTTTTGACTACTCAAAGTATTTCCCAAAAAGTCCTCGAGCATCAGAAATGACTCAGCTTCGCAGCAGAGCACAGAGTCTTGTTACTAACGTTCCTACATTTTCAGAATTTGCTCGAGTTTGGCTGGCTGAAAAGGAAATTGAATGGCGTACTAGTTATCGACGCAAGGTGCATACCACCGTCAATAATTACTTGCGTCCTGAGTTTGGATTTAAGGCCATTAATACGATTGAAAAAGCAGACCTCTTGGCTTTCCGTGCCTCCCTCGCCAAAGTGAAATACGGAAAAAACCAAGAGAGTCTGTCGGTAACACGGATCAACCAGATCATGATACCTCTGCGCATGATACTCAAAGAAGCGTCTGAGCGATATGGGTTTGAGACACCCTTTAAAAATATCAACAATCTCAAAGAATCCAAAGCCGATGTCATGCCATTTACTTTGGATGAAGTATGGAAAATTCTGGATAATGTTCGTGAAGACTTTCGGATTTATTATCTGGTTCGTTTCTTCACAGGGATGAGGACGAGCGAGATTGATGGATTGAAATGGAAAAATGTTGATTTTAGTCGTCGTGAAATCAAGGTGAGGGAGGCTTTGGTTGATGGTGAAATGGGTGACACCAAGACTAGAGGTTCTAATCGAGAGATTCATATGTCCCAATTAGTGTATGACGCATTACTGAAACAGTATGCGGTGACGGGTACTAAATCTGAATACGTATTCTGCAATCGGGACGGAGACCCTTTGGAATACCGCAATGTCAATCGTAGGGTTTGGCACCCCACGCTTTATTTACTGAATATTCCTGCACGCAGGGCATATCAGACTAGACATACCGCTGCGACTCTATGGTTGGCGGCAGGTGAGAATCCTGAATGGATTGCCAGACAGTTGGGTCATTCAACCACAGAAATGCTCTTTCGCGTCTATAGCCGCTACGTGCCTGACATCACGCGTAGGGATGGTAGCGCATTCGAACTTCTGCTAGCACAGTCTAAACCCCAGACGGAAGGAGTGTGATCAATGAGCATTCAACAACAAGCATGGGGAGCATGGATTAGTCCCTTAGCCAATCAATTGTCGAAAGAGTTAATTATCCAGTATGAGATTCAAACTGGGTATGGATTGGCACTCTATCTCGATGTTGATCGAGTTTTTGATAATCATCGTGCAATCAGAATTTTGGTTCAGCGGATGTTAGATGAAGGCATTGAAAAACAGGCAGACCATCTCACTGCACTAAAAGAACGCTTTACGGGTTGCACTCCGATTAGCTAGAGAGTTAGAACGATGAGATTCAAATAAGAGAAAGCTTGTTAACTAACAGCCAAAGAGCGACTAACTAAAGGGATGGAGATGCTAATGATGTCTACAGCAAAAATATTTAAGAAGAGCAAAGGTTCTATTGTGCTCCTTCCATCGAAGTTTCGTTTAAAAGGTCATCAAGCCTATGTGCATAGAGATATGCAGGGCAATGTGATTCTATCTGCGAACAAATTTAATCCTAGTGAGTCTTTAAATTTTTCAGACAAACGATCAAAGCCAGTGGGATTTTCCGACCTTGAATGCGAAGAGTCGCTACAGGCTTCTCAGGATCAACTGGCTTGGCTTCGTACGTTATTTATGGCGATTCAGGCTGATCCCGATGTGGAGCACGGATTTCTAGTCCATCAACTTGCCAGTATTGGTAATCATCTAGCTGAAACATGGATGAATCAGCTTTCGGCACGCCGTAAAGAGAGCAATGCCACTTAAGCAAGTTAAGCATTCGCATCAAAGCAAACACCATGTATAACCTGCGATTCGCATAGGTTGTGGGTTCATGTCTAATATGTCTCCGAGGTGTCTATGATTATCTTTTTCTCAATGGCTGGTGTGCTCTATCCAAGCCAACCTCAAAGCTTGCTTGATTTCCTTGCGTACTGCCGCATACCGCGTTTTGAGAGCGTGATGCGCGATTTCCCTGATGTGGATATTGTCATCTGTGCGGATTAGCGTGAATTTCGGAGTTTGTCACAACTACGAGTGCTATTTTCTGCGGATATTGCTTCACGCATTATTAGTAGTACTGTGTTGACAAGAGACATTGGTCAATACCAATTCGCTCGGCGTGAAGAAGAAATTCTAGATTGGCTGAAAGAGCATGATCGTGAATCAGAGCAGTGGATCGCGGTCGATGATGCAATCTGGCAATTTGCACCACCACGTCATCGTTTGATTGCTTGCCAAGGTGAAGTTGGTTTTGATGCTGAAATTGCAAAGCAATTACGCCGTCAATTAGAGCTTAATGCAGTTATTGAGTTTGCTCCCTCACAAAATTATTTT
>JAGWUI010000086.1 GCA_028868515.1 Gammaproteobacteria bacterium
ACATAGCCCTACTTCTCGTAGTCGAAGTGGCGGCACTAAACACCGTACATTTCGACTCCGCTCAATGTACTATGAATTAGTATGGTTATTTGCTGGAATAACTATAGTCGCTTTTAACTAGTCGCTTTCAATGGCTGCATTGGGTGGTAGCTTTGTAGCTCAATGAACACTTCTTAATTTGTGTTCATTGAGCTTTTTTTTTGAGTGACTTGTTCATTTTTCGATGTATTGCAATAATGCAGCTTGTATCACAGACAGTACAAATGCATGTATAGATTCGCTACAAGATTTATTCTGGTCATGGCTTTACTCGGTTTAGCCGCCTGTACCACCTTCCATAGCACTCCGCCTATATTGGTTAGCCATGATGGCATGACATTACAAAAGACTTATTATCATGCGGAAACGATTGCTTCTGATGGTGCTCGTATCCGCATGACGGTCTATCAACCCGCGCTAAAAAAAGGTGAAACAGCACCTTTGTTGATTCATGCACATGGTTATGAAATGGGTCGTATGGAGCGACCATTTTCGACATATGGCAAACTGCTAATTCCGGGCAAGGCTTCGTTGCGTGCTTGGGATGAGGGTTATTGGGTCATTAGCTATGATCTGCGCGGAATGGGAGATAGTCAGGGGCAAGTCTCGCTCATGGCTGCGGATAAAGAGCCGAAAGATGTGTCCTCTGTGATTGATTGGGCATTAAAAAACTTATCAATCAGTCAGAAAAATGACCAACCGTTGATTGGTATGATCGGTGAAAGCTATGGCGGCGCGGTACAAATGAGCGTCACCACTCAGGATCCGCGTATCACGGCAATCGTGCCAATGACCACATGGTACAACCTGCAAGAAGCGCTGTTTCCTCAAGGTATTCCAAAGACAGACTGGTTGATGTTTCTCGGTATGGTTGGTTACACCTTAGGACCTTTGCACATGGATCATCATGCGGCAATCCGTAGCTTCCAAGAAATTTTTGGCACAAGTCATCCAGAGTTTCTCAATGAACTTTATCAGAATAGTCTGGCGGCACATTGCCAAGGTGCTGAAGGACCTCATGCTGATGCGCTACTGATTCAGGGTATGCGTGATGTGCTGTTCCCATTTAATCAGGCACTCAATGCGCGTGCCTGTTTCCAGCGCTCTGGTCGTGATGTACGTTTGGTTGCAGTGGAGCATGGTCATTTGCAGCCAACAGCACAGTTATCACCAGGTTTGCCAATCTGGTATACGCAAGATCATGTGCGATGTGATGGTCACGTCTATGCAGTGGCAGACATTATCAATGATTGGTTAAACGGCAAGTTACGCGATGATCAAACTGCTTTGAATCGTGTTCCTCATTATTGCGTGACAGGCGATCAAAAAATAGATGCCAATCCGCCACAACTGACGTGGTTTCCTTTACAACAGGTCACTTCACATAGCGGAGTCACGGGTGAGTTTGAGTGGGTAGCTAAGCCGTTGGAAGGTGCAAAAAACTTATTCACTTCCTCTTGCCAACCACAACCCGCTCCCGAAAATTCGCCTATAGGAACGCTACCATCGTGTGTTCCTATGGATTGGGATAAACCGAGTAATGGTTGGTTGCGTCCAGCGCGTATTCCGATCTATGCGGCGACAGTACCGACGTGGATTGTCGGTGTGCCTCATGTGCAATTAACCATTCCTCAGGCAAATAGTCAAAAAGCCGTTTTCTTTTTGCGCTTGGCGGCATGGACGCCTGATTCAGGTAGTTATCGTGTCCTGAGTCAGCAAGTGACTCCACTGCGTGTGAGTGGTCAACTGGATCTGGATTTGAATGCTGTACGCGACAAGTTGATGCCCGGTGAGGTATTAGGTCTGCTTGTACAAGGTCATAGTGATCAATTTCATTTCAGTGATTCACATCTTGCAACTTCGTTGAGTGTCGCAGGAAAAATTGGTTTACCGCTTGCACCAGCAAATGATGCGACGCCGTATGATTGGCGAGTAAACGACAAATAACGAATGGCTATGTCTACGTTAGCGATTGCGATGCTTTTGCTTTGAAGTCTTCCCTTTCTAGGGGATGAGAAGCACTGCTTCGCAAGAGATGGGGATGGTTTTGATTTTACTCTAAAAGCACCCCCCATCCCAACCATCCCCCTCAGGGGAAGGAGACACGCTTTTGGCTATCCTTCATTTTTCAACTGTTAATCTAGATATAGTCTAAAAGATGAGAATATGAAAACGCATCAGGTGAGAGTATCTCCTGATGCGTTTGTTTTGGATTATTTGTAATTATGTGTTTTGTTCAGTGGTCTTCACGAGTCTTAATCCCACTTTTTGTCCTGTTTTTTGCGCCCACCACAACGCGCCAATCGCAAGTTGGCGGCGATCTTCGGTGAAAGACGGTTTTTTGCCTTCAAACATGTGACCGACAAACTGAAATCCCCAGCCGACTGTAAATAACGGAACTGCGACAGGTAAGCCGATGATGGTTGCACCGACAGGCAGCGATGCCAGAATCATGGGAATCCCAATACTATGACAAAATTGATTGCGAGGGTCTTGATGGTCAGCTTTATACTGTTTCATCAATTCACTCCATTCAGCATTTAATTGAA
>JAGWUI010000018.1 GCA_028868515.1 Gammaproteobacteria bacterium
GATTGTACAGGACGTTGATGCCGCACCTAATTTGCATGCGGCACTTGAGGTCATGGTACAGCTTGTTGCCGAAGCCATGGAAACCGAAGTGTGTTCGGTATATTTGCTGGATGAGCGCAATCAGCGTTATATCTTGATGGCTTCTGTCGGTTTGAATGCAGATTCTGTCGGTGAGGTCTCTTTATCAACGAGCGAGGGTTTGATTGGTCTTGTCGGGCAACGCGAAGAAATCGTGAGTCTGGAAGATGCGTCGAGTCACCCTCGATTCCGCTATTTACCTGAAACTGGCGAAGAGCGTTATAGTGCGTTCTTGGGTGTCCCTATCATGTACCGTCGCAAGGTCATGGGGGTCATGGTCGTCCAGAATCGTGAGCGTCGCGCGTTTAGCGAAGCTGCGGAATCTTTCCTTGTGACGTTATGTGCGCAGCTTTCAGGTGCGATTGCGCATGCACACGCGGTTGGTCAAGTTGATGTCTTCAGAAAACCAAGCAATGCGGCTTCACCACAAGTCTTCCAAGGGGTTGCTGGTGCGGGTGGTGTGGCGATTGGGCGAGCTGTTGTTCTCTATCCGCCTGCCGATCTAACGCTTGTTCCTGATCGAAAAATTGATGATGTCAAAGCTGAACTTGAGTTATTTCACGATGCTTTAAAAATCGTGCGTGAAGACATTAAAGTGCTTGACGACAAAATGCAAAAAGCTTTGCTTGCCGATGAGCGCGCATTATTTAGTGTCTATTTACGGATGCTTGATGATCATGCGTTGCCAGCCGAGATTATTACCAAGATTAAAGCAGGCAATTGGGCGCAAGGGGCTGTCCGTGCGGTCATTGATCAGCACTCTGTACATTTTTCACAGATGGAAGATGAGTATCTTCGTGAGCGGATTGCTGATTTACGCGATTTAGGGCGTCGTTTATTAGCGCGTTTGCAAGCATCAGATAGCCAACATCGGGAAATCACGGAAGGGAGTATTCTGATCGGTGAGGAAATATCGACAGCAATGCTCGTTGAATTGCCTTTAGATAATGTCTCCGCGATTGTCACTGCCGAAGGTGCTGCTAACTCGCATATGGTGATCGTTGCGCGCGCGCTTGGTATTCCAACAGTTGTCGGTGTGACCGAGTTACCGATTACCGCGCTTGATGATGTGGAAATGATTGTAGACGCGCATCAAGGGCGGATTTATGTGCATCCGATTCGCCAATTGCGTCAACGTTATAAAGAAATTCAGAAAGAAGAACAACAAGCCGAACAAGATCTAAAAACCTACGAACGCCGTGAGACTATTACGCCTGATGGTCATGTGATGCCGTTGTATGTCAATACAGGTTTGATGATTGATGTGATTCGTGGCGCACAGCGCGGTGCAAAAGGCGTCGGGCTGTATCGTAGTGAAATTCCTTTTATGCTGCGTGAGCGTTTTCCCGGTGAAGAAGAACAGCGTCATGTTTACCGTCAGCAGTTGAGTCATTTTGCAGGTAAGCCTGTTGTGATGCGCACGCTGGACATCGGTGCGGACAAAGATTTACCGTATTTTTCGATTGAAGAAGAAAATGCAGCATTGGGCTGGCGCGGGATTCGATTTACCCTTGATCATCCTGAGATTTTTTCAGCGCAGATGCGCGCGATGCTCAAAGCCAGTATTGGGTTAAATAATCTGCATATTTTATTTCCGATGATCACATCGATCAGCGAAGTCGAGGATGCGATGTATTTGCTACATCGCTCTTTGCATGAGGTACAAGAGGAAGAACAGGTCAAAATCAATATGCCGCGCGTTGGTGTGATGATCGAAGTTCCTAGTATCTTGTCGATGATTGATGAGCTTGCTGAGATCGTTGATTTCTTCTCTGTAGGTTCTAACGATTTAACGCAGTATTTACTCGCGGTTGATCGTAATAATCCTCGTGTGGCAGGGCTCTATAGTTATTATCATCCTGCTGTTTTACGGACGTTGAATCAGCTTGTGGTTCGTTGTCGTGAGTTAGATCGTCCGATTAGTCTATGCGGTGAAATGGCGGGTGATCCGAGTACAGCGATTCTGATGATGGCGATGGGTTTTAGCTCGTTATCCATGAGTTCGTCTAATATCTTGAAAGTTCGTAAGACATTGATTCAGACGCCATTGTCAGAAGCACAGGCTTTGTTGAATGAAGTACTCCAAATGGACAATCCCGCTGTGATTCGTAGTTGGGTTGAACGATATATGCAAAGCAAAGGTTTAGGCGGAATGGTTCGCCCAAGCCCAACAAATCTGGCGGCGACTTAAGCTGAGTTGATTTGCAATAAAACACATTAGGCTTCGATGGAGTGTTTGTTAATCCATCGAAGCCATCATTTTTTTAGCACGATGAATTTCAATCATTTAAACATTAAGCAGGAGTGAGTTATGCAGTTGGCGTTATTTGATTTGGATAATACGCTGCTTGATCTTGATTCAGACCATGAATGGGGTGAGTTTTTGATTGCGCAAGGCTTAGTCGATGAAAAAGCCCATCGCGCGCAGAATGATAAATTCTTTGCAGATTATCAGTCAGGTACGCTGGATGCTGTTGCGTATAACGAGTTTGTATTTCAATTTTTGGTGAATAAAAGCCAAGCAGAGTTAGCTGCTTTGCATGATGTCTATATGCAAAAAGTCATTCGACCTGCAATGCGTCCGCTTGGTTTCGCTGCGATTGAGAAGCATCGCCAAGCTGGACATGAGATCGTCATCATCACTGCAACGAATCGCTTTGTCACTGCGCCGATTGCGCATGCGTTTGGTGTGAAGCATTTGATCGCGAGTAATCCAGAGGTGATCAATGGCGCATACACAGGCAAGTTAGACGGCGAGCCATGTTTTCAAGCAGGGAAATTGCATCATTTACAGGCATGGTTAGCCACGCATAAAAAGCCAGAAGAATCTCTTGAAAGCTGGGGCTATTCGGATTCATTCAATGATCTGCCGTTATTGAATTTTGCTGATCATGCCATTGTGGTGACACCTGATAAACGTTTGCATGCGCATGCACTCGACCATCATTGGGCTGTGGAAGATTGGTCCATTCATAAGTCATGATGGGATTTGTGAAGACAACACTCACTGCGGTGAGTGTGACGCTGGGCTGTTTTGTTGCGCCTGATGCGTTCGCGGATTTGGATGTTTATAAGTGCAAGGATGCACAAGGGCGTTTGAATTACACGGATAGTCCATGTGCAAACAGTCAGGTAGTTTCTTATTCTAAAGTTGTAGAGCGTCCAGTCCAATATGTGCCACCAAAAGTTTCCTCTGTGCGAGAGCCAAAGATCGAGCGTGTGATTACAAAGCATAAGCGCGTATCGTCACGGTCAGATGTAAATGTCTTTGCGGTGAATGACAAGTATAAAAATGAAGTGTTTGCTGAGCGATTTAAGCATCCGAGGACAAAAGAGCAGGATAAGTTGAATAAGAATTTGGAAAAGATTGAGGCGAAAAGGCGGAGAGAGTTGAAGGGGCGGTGAGTGTTGTTATGTTGAAGGTGGATTTTAAGCCACCCTACACAAGCTAATGATATAAAATTTTAAACACATCATTAACCTGTATTAGATCATCTAATGAATACCCAGAAGCTTCAAAAGCCAAATATGCTAAAGTGTATAAAAATGGCTCTGGCATGGTTTGATACCTTTGCCAACTCGACTCACTATCAGACCATACACCAACTTCATATTCTCCATCTGCAAAAGGCTCATTAGCAAACATAAATAATGCGCCGCCATCAACTTCAATTTCTCCATCAACTAGAATATACATGTCACTCATACTCTGAGAGTCTAGTGCTATGGGCAGTATTGCTTCATCATGCGGATATTTATAAAAATCTAATGGGGAGTAAACTCTTTCTTCAATAGACATCTTCTGACGTTCAAGCATTATTTCGATTCTAAGTTTATCTAATTGATTATTACCTCGACGAACAGTTTTAGAAAAATCGTGGAATTTTTTTACATTGTGAGGAGATAAAAATAACTTAAAATAAAGTAACTGATTAAGTACCTTAAATTCATCTCTATAACCAGCAAAGAAATTAAAAATAATTTCAAATATATCAACGGTTCCTGATAACCACATATCTTTAAATGAAGTTGGTATATCGAATGGATAGGCTTCAATTTGTTGTTGATAAAAATTTTGCTTATCTGTCACCATGGATAATACTTTTTTGATTGATGAGATAAGTAGCTGAGCATCCTCAATATCAAAGAATTCATGGAAATATGGAGTATTAGCTAAAAATCTTTGCCAAAATTGAAGCCACCCTTCAGCACTGCCTATATATCTTGTATGCAATTCATTTTTCATCTTTTATCCTTAAAAGAACATAAACTAACTTTGACGATTTAGACGGTATTTACACTGATAAGTTTGTGCCAAGTGTATTTAAAAACTCAATTCCCCGCCTGAATCGCCGTCAACGCAATCGTGTAGACAATATCCTCAACCAATGCCCCACGCGACAAGTCATTCACAGGTTTGTTCAAGCCTTGCAACATTGGGCCGACGCTGACGACATTTGCACTACGCTGAACAGCTTTATAAGTGGTATTACCTGTATTCAAATCTGGGAATACAAACACCGTCGCACGACCAGCAACTTTTGAGTTTGGCGCTTTTTGGCGACCGACACTTTCAATCGCAGCCGCATCGTATTGTAATGGGCCATCAATCATCAAATCAGGACGACGTTCTTGTGCGATGCGCGTGGCTTCGCGGACTTTATCAACACCTGAACCTGTACCTGATTCTCCAGTCGAATAACTGATCATCGCCACACGCGGCTCAATCCCGAAAGCTGCGGCGGAGTCAGCGCTCTGAATCGCAATTTCTGCCAGCTCAATTGCAGTCGGATCTGGGTTGATCGCGCAATCACCATAGACCACGACTTGATCAGGAAGCAGCATAAAGAAAATCGATGAGACCAAACTAAAACTTGGTGCGGTTTTAATCAGCTGAAATGCAGGGCGAACAGTATTGGCTGTGGTGTGAATTGCACCCGACACCAATCCATCAACTTCACCAAGCGCGAGCATCATCGTGCCAAGAACCACAGTATCTTGGAGCTGAGCATCGGCAAGCTGTGTGGTGAGTTTACCTTTACGCAGTTCAACCATTGGTGTGATATAGCGTGTGCGGATGCTCTCAGGCTCAATGATTTCTAAGCCATCAGGCAGCGTGATGCCGCGAGCTTGCGCGACGGCTTCAACTTCTTCGCGTTTAGCCAGCAATACGCATTGTGCAATACCACGTGTTTGGCAGATTACAGCCGCTTGTACAGTGCGTGGTTCAGCGCCCTCGGGGAGTACAATTCGTTTAGCTGAGGATTGGGCTTTTTTGACCAATTCATAGCGGAATGCCGATGGAGATAGCCGCTCTGAACGCTGTGCAGCAAAGTGCTGATTTAACCAATCAATATCCAGATGTCGTGCGACGGTTGCCATGACTTGTTCAGCGCGTTCGCTATCATCTACAGGAATTTCATTGCTCATTTGATCGATGCGCTTTATGGTGTCTAGCACATTGCTTTGCACCGAGAGGACAGGCAGCCCTGATTTATAAGCGCTATGGCAGAGCTGATGAACGCGATCATCAGGCACATAACCATCCGTCAGGACAACGCCTGCAAGGGGTACGCCATTCATTGCGGCTAAACTTGTAGCAATCAGAATGTCTGCACGATCTCCAGGAGTGACAACCAATGTTTCAGAGGTTAATTGATTCAGTACATGATCCACAGCATGCGCACCAAGAGCGACTTGTTTAACACGTCGACGTGCAGCTTCGCCTTCATTTAAAACTGTTGCAGATAAGACTTGAGCCACATCCAGCGTTCGCGTCGCGTTCAAGGCTGCATCATAAGGCACAAGCCCAATCAGGTGAAATTGATCATTGCTATGGGCGACAGGTTTGACGGCTTGGGTAATTTTCTTTTGTAAATTCAGCAGTTCAGCAGGTTGTTCTAAAGCTGTTGCTGCAATGCCTTTGACGCGATTCAAGATATAGCCCAGTACGCGAGATGACCCCGTGCCGCCAAAAGCCTGTGCAGCGAGATCCAAGCGTTCAGCGAGACCTTGGGTATGGTTCATATCCACCGAGGTGACGATGATGATATTGGCATCTAAAGACTGGGCCAGTGCAGCATTAAGTTGTGGCGCATAACTGCTTTCGCTGGTGGGCACCATGCCTTCGACGATGAGTACGTCACAGCCTTGACGGCTTTCGTTCTTCATACTCATGATCTGTTCAAGTAGTTCATCCAGTTGACCATCACCGAGCATGTGTTCAACGACAGATTGTTCAATCGCAGGCAGGATAGGGCGTTTTAGCGTCTTACTAATTAAGAGGCTAGAGCGATCTTTGATATCACCATCGGCATTGAGTTCTGTTTGGGCAAATGGCTTCATAAACCCTGCACGAATCCCCACGAGATCCAGCGCACGAATCAAACCTAAACAAGCTGAGGTTCGACCAACAGATACCCCTGTTGGAACTATCAGAAATGTTGGCATGGAGAAAGTTCCTTCATTTTTCTAAATTCATTGCTGTGAAGTTAATCTTTTCAAGTTGTTGTAACGAATCTGATTAAGTCAATTAGTCGTATGCCTCAAATCCCTCCTAACCTCCCTTTCTCTAAAGGGAGGAATACTCCCCCTCTTTAGAGAAAGAGGGGCAAGGGGAGATTTGAAGGCATCTGATGAGTCAAAGCCCCAAAACCCCACGCGTTTCTTGGGCGATCTGACCTTCTTCATCAGTTGGAATTACCCAAATTTGTCGTCCACCATTTACATGTTGGTCAATACGACCTTCAGCACCGCGAATCATGGTTTGATTCTTCGTATCATCAAGATGCAAATTAAAATGCGGTAACAGCGCTAATGTTCTTGCGCGAATTTCTGCTGAATTTTCACCAATACCGCCCGTGAAAATAATGCCTGTAAACTCAGGTAATGCACAGCTCATTGCAGCCAGTGATTGGGCTAAACGATAGCAAAATACTTCAATCGCAAGTGTCGCACCTGCATGTCCAGTTTTCGCCATGTCTGTGAGTGTCCGCATATCGTTGGATACGCCAGATAAGCCGAGCAAACCGCTTTTTTTATTTAAAATCTGATCAATTTCATCGAGCGACCAACCGAGAGTTTTGACCAGATGCAAATGCAAACTTGGATCGACATTGCCGCTGCGTGTGCCCATGACCAAGCCTTCTAGCGGTGTTAATCCCATACTGGTGTCGACACTTTTTCCTTGCCAGACCGCACTGGTTGAACAGCCATTACCGAGATGTGCGGAGAGCCAGCCGTGATTTGTATTGTCGATTAACTGATTGACGTGTTGTGTGACATACGCGTGGCTTGTACCATGAAATCCATAACGTCGAATTCGATGCTGTCGATATAGGTCTTCAGGCAAAGCATAGCGGAATGCATGGGGAGGCATAGTTTGATGGAATGCGGTATCAAAGACAGCGACTTGAGGTAATTCGGCAAACAATTTGAGCGTCGTCTCGATACCTAATAGATTCGCTGGATTATGCAGTGGTGCGAGTGGAATTGTCTCACGGATAGCAGAAACAACAGCTTCATTGATCTGCGCTGCTTGGGTGAACTTCTCACCACCGTGAACCACACGATGACCAATCGCAATCGGTTTCTCATCGCCGAGCGCACCTAAAATATGAGTCAGTGCGACTTGATGATCTGCATTGGGAATGGCAATCGAAGTTTTTTCGCCATTTTCATGAACGATGTTCAATCGTGCGTCTGCTGTCCCGATGTTTTCAGCTAACCCAGACCGTCTGATAAGTGAGATGTTCGCTTCTATTTTTTGATTTGTTTTTTCTGGAACGACGGCAAATTTAATCGAAGAAGAACCACAATTAATGACTAAAACAGAGCGCGACATCATAGAACTCTTCCGTGATTAATATCAGTTGCTGAATCAAGTGTCTCATGGCCGAAATCATTGAAAAAAAATTTGAATTTATCAATGCGCATGATGAGTCAATTGCTCATCATGCGTGATCAGATTATGGCGTATCCATTACCACATAATGACGCGTTGATCGGGCGCTAAGTACATCTTATCGCCTTGCTTCACGCCAAACGCATCATAGAACGGTGGCTGGTTGGCAAGTGCGCCATCGCCACGGAATTGCGCAGGGGAGTGAGGATCGCTTTTGAGCTGAACAATCATTTGTGCTTCGCGTGTTTTGCTTCGCCATACTTGTGCCCAACCAAAATAAAAACGTTGATCGCCTGTCATGCCATCCATCATCGTTGCAGGTTTGCCTGCGAGAGATAGCTGGTAGGCTTTGTAAGCAATCGCAAGACCAGAGTTGTCCGCGATATTTTCACCTAGGGTCAATTCACCATTGACGTTATAACCTTTGACTGGGCTGTATGCGCTGTATTGAGCAACTAGCGCTTTGGTTTTCTTAGCGAAGTTCTTGTGATCGGCTTCTGTCCACCAGTTACGAAGGTTGCCAACCTCATCAAACTGGCTGCCTTGATCATCAAAACCATGACTAATTTCATGTCCAATCACTGCGCCAATGCCGCCGTAATTCACCGCATCATCTGCGTTTGCATCGAAGAATGGCGGTTGTAAAATCGCTGCAGGAAACACAATTTCATTCATGGATGGATTGTAGTAAGCATTGACTGTTTGTGGAGTCATTCCCCATTCTTCACGATCCACAGGCTTGCCGAGTTTGTTAATTTGGCGTTGATATTCAAAGCGACTTGCGCGCATCGAGTTGCCAATCAAATCATCTTTTTTAATTTCTAACGCACTGTAATCACGCCATTTGTTTGGATAACCGATTTTAATTGCAAGTTTATCCAATTTTTTCTGAGCTTCTTTCTTCGAGTCAGCACTCATCCAATCCAATGTGTCGATACTGTGGTGATAAGCAGTAATCAAGTTGTTGACCAGCTTCATCATCCGCGCTTTATTTTCCGCAGGGAAATACTGCTCAACGTAGAGTTGTCCCAAGCCTTCACCAATCTGACCTTCAACGGTTTTTACGCCACGTTTCCAGCGCACTTCATTCTGAGGAACACCGCGTAATGTCGTGCCATAAAATGAAAAACGCTCGTCCACATAAGCTTTAGACAAGTCGCCAGCAAAGCCATTCAGCACATGCCATTTGAAATAAACTTTCCAGACATCCAAAGGCGTTTTTTCAATTAAACGATCCAAGCCTTTGAAGTAACTCGGTTGTCCAATGACGAGATAAGGGGTTTTATTTTTTAATTCTGCATCAACCAGATAGCTGTTCCAGTCAAAATGCGGTACAAGCGTTTTCAGCTTACTCAAGGTCATTGGATTGTAGGTTTTAACGGGGTCGCGATTTTCAACTTTGGTCCATTGCACTTTTGCGATTTCGGTTTCGAGTGCGAGGATTTGTGCGGCATGTTGCTTCGCCGAAGTATCACCTGACATGGTGAGCATGTTTTCGATATAAGCGAGATATTTCAGGCGTGTGTCTTTGAGTTTTGCATCATCTTTTAAATAATAATCACGATCAGGTAGCCCCAACCCACCTTGATCGAGCCCTGCAACGACTTTGGTGGAATCCTTTGCATCTTGTCCGATGCCAAGCTCAAGTGGCACACCCACATCAATCATCGAAAGATGTACAACGAGCCCTGCCAATTGCTTCTTATTGGTAATGGCATCAATTTTTGCAAATTCTGAATGGAGTGGGCTAATGCCGAGTTTTTCTAATGTCGGTTCATCCATATAACTTGCGTATAAATCGACAATTTTTTGTTGAATTGATCCAGCAGGAATATCTTTCTTTGCGCTTTCTGCATCAATAATACTGTGCAGTTGATTTAGGGATTGTTCAGCGAGTTCATTGAACGCACCCCAGCCCGATTTGTCTGCTGGAATTTCTGTATTTTTGAGCCAAGTGCCATTTACATAGTTATAGAAATCATCTTGTGGGCGGACGCTGCTATCGATATTTTTTAGACTGAGACCCGATGCCAATGTCGTTGGTGCGCCTGCTTGTGAGTTGGTGGTTGGTTCGATGGATTGAGTTTTTTCGATGACGGTTGGTGCAGTCGGTGAGTCGGCAAAAACAGTCCCAGTCATCTGAGCAACCACAGCGGCAGCGATGAGTGTTTGAGTCATCAAGCGTTTCACGTATAAACATCCTTATCGTTAAAAATGACTAATGAAAACGTTGCGCAAAAATGCTGGCAAAGCATTTGCGTGTATCTTGCAACTTTTCAAATGAATGACCGACTATACCAGCTTGTGAATGCAAAAATGCTTTGGAAATAGTATCTAAAATGTGTCGGGACGCATTCATTGACTCAACAAATCAGCAACAATACATGATCTTTATTTAGGGAAATTGACATCAAAGTGATGCACACTTGCAGTAGTTTTAGATGCTGCTTGACTCGATCCACCTCATACAAAACTCAATGATTAAGGACAATATAATGAAACTTTATTATTCAATTCTTTCACCTTATAGCCAAAAAGTGATGATCGCTTTCTATGAAAAAGGTGTCGATTTTACGCCCACCAAAGTGAATTTTGGTGATGAAGCGGGTCGTGCTGAATACGCCAAAATTTATCCGCTCGGTAAAATTCCATTATTGGTTGATGAAAGCAAAGATTTGTTTATTCCTGAATCGACCATCATCATTGAGTTCTTAGAGAATGAATACGCGGCACAAGGCACGTCGTTAATCCCAAGTGACAAAACGGCTGCGCGTCGTGTGCGATTTAAAGATCGTATGCATGATTTGTATGTGAGTGAGCCTGTGGTGACGCTTTATTTTGATACGATGAAACCAGCTGATCAGAAAAATCCAGAAGCGGTTGCTAAAGCGCGGAAGACATTGGATGTGATGTATAACTATATGGAACAGTCATTTGCCGAGAATCAATTTGCATCAGGCAATGAATTCACGATGGCGGATTGTGCTGCTTTTCCAGGGTTGTTTTATGCGCAGAAATTACATCCGTTTAGCCAATATCCAAATATCACAGCTTATTTCCAACGCTTAATGCAACGTCCAAGTGTTCAAAAAGTGCTCTCTGAATTGTTGCCTGTATTACAAGCCATGTAGACAACTTAGCGAATAGATTTTGCGGAGGCTGGTTATTCAAAATTAAGCTGAGATAAGTCTCGGCTTATTGCTCATACGTTTTTCTACATTCTTTCTTTGGAGCTAAAAATGAGCTTGATTAGTGTAGGTATAGAAAACTCATTGCATATCAATCTGCATTATGAGGATCTTGGTACAGGCAAGCCTGTCGTATTGATTCATGGGTGGTTACAAAGCGGCGCAGCTTGGGAGAAGCAAACCGCAGCACTACTTGACGCAGGCTATCGCGTCATCACTTATGATCGTCGTGGTTTTGGTAAATCTACTCAACCATCGATAGGCTATGAGTATGAGACGTTGGCGCATGATTTGGATAAGGTGCTGACTAAGCTCGATTTACATGATGTGACATTGATTGGCTTCTCCATGGGTGGCGGAGAGGTTGCACGTTATCTTGGAAAATATGGTTCAGAACGTATTAGCAAGGCGGTTTTCATTGGCGCGATTCCACCTTATTTGCAGAAAGCTGCGGATAATCCAGAAGGTGTGGATGGTAGTGTCTTCGATGGAATCAAAGCAGTACTTCGTGCGGATCGTCCTGCTTTTCTCGCAGGATTCTTACAGAATTTTTATAATACCGATGTGCTTGGTGAGAGTGGTAGTCAGAAGATTAGTCATGAGGTGGTTGCCGCAAATTGGAATATCGCTGTGAGTGCTTCACCCAAAGGAACTGTGGATTGTGTAACCGCATGGGGAACTGATTTCCGTCAGGATGTGGCAAAGATCAACATTCCAACGTTGATCATACATGGCGATGCGGATCGTATTGTGCCTGTTGCCGCGACTGCGACACGAATGCAAAGCGCGATCAAAGGTGCGCAATTAGTATTGGTGAAAGATGCACCGCATGGTCTGGTTTGGACTCATGCGGATGAGGTCAATAAAGCATTATTGGATTTTTTAGCAGGCTAAGTTTTGCTTTAAATCTCTTGAGAATGTGCAGGCTGGGATTTGTCCCAGCTTTTACTTTAACCGTCGTTTTGACAGAATTTTTGAAACCAAATCACCAATTTCCTGAGCAACAAAATAACCTGCTGCTGCGGCGTTCAATGTATATTTCTTGATCTGTGCGCTGGAGTGCATGCCTGAAATGCACCAATTTACGAAGTGTTCGCAGTTATTAAAAATAATATTGTATTCATTCTCACCGAGGCGGCTAAAGGCACGCTCCACGCTTTCTTCAGGGCTAAAGTTTCTGACGCTTGGTTCTTCAATCCAGAAACCAAAACCATTATCAAAACGTTCTAAGGATGTGATCGATACTGGTTTTTTCGAGAAACCATCGATAAATCCCGAATACTGAATCACGCGTTGATCACCAACATAAATCCCATGATGGGTGAAGCCCAAACGTGGTGTGACGAGGTGATCGCCGATATTGATCATTGCAGTCATCTGTCCCTCCACGTGGTGCGATGCTTTGATTTTGATGGTTAGTACAAAAAGTGATCTTTTGTTTGAGATGCGAATATTAGGACATGTGCAATAGTTGCGTCAATCTCATAATTTCCGTTTTATGCAAATTTTGTGTAACTAGTTTGCTCTGTAATCTGCAATGGGTGTGCTAAGATTTCTCGAATGGTTTTATCGACAAGTTAAGGATGGCGTATGCCTACAGAGTTAGACCTTCATACGAGTATTCCTGCAATTATTGGCTCATTGATTGCCAAGCGTCGGATCGAGCGCGATTTGTCGCAGACTGATGCAGCGCATTTCTTGGACATTGGTACATCGTCATGGTCAAGAATTGAAAATGGCGAAACGTCGATGACACTTGATCAGCTTTTTGCGATTTGTAAGGGATTGGATTTAAAGCCAAGTGCTTTTTTTATTTTGGTTGAAGACAAAATTGCAGTGCTGGAAAGCAAAGGCATCGTGGTGCATGCCCATAAATTGAAGAACAAGAAAAAAGTAAAACTCATGGATGCTGCAAAGAAGAAGGGTAGTATGGTTTCTGTGCTTGAAGTGACAGGTATGGGCTTGTGGCCGCTGATTGGCTCGGTGATTTTTGTGGCGGGGGCTGTGGCGATTCAAGGGTCGAGTAAGAAGAAGCGGGCTGTTGAATGAAGCAGTTGAAAAATCGGAATAAGTTTGTGTTGGTTGGTAGTGCCAGCGTCTTTTTAAGAATCAAATAAATGGGCTGGGGTAGAACCCCAGCCTACGCGTGCTGATTGTGAAATAACAGTTTTGGTATATTAACCGAAGCCAAAAACGAATCGTACATTTTCATGTACTGATAATAGCCGCCTAACTTCACCAACGAAATATTCGAAATCTTCGGTAAAGTCGTAAATCCAATCGATAATTACCCACCAAGTATCATCTGTAATATTTTCTGGGGTGGCGTAGCGCTCTGAGTATTCTTGTTGCTGCCAATCCGAATGCAATTCATACCAAAGCTTTGGGTTTGAGCATTTATCCCACTCGTTATAAACATCGATCGGCACCCAAATTCTCATATTCTTTACTGGAATAGGGGCGCTGATGATTTCGGCGCCCGATAACCAAGAGTAGCCCCATTCCCCCATGAATTTATACAGATTTCGATCATCAGAGGCATAGTCTTTGTAAGGGTGGCGGCAACCATCAGCGTCGAACATAAAGTCTGATGGGAAGCCTCTTGGTTTAGTGATTGCTTGTTGCCCTCCCGTACCAAGCCAGTCATATAAATAATAATCACGAATTCCGTTGTATTTACTGGGGATATCAACCCATTGATTATTTTTGTGAGCCTGAAACACCCAGTGAATATCTATGCCCATATGAATATTTTCTCTGACTCAGCAGTTTGGAAGTTTGGCTTGATAGAATTCTGGTGATTCATTTAGTTTGTTTCAAGTTGTCGCTTGAGTTCAGCAAGTGCATTTGTGAGAGTTTCCTCAAATTCCCTGAGAAATCGTGGAACCAAGAGATTAAAGGGATGGAGTTTACTAAACTCAAAGTTGGCTTCCCAGCGCAAGCGCGAACGTCCATCACCCAAATCCTCGACGAGGACTTTACCTAAACTGTCTTTGAGTCCAGGCATGCCTTTTATCACGGTGTAGTGGAAAGTGCTTGGTGCATCAAACACAGTAATTTTTTCATAGACTGTAGGCCATTTTGCCGACTTAAATTCGAGTACGCGTACAGCACCGACACCATTTGGAGATGGCGTGCCAGTTTTATCTAATGTCACTTGTTGTACAGGCTCAATCCAGCTTGGCGAATCCACATAATTCGAGACGCGCGCCCATACGGTGCTTTGTGGTGCGGAAATTTCGTTACTAACACGGATCTCATGAATCTTAGACATTAGGCAACCCCCATTGCATTCTAAATATATTGAAAAACATACTTATTTATCAGAGCGATTTTAACTGAATAATGCCCTTGATGCAGCGCCCATAAAAAAAGGAAGCCGAGATGGCTTCCTTCTTCGTTTCATTGATTAACTATCAATTAATAGTCAAATGAAAAGCTGCTGATATCCATTTGCATCAATGATTTAGATGGTTTAACCATTGATTCTGCATGACCTTGTGCGCGTGGCAACAGGCGCTCAAAGTAGAATTCTGCAGTTTGGATTTTAGCTTGGTAGAATTCTGGTGATTCTGAACCACCTTTTTCCAATGCTTTGAATGATTTAGCAGCCATGCGAGCCCACATGTATGCCATCATCGCATAACCTGAATACATCAAGTAATCATTACATGCACTTGAAACAACATCACGATCTTTACGTGCCATCAGCATGAGACGCAGAGTCAATGTGTTCCATTGAGCACAGATTTTGGTCAGATCCCATGCAAAACCGCGCATGTTTTTGTGGTTTGCTTGATTACCACAGAATTTCAGGATGTCGCTGGTGAAGTCACGAACCACTTTACCACGGCTGCCGAGCAATACTTTACGACCTAACAAGTCGAGTGCTTGGATACCTGTTGTACCTTCGTACAAGGTAGAGATACGTGCGTCACGAACGATTTGTTCCATGCCGTGTTCTTTGATGTAGCCGTGACCACCGAATACTTGCATACCCAAGTTCGCTGATTCTAGACCCATTTCAGTCAAGAAACCTTTCAGAATTGGAGTGAAGAAGCCGAGTTTGTCATCCCACAGTTCGTATTCAGCGTGATCGCCTTTCAGAATGCCGTCAGTCATCTTGTCAGCCAATTGTGCTGCGAAGTAGATCATTGCACGACCACCTTCAGCAACCGCTTTTTGGGTCAAGAGCAGGCGACGGACGTCAGCGTGGTGAATGATCGCGTCAGCAACGAGGTCTGGGTTCTTTTTGCCAGACAATGCGCGCATTGAAATACGTTCTTTTGCGTATGGCAATGAACCTTGGAATGACAATTCAGCGTGTGCGATACCTTGAACCGCAGTACCGATACGTGCAGTGTTCATGAAGGTGAACATCGCGTTCAAACCTTTGTTTGGTTCGCTGATCAGATAACCAGTCGCTTCATCAAAGTTCAAGACTGCAGTTGCAGAAGCGCGGATACCCATTTTGTGTTCGATTGAACCACAGGTCACTGGGTTACGTGCACCAACTGTACCGTCTGCATTTGGAATGAATTTTGGAACGATAAAGAGAGAAATCCCTTTAGTGCCTTTCGGTGCATCTGGCAGACGTGCAAGAACGATATGAATGATGTTTTCAGTCAGATCATGTTCACCCGCAGAGATGAAAATCTTGGTACCAGAAATTTTGTATGTGCCGTCAGCTTGTGGCTCTGCACGAGTTTTAACTTGACCCAAGTCAGTACCACATTGTGGTTCTGTGAGACACATTGTGCCACTCCATGTGCCTTCAACCAGTTTAGGCATATAAGTGTCTTTTTGTTCTTCAGTACCGAATTGCAGAATGGTGTTCATACAGCCCATTGAAAGGCCTGGGTACATGGTGAACGACCAGTTTGCTGTGCCCATCATTTCTGATTTCATCAGATTCAATGACATTGGCAAGCCTTGACCGCCGTACTGTTCTGGATATGACAGACCTTGCCAGCCACCTTGAACGAATTGATCGTAAGCTTCTTTGTAGCCTTTTGGTGTGGTCACATTACCATTGTCAAAATGACAACCTTCCGCATCGCCTGATTGGTAGAGAGGTGCGAGAACGTTTTCGCACATATCTGCACTGCCTTCCAAAATCATGTCTACAGTGTCAGGATCGGCAAGTGCACCATTTGACAATGATTTGTAGTGACCTTGGTAATCAAACATTTCGTTCATTAAGAAACGAATGTCGCGAAGAGGAGCTTTATAAGCTGGCATAAGTAACCCCGTTAAGGAAGAAATAAATTGCGATAAGAATTTCGCTGGGTCGAATAATAAACCCCAATGTATCTTTTTGTATAATGAATTATGTTAGAAAATGCGTTTTTTGAGCCATTGTATTTTTTTAAAATTTATGTATCTGGTTTACTTTGTGCTCAATAATCGATGCTTTTTTGTTTAATGTTGGATGTGCGACAAGATCCTTGCCAATTCATCATAACGATTCAGATGATGGTTTACTAGCCAGAAGGCAACAGATTTTAGCAAGTCATAGTTTTAGTTTTGTAAATGACCTAAGTACCGTTTTACAGTGAGAAATGGGAGAGGTCAGGTCTTACGCCATTCCAAACATAAAATGCTTCAGCAGCTTGTCCAATCAGCATCCCTAAACCATCCGCGGTTGGGACACCACGTTGTTTGGCTTGATCTATAAAACTGGATGGTTTGCCATATGCCATTTCGTAAGCATAGTTAAAAGTGAGTGTGTTAGGGAGTTGAATGCCTTCACCAGCTAAACTGGCTGATGTTGCATTGATGATGAGGTCGAAGTGACCTTCGAGTTGGTCTAAGCTGATGACTTGTAGTTTGGTTGTTTTCACAAAAGCAGATAAGTCTTCTACTAATGACTCAGCACGCGTGAGTGTGCGATTGGCAATCACAATCTCGGCTGCACCCGCATTTGCCAGTGGGAGGATCACGCCACGTGTTGCACCACCTGCACCTAAAATTAAGATGTGACTGTGATTCCGTGACCAGTTTAATGTGGTGATAGCATTCACAAGCCCTGCGCCATCGGTATTGTCGCCATGCAATTGGCCGTTTTTCATCCAAAGCGTGTTGACCGCCCGTGCCGCTTTGGCGCGCTCGGTCAGTACATCGCATAGTGCAAAAGCTTCTTCTTTAAATGGCACAGTGATATTTAAGCCGTTGCCACCTTGAGCAAAGAAATCTTGAACCACCTGCGCAAAACCATCAAGCGGAGCAAGAATTCGTTCATAACTCAACTCAATTCCAGTCTGTTTGCTAAAAGCCTGATGAATTTCAGGTGAGCGGCTATGGGCAATTGGATTGCCGATGACTGCGAATTTTTTTGCAACGGTCATGAAGAGTCAGTTCCAGAGTTTAGGCTTTGTTTAAGTTCAACCAGTCACGTGGTTTGAGGAAGTAAGAGGTGAGGCGTTCTTCTGGAGAGCCTTCAGCCCACTCTGGTCGATAATGCCAACTCACTAGATTTGGCAGACTGACGAGAATTGACTCAATGCGTCCACCTGTTTGTAAACCAAACAAAGTGCCACGATCGTAGATCAGGTTATATTCGACATAACGTCCACGTCGATAGAGTTGGAACTCGCGTTCTGCTTCGGTATATGGTGTATTTTTACGTTTTTGTACAATGGGGATATAGGCTGCAAGAAAACCATTACCTACATTTTGCATAAAATCAAAACAACGCTCGAAGCCCCATGCATTTAGATCATCGTAAAACAAACCACCAATACCGCGTTGTTCTTCACGATGTTTGAGATAGAAGTAGTCATCACACCATTTTTTGTATTCAGGATAGACTGATTCGCCAAAGGGTGCACATACGTCAAATGCGGCTTGATGCCAGGCAATACAGTCTTCTTCAACAGGGTAGTATGGCGTTAAATCAAAACCACCACCCATCCACCAGACAGGTTCCATGCCTTCTTTTTGCGCAACAAATAAGCGGATATTGGCATGAGTCGTAGGAACATGTGGATTTTTCGGGTGAAGAACCAGAGACACGCCAAGCGCTTGCGCAGTTGCGCCTTCAATCTGTGGGTGACGTGCGGTGGCTGATGCAGGCAAATGTTTCACATCAATATGTGAAAACATGACGCCACCTTTTTCAATGACATTTCCACCTTGCAGAACACAAGAGCGCCCACCACCACCTTCAGGTCTTTCCCAGTCATCAGCAACAAATCGTGCCGCTCCACCACTTTGCTGTTCTTCCAGATCGAGTGCATTACAAATACGCGCCTGTAGATCAAGTAAAAATGCACGTACGCGGGCGATGTCGTTTTGGGTTGGATTGTTGTGTGCGCTGCTGGTATTCATATGCTATTCAACATCGTCAAGTGAGGTTGTAGGGTTTGCCTATTGGTTGTTTATGGCAATATCTTGTATTGAACGGTCAAAACTTTCTAAGTGAAGCGATCGTCCGTATTGCCAGAAACGAGGCGCGTTATAGGGGTCGATACTTGTACATTGACTACAGATGATATCCTGTCCATGTACAGCGAGCATTGCTAGTATCGCAATCACTGATATGATTTTCAACACGAACTGCCAGTTAATCCATTGGCCAGTCAATAATTTTTGCAATGAGGAGACGTTGTGCTTTTTGTGGTTTAGTGATGTGATTGATATTGGCTGAAAGGTATGAGTTGGTAATAGAGAAATCAACCATGCTAATGGCCAGAGTCCAAGCATTTGGCTTAATGGATATACGAGAATGCCTGACATGAATGCATCAATCGTGACAGCAATGATTGACGCGACTACGAATGCCGGTAATATTTGGCGGTGACGATAGATTTGTATCAAGATTGGCGCTAATAACAGCATTGCCAGTAATCCAGCAACTCCCCATTCGCTGATCAGTTGTAGTGGAATATTATGCGGATGTCCGTTAAGTAGCCAAGGATTGGTGACGACAAAGTTGTCTCCGCCCACACCAAAAATAGGATGTGATTGCCAGAGTTGTAGTGCTTTGTCCCATAAGCCATCTCGACCAGAGCTACCTGCGCGGAGCAGTTTGTGGACGTTGGTATACGATGTAATGTGTTGTAAAATAAGAAAAAATAGTCCTGAACCTAGTAAGGTAAGGATAGGAAGTCGTAAGTTAATTGACTGATTCTGTCGAAGTATGGCAATAAAAATCAGCCCGATGACGATGGAGCATAGCGCGGCGCGTGCCCCATCATACCAAAAGACAAGAAGATAAATGGTTGAGACCGCATAAATGATAGTGGTTAATATCCTGCTCAATATCACATGATATGTTGGCCGCTCTGCAAGCCATGCGGGACGTTGCCAAAGTAAAAATAAACAGGGTAGTAGTGCATCATCGAACATGCGAATATTGCTAAATAAACGATGCCATTCAATTATGAGCTGTCCAGTTGTGGCATCAAAGATGGCTTGTAGTAAGTAAACGGCTGTGAGAATTGGAAAGATGGCTAAGCATGCTGCAATATGTGATGCCAGTGATGGATATTTGCGGAGTAAGTCCGCTTGAACCCAGACTCCTATCGCAAGTAAACCATAAAGCGATGCGTCTGCTATTGCTCTTGCTGGATGTGTTGATCGCCAAACGCTACCGATCACGAGTATTAATACGAGTAGCAGACTCGCCGTGATAAAACGATTCATTTCTACGCTTAACGTTGTGCTTTGTATACGCATAAAAGCAGCATATAGACCAAGCATCATTAACAGCAGAATTTGAAAAATACGCCATCCATCGTAAGGTTCAGTGACCCAGTAAACAGAAAGTCCTGAAAATGCAACAAATGCAATAGACGGGATGCCTAGCAATAATAATGCTGATCGTTGCTTGAAGGCGTTATGGAGTTGCAGAGATTTAGCCACGAAGGTGTCGCATACGGTTTTGTTTGGTTTCAAGATATGCTGCATTGTGCGGATTTTCACCAACGTGAAGTGGTGTCCGCTCTACAACATCTAGACCTAAAGCGGTTAATGCTTCAATTTTTGCGGGATTGTTGGTGATCAGATTGACTCGCTGAACACCTAAGTGTGCGAGCATGACTTGGCACATTTCATAAGTCCGTGCATCGGCAGGTAAACCTAACAATAAATTTGCATCCAGCGTATCATGCCCTTGATCTTGTAACGCATATGCGCGAATTTTATTCGGTAAGCCAATTCCACGACCTTCCTGACGGAGGTAGAGGAGTGCGCCGCGCCCCTTTTTTGCGAGGAGTTCAAGTGTGGTGTTTAGCTGCGGACCACAGTCGCAACGTAAAGAACCAAAAGCATCACCTGTGAGACATTCAGAGTGAATCCGTACGAGCGTGGGCTCGATTGTATCGCTCTGTGCGGGTGTTGATTCTGTGGTTTGCGAGGATGTTGATAACCCAATTGAAAGTGCAATATGTTCTTGCTCTGTTTCAGGGTCTTGAAATACCGAAATGTCAAAGTCACCATGTTTTGTGGGGAGTTTCGATGCGGCAATAAACTCAACAGGCATTATTACACTCTGTAATTCAAGTAATGGTTTTATAGTATACCCTAGCTTGTGTGCAGATGTGACGTTGCCCATTTGACTAAAGATATTCATTTTGATGTTTGTATTGAATATTATTGCTTCGATATGGTTGTTTTCATGAAATAAACTTTGAAAGCTCATCAGGATTGATACATCTTTGTTAATATGCTTGTGAATTTTTCTTTATAATGTCGATGAGTCATTATTTAGTGTAGGGATAGGGTGAACGGATTGACTTGATTGACCTATGGCTGTGCTCTGAATGGGCTATATAAGCGAGCGCGGCATGAAAAACCGGTATTAAGCATGCAATGCTGGTTTTGACTATTTTTCGACTTTAGTATTATCCACCTTAGTTTTGGCGATCTAAACGCTATGATGTATACCCAGATTCCAACGTTGCGCCCTAATACGCCGTTATTAGATGAGATTGAATCTCCTGCGCAACTGAAAACACTAAACTTGTCCGAGTTGCAAACCTTGGCCCATGAGCTTCGTGCGTATTTATTGTATGCAGCTGGACAAAGTGGTGGACATTTTGGCGCAAATTTAGGCGTTGTTGAACTGACAGTTGCTTTGCATACGATTTTAGATACACCGAGAGATCGATTGGTTTGGGATGTGGGACATCAAGCTTATCCGCATAAAGTATTGACTGGACGACGTGAACAACTCACGACAATTCGCAGTAAACACGGTTTGGCTGCTTTCCCTGCGCGAGATGAATCTGAGTTTGATACCTTTGGGGTCGGACATTCATCAACCTCCATTTCTGCTGCATTGGGCATGGCATTAGCCCAACGTTATCAATTTAACAGTGGAACAAAAATCGATGGTGCTGGACCTGCACGTGTTGCATGTGTGATTGGTGATGGCGCGATGACTGCGGGTATGGCATTTGAGGCGATGAATGATGCAGTGGAGCATCAAGCTGATTTGCTGGTTGTCCTCAATGATAACGATATGTCGATTTCTGGTAGTGTTGGCGGTTTGGCACATCATTTATCAAGTTTGTGGCAAAACGGTCAATATGTTCATGTGAATGATGATGGTTCACCTGAGGTGCGTCAGCGTCCAGATTGGCAATTCCGTGCAAGAAAACCAACTTTAGATCATATTCAGACTAATACTGATAATTTATTTAAGGCCATTGGATTTGAGTATTTTGGGCCTGTTGATGGACATGATTTACCTGAGCTTTTGAGAGTCTTAAATGCGCTTAAGGATCGTAAAGGTTGCCGTTTATTACATGTCTATACGACTAAGGGTAAAGGTTTTACGCCCGCAGAGCAGGATCAGATTGGTTATCATGCCATTGCAAAATTGGGTGCGAATAAATTAGGCGCAGTGAGTACTAAACATGCGTCGCATAAGCCGATTAAATATTCAGATATTTTCGGCCAGTTCTTGTGTGATCAGGCGGCATTAGATCCTCGTTTACTCGCTATCACACCTGCCATGTGTGAAGGTTCTGGGATGGTTGAGTTTGCCAAACGCTATCCTGAGCGTTTTTTTGATGTCGCGATTGCTGAACAACATGCGTTGACTTTGGCTGCGGGGATGGCCTGTGAAGGTGTGAAGCCCGTTGTTGCGATTTATTCTACGTTTTTACAGCGCGGCTATGATCAATTAGTTCATGATATTTGCTTGCAAAATCTCGACGTAACTTTTGGTATTGATCGCGCTGGTTTGGTGGGCGAGGATGGCGCGACGCATGCGGGTACGTTTGACTATGCGTTTATGCGAACGCTGCCGAATTTGGTTTTAATGGCACCAAAAGACGAAAACGAATGTCGCCAAATGTTGTATACCGCCTATCAGCATCATGGTCCAGCGGCAGTACGCTATCCGCGTGGTGCAGGTGCGGGTAGTCAGATTATTGAAGAATTCACAGCTTTGCCGATAGGTCAGTCTGAATTATTGCTTTCCCTGAATGAGCAAAGTAGCAAAAAGATAGCATTACTTGCGTTCGGTAGTCGTGTGTTGGCAACGCTGGATGCGGCGCAGCAACTTGCATTGTCAGGGCTTGGTGTTACTGTGGTCAACATGCGTTTTATCAAACCACTTGATTTAGACGCGCTGCAACGTCTTGCTAAAACACATCATGCCTTTGTGACGATTGAAGAGCATGCTGTCATGGGCGGTGCGGGTAGTGCGGTGAATGAAGCATTGCATCAACTCTTTATTCTTAAACCAGTACTGAATCTCGGTTTGTCTGATCGATTCTTGTCACACGGTGAACATGGCGATTTATTAAAAGATGAAGGTTTGGATGCAATTGGAATTACAAACTCAGTCCATGATTTTTGTAGAAAGGTTTTGTGAAAAAGTGCTGAAGGATTAAGATCCTGTTGCTGAGTTAATCTTATGGGTCTCGATGATTCTCAGCATTTTTTAATGCTTTTCTAGCCCAGTCGATGTGATTTACGCTAGAATACTCCGCTTTATGACAAGCCAAAAAAGAGTGACGGTAAATGGAACCAATGGTGGTGATGGCGACGCGCGCAGCGCAATTGGTCGGCAGCGAAATTCTTAAGGCGCATCAGAATCGCCATAAAATTGATCTGAAAGTTGAAAGTAAAGGTAATGCAGGTATTACGAGTTTAGTGACTCGTGTTGATCGCTATGCTGAAAATTTATTGATTAGCACATTGCGTAAAAGTTACCCGACGCATAGTTTTCTTGGTGAAGAAGAAGGCTATCAAGAAGGTCAAGATTCGGATTGGTGTTGGATTATTGATCCGTTAGACGGCACAACAAATTTTGTGCAAGGTTTGCCTCATTTCTGTATCTCTATTGCAGTGCAATACAAAGGCGTGACTGAGCATGGTGTGATCTATGATCCAGTGCGCGACGAGATGTTTAGTGCAAGCCGAGGTCGCGGCGCAGTTTTGAATCAACGTCGTATTCGCGTCACGGAGCAGATGACTTTAGAAGGTGCAAACCTTGCTGTGGGACATCCATATCGCACTGAGCGTGCGGGTGAAGTTAAAAGCTTCGCAAAAGAACATTTTGCGTCACTACTCGCGGTGACTGAAGCGGGTGCGCAAATTCGCCGTTGCGGTTCTGCTGCACTTGATTTAGCGTATGTTGCAGCTGGTCGTTATGACGGTTTTTTTGAGCTTGGCTTGAAAAGCTGGGATATTGCGGCGGGCGAATTATTGGTTCGCGAAGCGGGTGGTACAGTTGTTGATGCAAAAGGTGGTTCTGAGTTTTTGAATAATGGTCAGGTGATTGCTTGTCCATTAAAGCTTTTGAAACCATTGATGCAGACAGTCGTTCCTGCTTGGGGTGATGCAGTACGTTAAAAATGAGCTGAGAAAGCAGATAGATTCTTTTCTATCTGCTGATAAGGATATCAAAAGAAATAATATTTGATGGGTCTTATTTCTCATACATGGTGTTATTTTTTCATATCGTGGTTGTTCTATGTTGCCTCGTCCAGCTGCTTCAACTTCTCCAAGTGCGTATCGCCAACTGGCACAGCAGCAGTTTTTAGGTCTTCTTATTCGATTTTTAGGACTGATGTTGCTTGGTTGGGCAATGCAGTGGCGAGTTATGCCGATTGCACAGTGGCATGGAGCTGCGCTGCATGCGTGGTTGATTGATCCGTTTATACAAGTAACTATTATTTATAGTCTTGCAAATATTGCATTATTTTTTAGTCAAATGATTTGGGTGACTAAACGCTCGTTGTTTGTAGCAACGAGCATTTGCGATGGGATACTCAGTGCTTGTTTGTTGGTGGTATATCCTAATACGGCTTTGATTGGCTTTGCGATTTCTTTGACTGCGCTGCTTGCGATGTTACAAGGTCTAAGTACTCGACTTATTCTGGTACTCAGTCTTTGTTTGGGTGTTTTCTCTCTGATTGTTGCGCATTTATTTGATGTTTTGGCAAATAGTACACCACTGCCTGAGCATGGTGTCCAAGTGCTTTTAGTTGCTTTTGCACTGATGAGCGCTTGGCGATTTGAGCATGCAACAGATCATCTTAAAAATAGTATCGAACCTGATACTCATCCCATGAGTGGCTTGCCTCGTCTAAAAGCGCTGCATACCAGTTTGCATTATTTGTTACCCTATCATCAACGCAATAAGATTCCAATAAGTCTGGTGATGGTTCATGTGGTGAATCATAAGCATAATGCCCAAGCGATGAAAGAACTAGCAACAAAGATGCTGGAGCGTATTCGGCATAGTGATGTTCTTGTTCATCTGGATGATGATGATTTAGTGGTGCTTTTATGTGATACAGCGATTTCTGGCGCGAGTGTTCTCGCTCGAGATTTGGCTCTATGTCTGATGGGTATCTCTAATATTAAATTAACATTTGCTGTGAGCTCTATTTCCTTAGAAAATACCGCTGTTGATCCTCTGTTAATTCGGATGAAAGATGCATTGAAACAAGCAGTGCATCAGCAAACTAATCGGATTATTTTCGTGACAGAAGAGAAATTAGAGAATATTAGTTTATAAAGTTCACATTTAATTTTATATACATAAATATTTATTTGATTTTAAAGTATTATTGATGTACTTTAATTGCGTTAGTTTTAACTTTACAAATTTTATTGTAAAACAGCAGTGGTTTTTCGTAAAAACCAATGTTAATATCTCGCCACCATTTAGTCTGTCTGTACGCTCTTACCCTATGATTTTATGTTGTAGGTATTAATAGCAAAAAAAGCGCAGATTAACAGTTGGTTTTTGAATCCCCCTTTTTTTTATCTGTGAGAGTGATGCTATGCAACTCAAAAAAATCGCAATTGCTGCCGCTATTGTTTCTACTGTAGCTATCGTTGGTTGCCAAAAGAAAGAAGAAGCTGCAACTACAGCAGCTTCTGCGCCAGCAGCAACAGCTTCTGCACCAGCAGCTTCTGCACCAGCAGCAGCACCAGAAGCATCTGCACCAGCAGCAACAGCTTCTGCACCAACAGCAACTGCTTCTTAATCGAACAGTTTTGTTTAAAAAAGGAAGTTTCGGCTTCCTTTTTTTATGCGCGTTATTTTAAAATAGTGCGCTATGTTGTTTAGGAAAAAATATCTCCTTAGTGGTGTGGGTAGGTATTGTGCTTGATTGACTGATAGGGATTGTTCGGATTTTATGGCGATTAGATGTTTAACAACCCTTTTTATGTTCGAGATAGGCATGCAAACGAAAGTGATTTTTTTAAGAAATATAACCCTTGCAACACTTTTGGGATCAACGGTTATACTTTTTGGTTGTCAAAAACATGATGATTTGAGTGAGCAAGATGCGGCAATGGCAAATGCTGATCGTTCTGCTCAGGCGGCTCAATCTGCTACTGATGCTGCAACCGCTGCTATTCCTCCTGAGAGTGCTGTTATGGCGACTGCGAGCAATGTGGTTGAGACTTCCGCACCAAAAACTAAATCAGCATCTTAATCATTGATGATGATATTAGAAGGAAGCTCTAGCTTCCTTTTTTATTAGTATTTGTTTATAAGAAATATATTTTGCTTCTCCTTTTTTATGATATATGTCTGATGCTAAATTGAGTTTTATGAAGATTCCTGTCCAAACACTAAATGGCGTTGGAGAACAAGTTGCACAATTGCTTGCGCGACTGAGTATTCATAATACGATTGATTTGCTATTTCATTTGCCTCGAGGGTATGAAGACCGTAGTCGGATTATTCTGATGCAAGATCTAAAAGTAGGGCGGAGTGCGTTAGTTGAAGGTGTGGTGCAATCTGTTGAGCCCTTATCGTCATCACGTGGTGGCCGTACATCTTTACTGGTTCAACTCAATGACGGCACTGGAAGGATTACGCTGCGCTTTTTTCAAGTGTATCCAGGGTTAAAGGAGAAAATGCCTGTAGGGCGTACTCTGCGAGTCTTTGGTGAGTTAAGAATGGGTAGTCGTGGATTAGAGATGTCTCATCCAGATATTCAAGTTGTCACGGCAGGTACGCCTTTACCAGCTTCTCGTTTGACGCCAATCTATCCGACAACGGATGGTTTAAGCCAAGTAAAATTACGTAGTCTTGTTGATCAAGTTCTTCATCGTTCTAAGCTCAATCTCGCAGATTTAATCCCTAACAGTGTACTTCCCAATCAGACCTTTAATTTGGCTCAGGCATTACGTGAAGTGCATCAACCTGAACGTGATGCGGACGTTGATGCATTGATGGCTTACACTCATCCTGCACAAATCCGTCTAATTTTCGAAGAATTAGTTGCACATCAGGCGAGTTTGTTAACTCGTCGGTATTACATGCAGGTTAAAACCGCACCCATTGTTCCAGCCAGTCAGATTTTAGCGCCTCAATTACTGGCTCAGCTTCCATTTACGCCGACCAGAGCCCAATTGCGCGTGAGTGATGAAATTCGCAATGATTTACAGCAAAAGCATCCGATGTTACGACTGGTGCAAGGTGATGTTGGATCGGGTAAAACATTGGTTGCTGCATTGGCAGCTTGTCATGCATTAGAGGCGGGATGGCAGGTAGCGCTTATGGCGCCAACGGAAATACTGGCAGAACAGCATTTTAATAATTTTAAGGGATGGTTTGAGCCTTTAGGGATTCAAATTGCGTGGTTGGCGGGTAAGCAAAAAGGCAAAGCACGTTTGAATGCTGAATCTGATGTGGCAAGTGGACACGCTCAGTTAGTGATTGGCACGCACGCTTTATTTCAAGAAAACGTGCAGTTTACACGACTGGGTTTGGTGATTATTGATGAGCAACATCGTTTCGGGGTCGATCAGCGTTTAGCATTGAGAGAGAAAGGTGTTGCTGGAATGAGCCCTCATCAATTGGTGATGACAGCAACCCCTATTCCTCGAACGCTCACCATGAGTGTTTATGGTGATTTGGATACTTCGGTGATTGATGAGTTGCCTGCTGGTAGAACTGCAATTACAACGGTTGCTGTACCCTTTGAGCGGCGGGAAGAGGTCATTGCACGATTAGCTGCCAATTGTGAGCAAGGTAAGCAAGTGTATTGGGTTTGTACTTTGGTTGAAGAATCGGAAACGCTTGATGCAAAAGCTGCAGAAGCCACATATGAGGAATTATCAGCGAGATTACCTCATTTAAAAATTGGCTTGGTTCATGGACGAATGAAGGCTGATGAAAAACAGTCAGTTATGCAAGCTTTTAAACAGAATGAGCTTCAATTGCTGATCGCGACAACCGTGATTGAGGTGGGTGTAGATGTTCCAAATGCGTCATTAATGATCATTGAGAATGCTGAGCGATTGGGCTTATCGCAGCTACATCAGTTGCGAGGTCGTGTGGGACGAGGAAGTACGGCAAGCTTTTGTGTCCTGATGTATAAATCTCCTCTTTCTGAAAATGGTATTGAGCGATTGTCGACGCTTAGAAATAGTACAGATGGCTTTGTGATTGCTGAAAAAGACTTGGAACTTCGTGGTCCTGGAGAGATATTGGGAACTCGGCAGACTGGAGCGCTTGATTTTCGATTGGTTGTCCTTCAAAGAGATCAGCGGATGCTGCCAGAGGCGCATCGAGTTGCTGCAACAATGTTGAAAAAATATCCTCAAGAAAGTGAGGAGCTCATGCAACGATGGCTTCCAACCGCACCGCGCTATGCTCGAGTCTAAATGTATTCTGTTCTAAATTTTACCAATAGGTCTTTTTGGCGGCCTCGTTGTATTTTGTGCCAACTGCACGGGGCTCAAGTGGGACAGCCTTTGTGTGCTGGATGTGCGGAAGACTTACCTTGGCGTCGAGAAATGATCCACGTTCAAGATCTGCCTGTTCAAATCGCTTTTGCGTATCAATGGCCAATTAATCGGTTAATTCATCTCTATAAATATCAAGCACGTTTAGAATTCATGTCTATATTTGAGTATGGATTGAGTCAGCTAGAACCTCCTGAGGCGGATGCACTGCTTGCGGTACCTGTATCTCTGGATCGTTTGAGGGAACGAGGTTTTAATCAGAGTCATGAGATCGCAAAGCGTATGGCGGATTATTGGAGTATGCCGCTGCTGAATCATATCAAGCGTCGCGAAGGTGTCAGGCAAAAAGGATTAGGTCGTAGTGAGCGATTACAAAATTTAGAAGATGCTTTTGAAGTTGAACAAAAAACAACAACTCGTTTGCCTAAGCGAATTGTACTCATTGATGATGTTTTGACCACGGGAAATACGTTATTGAGTTTAGCGACGTATTTGCGGGCGCAAGGTGTGGAACAAGTGAGCGCATTTGTCGTTGCAAGCCAGCATCAGTATCGTGCTTTAAATTCAACACTGTTTTGACTTAGCAACCAGTGTTGTTTATAGCGATTCCAATAAATAAAGAATCATCGTTTTGCTTTTCGGAGCCAAATGAGGGAGAAAAATATCGTACATTTCGACTCCGCTCAATGCACTAGAATTGGTAACGTTATTTGTTAGAATAGCGATAAGCCAAAGAAAACTATAAAATCTCTTCTAATCTAGAGGCTTGAATAATAGATTGTATTTTTGGAGGAACATTCTCCAAGTGAATACGCTGTTCGGATTTAAGCCCGCGAATCCATTGTACGATGACTGCGAGCAGTACTGTATGACCTTGCGTTAACTGTGCGAGATCAATGGTGATCAAGGGTGCAGTCAGACTATCTAATATTTTCTTTCCATCTCGATAAGTGATATTGGCATTATCAAAATGAACAGAGCCATTGATCGAGAGTGTATTGCCTGCGAGTGAGAGACTCGCAGTTGCTTGATCACGTTCATGACTCTTTCTATTCTGTTTTGCTAGTTTGTTCAATTCAAAACGCTCACTGACCTGAGGCACTGGCAGAAGGAATGAAATTTTTGATCGCGAGATCTAAGTTGTTTTTATTCGTTTGAACTGCTGATGAAAACTGGTTGCGGAAAGTTAGACCAATATCAATGCCATTAAGCTGTAAATTGCGCACTTTCCATGAATCACCGCTTTGGATGAGTTGATAAGCGATTGGAACAATCGTGCCTGTATCGGTTTTAAAGTCCATGTTGACTACGGCTTTGCTTGGGTCTTTACCTTCTACAAAAGGGCGAATGGTGTAGCTTTCATTGTCATATGCAGCTAGACCTTTTGCATAGGTTCTAATCAGGCTTTGTTTAAATGTTTGTGCAAATGCGGTACGTTGTTCTGGTGATGCCTGACGATAATAAGGTCCCATCACGCCACGGGCGAAACCATCAAAATCAACATAAGGTTCGATATTTTGTTGCAGAATCAGGTTAAGTGCGGCGGGATTCTTTTTGTAAGCGCCGCGATCGCTCACGAGACGTGCAATGAGAGCATCAGAAATTCTTTTAACAAATACTGGCGCAGGTTCTACGGCAGCAAAGGCGGTTGATGCTGAAAAAATGCTTGAGAGTACAAGCGCAGTTGCTGTAGGGAAGAGGATGCGTTTCATCAAAAAATCTCCAAACACAAAACAAATGAATTAAAGCCCAAAATCCAATGAGTAACGAATACTTCATTACTCATCTCTGATTCTGCACAGTCCTTAGAACTGTGCGCTGCCAGCTGCGGCAGGTGTAGGGCTTGTAGCAGCTGGTGTTGCTGCAGCAGGTGTTGGTTCTGTGGCCTTACTGAACAAGAATTTACTGATCAGATCTTCAAGAACTAACGCACTCTGAGTTTGATCAACTTCGCTGCCATTTTTAAGCATTGTGTCATCTGCACCCAGTGAAATTCCGATATATTGTCCACCAATCAAACCTTCTGTGAGAATGCTTGCTGTGGAGTCTGTTGGAATTTCTTTCATGCTGTCGTTGATTTGCATGGTAACCACAGCATCAAGCCGTTTTGGGTCAATCGAAATATCAGTGACGCGCCCAATCACAACACCACTAAGTGTTACTTTAGCACGAGGTGTGAGTCCACCTATGTTTTGAAAGTGTGCAGTTATCGTATAGCCAGTTTTATGCACTTCATTGAGAAGTCCGCTGACGCGTAGCGCCAGAAAAAAGAAAGCGATAATTGTCAAAATTGTAAAAATACCAACACTAAACTCTGCACTACGAGTTCTCATGATAAACCTCCGAACATGACCGCAGTCAGAATGAAATCAAGACCCAATACACATAATGATGAATAAACTACAGTATTTGTTGTTGCTGTAGAAATACCCGCTGAAGTTGGAGTTGCTGCATAACCTTGATATACCGCAATCCATGTACAGACCACACCGAAAACTACACTTTTGATTACGCCATTGAGAATATCGTCTGCAAAACTTACATTACTTTGCATACTATTCCAAAAAGATCCTTCATCAACACCCAGCCAGTCCACGCCAACCATTTTCCCGCCAAAGATACCAATTGCTGAGAAAATTAATGTGAGCATCGGTAAGCTAACAATACCAGCCCATAACCTTGGTGCAATAATGCGATGGATGGGATCAACGCCAATCATTTCCATGCTTGATAATTGCTCTGTGGTTTTCATTAATCCAATTTCAGCGGTTAATGCGGAACCAGCTCGACCTGCAAAGAGTAAGGCCGAAATCACAGGACCTAACTCACGAACTAAGGTCAGCGCGACCATTGTTCCGAGTGCTTGATTACTGCCGTATTTGGATAGAATGGTGAAACCTTGTAGACCTAAAACTAATCCAATAAATAAGCCTGAGACCAAGATAATGAGCAAAGAAAGGACGCCAACACGATACATTTGATCGGAAAACAATCTAAAACCCGACCAAGTTGGTATTGTAGATACGGAGCGCAGGAGCAGAATACCTGCGGCGCCTATTCCCGTAATACGATCAATGACTTCTCGACCCAGTCGTTGTATGGCATTCATGATTGATGTGCTCTTATAGTATGTGCAGCACACATTTTTAAAGATGAAACCATTTATAGGGTTTTCCTTTTCATAGAATCACGATTTTGCATCAAGTTTTGAGTCAAGTAAGGTTCTTGACTGTATTGAAATTTTACAGGCCCGTCGGCTTCGCCTTTTAAGAATTGCTGTACGAAAGGCGAGGAGGATGCGCGGAGTTGATCAGGAGTTCCTTCGCCCATGACGATCCCATCAGCAACCACATAAACATAATCAGAAATAGATAATGTCTCGGAAACATCATGCGAAACGATGATTGTTGTTAAGCCTAAAGCTTCACGTAATGTGCGGATAAGACGAACTAACACGCCCATGACGATCGGATCCTGACCGGCAAATGGCTCATCGTACATAATTAGCTCTGGATCAAGTGCAATCGCTCGAGCGAGGGCAACACGTCTATTCATGCCACCAGAGAGTTCGGACGGCATTAAACTTTCAGTACCGCGTAGACCAACAGCTTCTAACTTGAGACCGACAATTTCTTGAATGAGATTTTCATCAAGATCAGTATGTGCGCGTAGGGGGAAGGCAACATTTTCAAATACGGTCATGTCGGTAAACAGAGCGCCACTTTGAAACAGCATGCCCATGCGGGCGCGTGCAGCAAATAGCTCTTTCCTGTCCATGTCCGCAACGTTGCGACCGTCAATCAAGACTTGTCCTGAATTTGGAGTGAGTTGTCCGCCAATCAGTTTGAGTAATGTGGTTTTGCCAGTACCCGAAGGTCCCATGATGCCAGTGATTTGACCACGACGAATAACGAGATCAAGTTTGCTATAGATGACTCGAGAACCCCAACTGTATGAGACATCGTGTGCCTCTACCAAGTATTGCTCGGAGTTGAGTTGTGCTGTGTTTGAGGGCGATGTAGTTGACACAGCTTGTTCAGAAAGAGTCGTCATGCAACAGAAACCAAAGTGATAAGAGCCATAATGCCCAATGTAGCACGAAATAAATGAAGCTTAGGTGTATTCTGCTCGTATAAAATGTATATCTTTGTACGAATTGTAAGCTAAGTGCCGCGTATTGTTGATAATTTTTTCAAAAAAAGCAAGACTGTTGAACAATCATGATTTTTGATCTATCAAAATATAAAGATTTTAAAAAATATCCTGCTGATGCTGTTATTTATTTGAGTTGTTCATTTCTGTCCTTTGGATGCCTAATCGTATTTATGAGGTACTTGGAGTTTGTGTATTCAGTGAAAGATTGGGTTTGAGCGACAAGTTTGAAAGTTGATCCAATACTGTACGCTGCGATACAAGTTTTAGGGTCACAGGGAAGTCTTTATGGGTCATATTGGCAATCGGCTGTAATGCAGCAGGATCTTTTTCTTGGAGTACTTGGTAACCAAAATAGCTAGCGTTCAGTGCCACTAGAAATACAAATAAATAAGGCATTTTGAAACTCCTTTTTCTGTTTATTGCTCTTAACTATTCAATCACTGTGGTTGTGAACATAGCACAGTTTTGTTGATTAAAAAACAGACCTTATGAGGTGATTTTGATTTAAGAATAAATAAAAAAGCCGAATGATTTCAACATTCGGCCTCTTTGTGATGCGTAAATAGCAGTTAGTGATAACTGCTTCGCATTAATGGATTAGAATTCGCGTTTTTTACGGAAATCACCGCGTGGTGCAGCATCGCCACTAAAGCGACGTTCTTGACGTTCAAAACGGTCATCACGGTTGCCAGATTGGAAGTCACGGCGTGGGCGTGCTGGTGCAGCGTGCGCTGCGCCTTCGCGATTAAAGTTGCGCTCACCGATGATGCGGCTTTCTGAACGTCCTCCCACTTCTGAATTGTAGCTGCGCTCATTTCCACCAGCGCGAGGGCTGCTGAACGTGCGTGGCGCGCCGCCGTCACGATTGCTATCACGGCTAAAGCCACGATTTGAGTCGCGGTTGTTGTCACGGCTGAAGCTACGACCTGAATCACGATTACCGTCGCGATTGCTATCACGATAGCTGTCGCGATTACTATCTCGATTGAATTCACCACGTGGTGCTGAGCTTGAGTCGCGTGATGGGTATGGACGATCACCTGCGGAACGCATTTCGGAACGGTTACCGCGATTTTCATCGTTAAAACGTGGACGACCACTATCAAAACGATTGCCACCATCGCGTTCTTGGCGAGGTGCGTTGCTATCACGGTTGCTGTCTCTGTTAAAGTCACCACGCGGTGCGCCACCATCACGGTTGCCACGATAGCCACCTGATTCTCGGTTGCCATCGCGACCGCCACCAAAACCACGACCGCCATCACGACCATAACCACCACCGTGACGACGACCGCCATCACGACGACCGCGATCACTACCTGCTGGTGGCGGGCTTGGTTCTAAGCCAGCGATTTCACTGACGTTAATTTTTGCTTGTAAATAATCTTCCAATGCGCGAATTTTGCTGCGTTCACGATGTGTGGCTAGCGTGATGGCTTGACCAGTGCGACCTGCGCGACCTGTACGACCAATGCGGTGTACGTAGTCTTCGTTTTTCATCGGTAAGCCAAAGTTAATCACATGGCTGATTGCTGGAACGTCCAAACCGCGTGCGGCAACATCAGTTGCTACAAGAATGCGTACTTTGCCTTCACGCAAGCTACGGATGCGACGCATACGAACTGCTTGAGGCATCGCGCCGTGTAGTGCGATCACTTGATGACCTGCCATTGCGAGTTCTTCCGCCAGTGAGTCGGTGTCTTCTTGTGTACTTGCGAAAACAACGGCTTGATCTAGGGTTTCATCATTTAACCAATGAGATAGCAATTTTTTCTTATGCTCAAAACCATCGGCATAATGCAAAGTTTGTGTCACATCCATATTGGTGGAGTGACCTGTTTCAATTGCAATGCGTGTTGTATCTTCTTTCATCATGCGTTTTGCAAGATAGATAATACGATCAGCGAAAGTTGCAGAGAACATTAAGGTTTGTTTACGACCTGATGCTAAATCACTAATCGCTTCTAGGTCTTCTGAGAAGCCCAAATCCAACATACGATCTGCTTCGTCAACAATCAGCGCATCGACTTCATTCAATGCCAATTGACGACGATTCACCAGATCAAGTAAGCGACCTGGTGTTGCGATGACGACTTGTGCGCCTTTGAGCTGTGCAATTTGTTTACCAAATGGCATACCGCCCATGATGGTTGCAATACGCACACCGCGTACATGGCGAACGAGTTTGATCGCATCCGCGCTGACTTGTTGTGCGAGTTCGCGAGTCGGGCAGAGCACCAGAATGTTTGGTGAAGGCATGTTTTTTAAACGTGCATTGAGTGGTTGTTGTTCTTGTGATGCTAAGGCATTCAAGGTTGGTAGTAGAAATGCGAAGGTTTTACCACTACCAGTTTGGCTGGATACCAATAAATCTTCACCTGCAAGTGCTGCAGGGATTGCTTTTGCCTGCACTTCGGTTGGCGTGCTGAACTCAAGGTCAGTCAGGGCTTGTTGTAGGCTTGGTGCTAAAGGAAAATCAGAAAAAGTCATGCTCATGGGGTTCTGTCCGAGTAAGGACACTCCAATTAAAAGATCAAAATAGCGCATCGATACGAGCAGGATGAAAGACAAATCGTTCAGTTAAAAACTGAAGTGTCTTATTATCGTTTTGAATGTGGGTTCATCAGTTGTGTTGACTTTTGTTCGCCATGGTTGCTTGATTGAGCATCACATACGAAACATATCAAATAGATGACCTATATTCTTTAAACTTAAGCTTTTAGCCTGATTAGCATTGCTAATGAGAAGCTTCCTGAAAAAGACGATGCAGGGCTTATATACAAAAACACTCATGCTTTTGGACGTGGCCTGAAGATTGTCGATAGGGCATCGACTTCTGGCGTTTGATGCATTCTCATGAATGCGGACGCTTGATTTAGTTACTTAAATTGCTGTGTTAAAGCGATTTTATTTTAAGTAAACAGGTGATGAAAAAAGTTCAGGCATGAACGTGAAAAGTGCGTGCGCGCATTCTAGAGATATATTGCTTAATAAGCAAGGAAATCTAGATGAAAATGCTCAATGAATTTAAGAAAGAAAAACTTTATCCTGCCAGTATTTATCTTTTGCTTTGATTAGTATGTATGTTTTGTTGGTCAATGGGTGTTGCTAGTATTCGGTAATCCATGCAAATTTGTATTTGTTGACCCCAGTAATTGGGCGATTTTCAGGGTCTAAAACATCAACATCAGATGTGGCTCGACCATTTGCAAATGTCCCGATGATTTGCACACCATTTTTGAGGGTTTGAATTCCATCGCCATTTGGTTTTCCATGGGCAACGTAACCTGTGTAGCTGTCGCCGTTGCGCCATGTGAGTGTTCCTCGGCCGTTGGCTTCACCGTTTGTGAAATCACCTACAAAACGATCACCATTCGCGAAGGTCAGTGAGCCTTTGCCATCCATTTTTCCATTGATAAATGAGCCATCGTAATGTGCTCCGTTGGCTAAATTGAGGATGCCCTTGCCATTAAATGCACTGTCGGAGAATTCTCCGGTGTAGCTGCTTCCATTTGATGAGGTGAGTACGCCTTTTCCACTGAGTTGACCGTTAAAGAAATCTCCTTCGAAGTGCGCGCCATTGCTAAAAGTTGCAATACCTTTTCCATAAGGTCGTGTACCAATAAACCCACCTTCATAGTTAGTCATCGTGATTTTGGTGATTAATGTTTTGTCGGTTAGTGCATTGTTTAAGGTGTTATCGATTGTATTGAGCAGAAGCGAGGGTGTGGTGGTCATGATGCCTTGACCTGTGAGTTCTCCGTTGATGAAGTCACCTTCAAAGCGCATACCATGGGCTGTGGTTAATGTGTCTTTACCTGTTGGTAGATTATTAACGAAGTCTCCTTCGTAGCGATCACCTGTCGGTGTGGTCATGAATCCTTTTCCATTTCCTTGGCTGTCCACAAAATTGCCTTCGTAATAGTAGCCATCGTGTGTAGTAAAACTTCCAGCTCCATTTAACTTTCCATCAGTAAAGAAACCTTGTTGTTTTTCGCTTAAAACATGATCTTGATCGAACCACGTTAAAGTACCTTTGCCATGGAGATAGCCATTGAGGCATTCGCCATCCCATGTAATATTTTCACCCACGACAGGGTGTGGGTTGTATGCCTTGCACTCATTTGGGTCGTTAATCCAAGATTCTGCATGGCATTGTGCTGAACAGTAGATCAGAGTCATGCTCAATGAGGCTAAAGCGAAATTTTTCATCATTTTAGAGTGGATAATGCTGATTGGGTACTTTGGTTGTAAACGTACAATATTATTGGGTCTTTGTGCAAAGGTAATCGTAAAGTTGTTGAAAAAATGGGTTGTGATCGCTTTTGTTTCTGAGTGGCAAGGTTAGCTTGTTTTAGAGGTAATAAGTCTGACGATAGTTGTCTTATAGAAGTGAGAGGTGCACTTTTTTGACGAGGATGTGCACTAAAGTGATGTATCATATTATGATATTTGCTTGTTTTTGGTGCTTTCGTGCTGCTCTTTGCGGGTCGAAAATGGCGAGATATGAGGAACTTGCTTATATTGATGCAAAAAAAGCGCTTGGGTTCGTGTTTTGGTCGAGTCTTATATGGAAAAATGCTCTGTATTTCAGGTATAGTTACACCCTATAAATTTTAATTAAACATCTTGGTGTTTTCGTCTCGCTGTTTTCTAGGGTTTTTAATTAAAATTTTTAATCAATGCTTCGAAGAGGAAAGCTTATCTTTGCTCTTTGAAGCCTTGGCAAGCCAGGAGTAATCCCCGCATGAATGCCATCGTAGCCCATCATTGGTCGTTGATTGCTTTTGTTTTAGGTGTGGTTTTTTTGCTCGGTTTTATGCTGACAGTTCCATTGTTAATGGGTGGTCGTGCTGTAGGTCGTTCTAAAGAAGAGCCGTTTGAGTCAGGTCAGTTAGGTGTAGGCGGAGCTCGCCTGCGACTGTCTGCAAAATTCTACTTGGTGGCGATGTTCTTCGTCATTTTCGATGTTGAAGCCTTATTTTTATATGCTTATTCCGTTTCCGTTCGCGAAAATGGCTGGATAGGCTTTGTCGAAGTTTTGGTATTTATCGTCGTGCTTTTGGTTGGTCTGGTTTATATCTGGCGTATTGGTGCGCTTGATTGGGCACCTGAAAAACGTCTCGCTAAAGAAAAAGCGGTTCGTCAAAAACATGGTAGTGCTCAAGAGCCACTAGATCTCGCTGAGGTCACTCGTTTTGTGCCGATGGAAGAGCTTGAGCTCGATAATCGCGGCATGATTCCAGGTCAATCTATCGATGCAGCTGCAAATGCTGAACAGCAAGCTAAGCTGCAAAAGGAAAGTGTATGAAATACAACCTTACTCGTGCTACTCCTGATGGTGAAACAGCACTGCAATATCCAGATACTTCAAAGCAAATCGTAAACGATCCACTGCAAGATCAAGTCGATAAAAATATCTTCATGACTAAACTTGAGGATATGGCTCATTTGGCGGTGAACTGGGGTCGTAAAAACTCACTGTGGCCTTACAACTTCGGCTTGTCATGCTGCTATGTAGAAATGGCGACAGCTTTTACTTCACCACATGACTTAGCGCGTTTTGGTGCGGAAGTTATTCGTGCTTCACCGCGTCAGGCTGATTTGATGGTTGTGGCTGGAACTTGTTTTGTCAAAATGGCACCTGTTGTTCAACGTTTGTACGAGCAAATGCTTGAGCCAAAATGGGTGATTTCGATGGGTGCGTGTGCTAACTCTGGTGGCATGTACGATATCTATTCCGTGGTTCAGGGTGTTGATAAATTTATTCCTGTGGATGTGTACATTCCAGGTTGCCCGCCACGTCCAGAAGCATTCTTGCAAGCATTGATGTTACTCCAAGAGTCAATTGGTAAAGAGCGTCGTCCTCTATCGAGTGTGGTTGGTGATCAAGGTTTGTATCGTCCAATTATGCAACCTGAGCGTGATCGTAAACAGGCTGAACGCATTGCTGTGACCAACTTGCGCTCTCAAGATGAGTCAAGTTGATTCTGTCTGTCGTGATCAAATGATGTGATTTCTGCTTGAGGCAAGACCTAATAAAAGTTCAATGCAAGTTAAAGTCGAACTCTCTTGCCTTCAGGTTCAAAGAATTTAAGAATTTTGTGTGATTTGGGAAGTGTAAGCAATGGCTGAAGCTCAAGCGGTAGCACCTGAGACGCAAGGTACTGCGAATCAATCTGCACCATTTATTGATCCTCGTCCAGCATTTGCTGTGGTTGAGGAGTTGCGCGCGAAGTTTGGTGATTCATTGTTGCTTCAAGCAACACGTGATGATATGCCGACCATCTGGGTTGAACGTTCGCAGCTTTTAGAGGTGTTAATGTTCCTTCGAACATTACCAAAACCTTATGTCATGCTGTATGACTTGTCTGCCGTAGATGAGCGTCTGCGTGTACATCGTGAAGGTTTGCCTCCATCAGATTTTACTGTGTTTTATCATTTGTTATCGCTTGAGCGTAATAGTGATATTCGCATCAAAGTCGCTTTGAAAGAAGGTGATGCTAATCTCCCAACTTCAATGAAAATTTGGCCGAATGCCAACTGGTATGAACGTGAAGTCTGGGATATGTTTGGTGTGACCTTTACAGGTCATCCGCATTTACGCCGTATTTTGCTGCCAAATTATTGGGAAGGTCATCCGCTGCGTAAAGAATACTCTGCGCGTGCGACTGAATTTGATCCATACCGTTTGAATGCTGAAAAGCATAAGTTGGAAGAAGAATCAGGCAGTTTTAACCCAGACGACTGGGGTATGAAGCGCGGCAATAAAAACGAAGACTTCATGTTCCTGAACTTGGGACCAAACCATCCGTCAGCACACGGTGCGTTCCGTATCGTCTTGCAATTGGATGGTGAAGAGATTCTCGATTGTGTGCCAGAAATCGGTTATCACCATCGTGGTGCTGAGAAAATGGCAGAGCGTCAATCATGGCATTCCTTTATTCCTTACACAGACCGTATCGATTACCTCGGCGGCGTGATGAATAACCTGCCGTATGTGATGTCGGTTGAGAAGCTTGCGGGCATTACTGTGCCTGATCGCGTGAATACCATCCGTATCATGATGAGCGAGTTCTTCCGTATTACTTCGCATCTCTTGTTCCTTGGCACATACATTCAGGATTTGGGCGGGATGACGCCGATCTTCTTTATGTTTACCGACCGTCAAAAAGCCTACGATGTCATCGAAGCGATTACGGGTTTCCGTATGCATCCAGCATGGTTCCGTATTGGTGGTGTCGCACATGATCTGCCAAATGGTTGGGAAAAGCTGGTTGGTGATTTTGTAGATTGGCTGCCAAAACGCCTTGATGAATATGTCAAAGCGGCGATCAAAAACTCAATGATCATGGGTCGTGCCAAAGGTGTGGCTCAGTATGATGCACGTCAAGCATTGGCATGGGGTGTTACAGGCCCAGGTTTGCGTGCAACAGGTGTTGATTTTGACTTGCGTAAAGCGCGTCCGTATTGCGGTTATGAAAACTTCGACTTCGAAGTGCCTCTGGCATACAACGGCGATGCGTATGATCGTTGTTTGGTGCGTATCGAAGAAATGCGTCAATCCGTTCGTATCATCAAACAGTGTTTGGAAAACATGCCTTCTGGCCCGTATAAAGCGGATCATCCATTGGCAGTTCCACCACCAAAAGATAAGACACTCCAAGATATTGAAACGCTCATTACTCACTTCCTCAGTGTGTCATGGGGTCCTGTCATGCCTGAAGGCGAAGCCAGTATGATGGTTGAAGCGACGAAGGGTATTAACAGCTACTATCTGACCAGTGATCGCAATACCATGAGCTATCGTACGCGTATTCGTACGCCAAGCTTTGCGCATTTGCAGCAAATGCCTTCAGTGATTAACGGCAGTATGGTGCCTGACTTGATTACTTATCTGGCGTCGATTGACTTCGTAATGGCTGACGTGGATCGCTAAGGAATTATTGAAAAATGATTATTTTTAAAGATAAAGCAGCGAAAGCTGAGCGAATCGTCAGCGATAAGCAGCCACATATTCATGTTGATGTTGAAGCTGTGTTGACTGAACAAGAGATTCATTCAATTCATGAGTTTATGCATCATTATCCTGATCCACGTGCAGCGTCATTAGACTCACTGAAGCATGTGCAAAAGCGTAATGGCTGGGTGAATGATGATCAGGTCAATGCAGTTGCTCAAGTGCTTGGAATTTCTGTACCTGACGTCGAAGGCGTTGCAACATTCTATAACCGCATTTATCGCCAACCAGTTGGTCGTCATGTGATTTTATTGTGTGATTCGATCGCGTGTTATTTGATGGGAAATGAATCATTGGCTGACGTGTTCAAGCGTCAACTCGGTATTCAATACGGTCAAACGACACCAGATGGTCGTTTTACCCTGTTACCAATTTGCTGTTTAGGCAATTGTGATAAAGCGCCTTCTTTAATGATTGATGAAGATACTTACGGTGTAGTGTCAGAGGCACAAGTTGCTGGTTTGTTGGAGCAATATGTATGACCGATCCTAAAAATGAAGCAAAAGATGGCTTGCTCGACGGTAGCGCTGTTAGCGTAGCGGCAGGTGTTGCAGTTGCCAAAGCGGAAGCAAAAGCAGCGGAAGAAGCTGCTGCAAAAGCGGCCAAAATTGAAGCAGCAAAAGTCATCAAGACTGAACCGACACCAATTCATGGTAATGGCACAGCAGAGACTCGTCCATTGACATGGCGTCTGAGTAAGTATGATGAAGTGCTCGATATTGATATCTATGAGTCGCTCGAAGGCTATGCGGGTCTGAAAAAAGCACTGGCGATGACACCTGCGGATGTCCAAGGTGTTGTTAAAGATGCGGTACTTCGTGGTCGTGGTGGTGCGGGCTTCCCAGCAGGTATCAAATGGTCATTGATTCCAATGAACAAAGAAGGCTCGCCTGATGTCGGTCCTAAATATCTTGTTTGTAACGCGGATGAAATGGAGCCAGGCACGTTCAAAGACCGCTTACTCATGGAAAAGCTCCCACACCAATTGATCGAAGGCATGATCCTCGTGTCACACGCAATTGGCGCGCAAACCGGTTATATTTTCTTGCGTGGTGAATATATCCTTGCTGCTAAGAATCTGAACGCAGCGATTGATCAAGCAAAGGCTAAAGGCTACCTCGGTGAGAATATTCTCGGGTCAGGTCATAACTTTGAGCTGCATGTCCACACTGGTGCAGGGCGTTATATCTGCGGTGAAGAAACTGCACTGATTAACTCTCTCGAAGGTCGTCGTGCGAATCCGCGTACTAAGCCACCATTTCCACAAATTTCTGGTGCATGGGGCAAGCCAACCATCGTTAATAACGTCGAAACCTTATGTAATGTGCCGCCAATCATTGTACGTGGTGCTGCATGGTTTAAAGGTTTGTCGGATGGTCGTAGTGGTGATGCTGGCACGAAGATTTACGGCGCTTCAGGTAAGGTTAAATTCCCTGGTCTATGGGAGTTGCCAATTGGTACGACAGGCCGTGAAATTTTAGCATTAGCTGGTGGTATGCAAGACGGTTTAGAGCTGAAATGCTGGTTGCCGGGTGGTGCATCGACTGACTTTTTGATGCCTGAACACCTTGATTTGGCGATGGATTTTGACACGATTGGTAAAGCAGGTAGCCGTATGGGTACTGGCCTCATCATGGTTGTCGATCAAAAGCAAAATATCGTTTCGGCAGTCCGTAATTTAGAAGAATTCTTTGCACGTGAATCATGTGGCTGGTGCACACCATGCCGTGATGGTTTGCCATGGGCTGTCAAATTACTCAAAGGCTTAGAAGCTGGCGAAGGTAAGGCAGAAGATATCGATGTCTTGCTGCAACTCACACGCTTCCTCGGCCCTGGAAAAACATTCTGCGCGCATGCGCCTGGTGCGATGGAGCCGCTGCAAAGTGCGCTCAAATTCTTCCGTGCCGAGTTCGAGGCAGGCGTTCGTGCAACGCCAGTTAGCGCGACCAATCATATTTCAGTTATTCAAGCATAAGGAATCGAGATGGCAGTCATTCATGTCGATGGTAAGCAATACGATGTTGATGGTGCGGATAATCTGCTCAAAGCGTGTTTGTCGCTGGGCTTAGATATTCCGTATTTCTGTTGGCATCCTGCACTGGGTTCAGTCGGTGCATGTCGTCAATGCGCGGTGAAGCAATATAACAATGCTGATGATGCCGCAGCAGGTCGTGGTCGTTTGGTGATGTCATGTATGACACCAAACACCGACAATATGTATATTTCGATTGATGATGCGGAAGCGGTGGCTTTCCGCGCAAGCGTTGTTGAGTGGTTGATGACCAATCACCCGCACGATTGTCCAGTGTGTGAAGAAGGTGGTCATTGCCATCTGCAAGATATGACAGTCATGGCAGGTCATGATCGTCGTCGTTATCGTTTCACCAAACGTACTCATCAAAATCAATACCTTGGTCCATTCATTTCTCATGAAATGAACCGTTGTATTTCTTGCTACCGTTGTGTGCGTTATTACAACGATTATGCAGGTGGCAAAGATCTCGGTGTGTTTGGTTCTGCATCAAACGTCTACTTTGGTCGTGCAACTGAAGGTGTCTTAGAAAGCGAATTCTCAGGGAATTTGGTTGAAGTCTGCCCAACTGGCGTATTTACCGATAAAACCCATAGCGAGCGCTATAACCGTAAATGGGATATGCAATACGCACCAAGCGTTTGCCAACAATGTTCGTCAGGTTGTAACACTTCACCGGGTGAGCGTTATGGCGAAATCCGTCGTATCGAAAACCGTTTTAATGGTTCAGTGAATCAGTATTTCCTCTGCGATCGTGGTCGTTTTGGTTATGGTTATGTCAATCGTGCAGATCGTCCACGTCAGCCTTTACAGTTAGAAGCAGGTAAACAATCTTCGATTACTGTGGACGCCGCACTAGATAACGTGATCGCAAACCTAAAAGGTAAAAAAGTTGTTGGTATTGGTTCGCCACGTGCATCTGTTGAAACCAACTTTGCATTGCGCGAATTAGTTGGTAGCGCAAATTTCTCATCAGGTGTATCTCGCGCAGATCAAGCATTACTAGAGAAAGCAGCTGAGATTCTGCAAACCGAAGGGATTTACAACCCAAATCTGCGTGAAATTGAAGATGCGGATGCGGTGCTGATTTTGGGTGAAGACATTACTCAGACTGCGGCTCGTGTTGCCTTGGCGGTTCGTCAAGCAGCGAAAACTCGTAGCGAAGAAATGGCGGCGAAACTCAAGACCCAAGAGTGGTTGGCAGAGCCTGTTGCGCGTATTGGTCAGCGTGAACAAAGCCCAATTTATATTTTGTCAGTCACCGAAACTAAGCTTGATGAGTTGGCAGAAGGTGGTTGTATCGCGACGCCAAATGACATCGCGCGTTTAGGTTTTGCAGTTGCAGCAAGTATTGCTGGTCAACCGATTACAGGCATCGCAGATGAAGCGATTGAGTTTGCGCATAGCATTGCAGCATCTTTGAAAGCAGCGAAAAAACCTTTGGTCGTGACGGGTACAACATTGCAAGAGCCTGCATTACTTGAAGCAGCAGCGCAAATTGTTCAAAACTTAGGTGACTACTTTGCTGTTCAAAATCAGGCAACTCAAGCGCAAGCGGGTCATGCAGGGATCAATCTTGTTGTTCCTGAAGTGAACTCAATGGGTTTAGCGTTACTTGCACAGCATGGCGGCGCGTTGCCACTTGAGGATTTGGTTGATGCGGAATTTGACGTACTCGTTATTGCTGAAAATGATCTGACACGTCGTCTACCAAAAGCACAGCTTCAAGCGATCTTGGCGAAAGCGCAGCAAGTCATTGTACTTGATCATCAAGCGACGGATACAGCAGCGCATGCAAACATTGTATTACCAGCAGCAAGTTTTGCAGAAGGTGATGGAACGGTGGTGTCAGCGGAAGGTCGTGCACAGCGTTATTTCCAAGTGTTTGATGCAACCTATTACGATGCTGCGATCACGATTAAAGATAGCTGGCGCTGGTTGCATGCGATCAAATCGGGTTTAAGCAATACTGCGATTGAATGGACTGTGCTGGATGATGTGATCGAAGCGATTGCGCGTTCAATTCCACAGTTAGAATCGATTGTTGATGCTGCACCGAATGCAGGCTATCGCGTACATGGTCTGAAAGTGGCGCGTGAACCACGTCGTTATTCAGGTCGTACTTCGATGCAAGCAAAATTGAATGTGCATGAAGTACGTCAACCGCAAGATAAAGATTCTGCACTGACCTTCTCGATGGAAGGTTATGTTGGTCCACAAGAAAACAGCTCATTGATTCCATTTGCATGGGCACCAGGTTGGAACTCACCACAATCTTGGAACAAATTCCAAGACGAAGTCGGTGGTCACTTGAAAGCTGGTGATCCGGGTGTGCGTTTGTTTGATCAATTGCGCAAAACTGCAAAACGCAGTTATGTGGCGCCTGATGCAGAAACAGGCACAGGCTATCAATTGCTTCCAGTCGCAAGCCTTTATGCATCAGATGAAACCGCAGCGCGTGCGCCAGTCATGCAAGAGCGCATGGGCGATGCGTATTTGACCTTAAGTGTAGAAACTGCTGAACAGTTGCAGTTACAAGACGGTCAAAATGTCGTGCTTAAAGTCGGCTCTGATGAAGTCAACATGCCGATTACTGTGAGTGAAAATCTGCCAGTCGGAGTGATTGGTTATCCACTCGGTCAATTGATCGCGCTTGATTTATCACAAGCTATCGTGATTCAGGCTGCGCCAGTAGCGCAAACCGCAGTAGTAGGGGGTTAAGATGAGAGTTGATCCAGCACTACCTTCTATTTTTGCGAATTCAATGACGCAATCACAATGGGATATCGCCTTTGCGGTTGGACAAGCAGTTGTGATTCTGCTGCTTGTTGTCATTGTTGGTGGTTTTCTTAGTTTTGTTGAACGCCGTGTTTTGGGTCTATGGCAAGATCGCTATGGTCCGAATCGCGTAGGTCCTTTTGGTCTGTTCCAGATTCTGGCAGACGGTCTGAAGATGTTTTTTAAAGAAGACTGGACTCCACCGTTTGTTGATAAATTGACCTTCTTCCTTGCGCCTGCGATTGGGATGGGCGCATTAATGCTGTCGATTTTGATTGTGCCATTTAGTCCAAGTCTGGGCGTGGCTGATCTTAATATCGGGATTCTATTTTTCTTTGGTATGGCGGGTTTAGGCGTTTACGCAGTCATGTTTGCAGGCTGGTCATCCAATAATAAATTTGCCTTGCTCGGTGGTATTCGTGCTGCTGCTCAGACCGTGAGTTATGAAGTGTTTATGGGCTTATCGCTCATGGGCGTTGTAACCATGGTAGGTAGCTTTAATTTGCGTGATATTGTTGAATATCAACAAAATAACCTATGGCTGGTTATTCCACAGTTCTTCGGTTTCCTGACTTTCATCATCGCGGGTGTTGCCGTGACTCATCGTAGTCCATTCGATGCGCCAGAAGCGGAGCAGGACATTGGTGCGGGTTATCACACTGAATATTCTGGTATGAAGTGGGGGATGTTTTTCGTTGGTGAATACATCGGCGTGATCTTGGTTTCCTCATTGATTACTGCATTGTTCTTCGGTGGTTGGTTAGCGCCATTCAATCTCAATATTCCATTCATTCCACCGCTATTTTGGTTTGTTGGCAAAGTTTTGTTCTTTGTCATGATGTTTATTCTGGTTCGTGCCGCATTACCACGACCACGTTTCGACCAAATCATGAGCTTCGGTTGGAAAGTTTGTTTACCGATTACATTATTAAATCTCTTAGGCACAGTGGTTTACGTGTTATGCACGAATCCACTACATCCTTAAACGCATTGCTCAGGAATGAATAAGATGGCTAATTCTCGTGCAAATCTCCTTTCGGGCGTGTGGTCGCAAATCCGTAGTCTGTTTATGGTGTTTAGCCATGCATGGCGCAAACGCGACACCTTAATGTATCCCGAAGTTCCAGTAAATCCGCCGCCGCGTTATCGTGGTCGAATTGTATTGACGCGTGATCCAGATGGTGAAGAACGCTGTGTCGCATGTAATTTATGTGCGGTTGCGTGTCCAGTGGGTTGTATTTCATTGCAAAAAGCTGAAAAGGACGATGGACGCTGGTATCCAGAGTTTTTCCGTATCAACTACAGTCGTTGCATTTTTTGTGGTATGTGTGAAGAAGCATGTCCAACCACTGCAATTCAGCTGACGCCAGATTTCGAAATGGCTGAGTTTGATCGTCAAAACCTCGTCTATGAAAAAGAACATCTACTGATTTCAGGCCCAGGTAAATATCACGATTACAACTTCTATCGTGTTTCTGGTATGGCTCTGAAAGATAAACCAAAAGGTACTGCCCAGAATGAAGCTGCGCCAGTGGATGTACGAGGTTTGATGCCATGATGACAACGATAATGAATGCTTGGCCGTTTTATGCGATTGCTTTGATTACGATTTTTACTACGATTCGTACTGTTACGAATACTAATCCAGTTCATGCGCTGCTGAACTTGATTATTTCTTTATTATCGATCGCAGGATTATTCTTCTGCTTAGGCGCACCGTTCGCGGCAGCGTTAGAAGTTATTGTGTATGCAGGCGCGATTTTGGTGCTGTTCGTGTTTGTGGTGATGATGCTCAATCTTGGAAAAGCGACGGTTGCACAAGAAAAGCGTTGGTTTAGTGCTGAGACATGGGCATGGCCTTCAGGCTTAGCTTTTTTACTTGGCTTAGCAATTGTATGGCTGTTGGGTAGCGGTGAGTATTCAGCACAAGCTGCTGTTGCAGGCACTCAAACTGTAGATGCCAAAGTGGTCGGGATTGCATTGTTTGGCCCTTATTTGTTACTTGTCGAGTTAGCCTCTTTGCTACTGCTTGCAGCTTTGGTCGCTGCATATCACTTGGGTCGTAATACCGACGGTTTCAATGATCCAATCGAGATTCGTAACCTTGCAGCTGAAACTGCTGAGAAAATCAAGCTCAGTCAAGCCGCACACGAAGCCGAAAAAATCGCACAACAACAATCGCAAAAAGGAGCATCGAAATGATTATCCCTGTACAGCATGGTTTGATCCTTGCTGCGATCCTATTTGCGCTTGGTTTTTATGGTGTGATGGCGCGTCGCAATCTGATGTTCATTCTGATGAGTATTGAAGTCATGATGAATGCCGCTGCGCTGGCTTTTGTGGTTGCGGGTTCACGCTGGGTTCAGCCCGATGGACAAGTCATGTTTATTTTGATTCTGACTTTAGCCGCAGCAGAGGCGAGTATTGGGCTTGCGATTTTGTTGCAGTTTTATCGTCGATTCCAACATTTGGATATTGATGCAGCCAGTGAGATGCACGGATGAGCCAGTCAATGATTTCTCTTTTACCTTTGACCTTTATTCTGCCATTTCTTGGTTTTTTAATCCTCGCGACTGTGCGTGATCGTTTGTCTGAAAATATGGCAGCGATTATCGGTGTCGGGAATATGGCTGTATCGGCGTTGGTCGCCTTATTAGCAGGTCAAGAGTTTTTGCAACAACAAGCCGCTGCAGGTCATGCGGTTGCTGTGCACCAAGTATTATGGACTTGGATGCAAGTGGGTAGTTTTGCACCTGCATTTGGACTACATCTGGATGGTTTGTCTCTCACGATGACAGGCATCATTACAGGTATTGGTTTTCTGATTCATTTATTTGCGTCATGGTACATGCGTGGCGATGCAACTTATGCACGATTCTTTTCGTACATGAATTTGTTCGTTGCCAGCATGTTGCTGCTCGTACTGGGTGATAACCTTGTTCTGTTGTATTTGGGCTGGGAAGGTGTTGGTATTTGTTCATACTTGCTGATTGGTTATTACTACAGCGATTTGGCAAATGGTCGTGCTGCGATTAAAGCGTTTACCGTAACTCGTGTCGGTGATGTGTTTTTAGCACTCGGCATGTTCATGATCTTTAAAGAGTTGGGTACGCTGAATATTCAAGAAATATTGCATCGTGCACCTGAGCTGCTTGCAAGTGGCAATATTCAACTGATTGCGCTACTGATTCTTGGTGGTGCGATGGGTAAATCAGCACAGATTCCGCTGCATACTTGGTTGGCTGACGCGATGGCGGGTCCAACACCAGTTTCTGCGTTGATCCATGCTGCGACGATGGTGACTGCGGGTGTGTATTTGATTGCACGCTTACATCCAATTTTCTTAGAAGCGCCAAATGTTCTTGATTTCGTAGGTCAAGTTGGTGCTGCGGGTGTGTTGATTTCTGGATTCTCTGCACTGGCACAAACAGATATCAAACGTGTATTGGCTTATTCGACCATGGGTCAGATTGGCTACATGTTTTTGGCGTTGGGCGTGGGTGCGTGGCAGGCTTCGATTTTCCATCTCATGGCACATGCGTTCTTTAAAGCGCTTTTGTTCCTGTCATCAGGTGCAGTGATTTTGGCATGTCATCACGAACAAAACATTTTCAAAATGGGCGGACTGTGGAAAAAGATTCCATTTGTCTATGCTTGTTTCTTAGTGGGCGGTGGGGCACTGGTTGCATTGCCATTCGTCACCGTTGGTTTCTATTCGAAAGATCCAATTCTCTGGCAAGCATGGGCTTCTGGACATCATGGTGTGTTCTGGGCAGGACTGTTCGGTGCATTCTTAACTTCGGTTTACACGTTCCGTTTGATTTTGATTGTGTTCCATGGTCAAGAGAATGGTCATTCAGAACCGATTAAAGGCGTTACCTACTGGTTGCCATTATCAATCCTGTTAGTGCTATCTACATTTGTCGGCTCAATGATTCATCCACCACTGGCGGGTGTATTGCCTGATTTTAAAGCGTTAGTAGCGTTTGAAAATGATGAACACTTTGTTGAAATCATTTCGATTGCAACAGCATTGGGTGGTTTGTTGGTTGGTTTCTTCTTATTCTCAGGCCAACGTACATTGGTCAAGAAATTCAATCAAACCCGTATTGGTGCTGGATTGGGTTATTGCATGTATAACGCTTTTGGATTTGATGCATTGTTTGATCGTCTCTTTACGCGTCCATTCTTTGCGATTGCACGCTTAGTCAAAGCGGATCCAGTGGATAAGTTTTGGAGTATTGTACCTGCGATTGTACGCGGCGGTAATGCGTGGAGTACGCAAGGTCAAAAAGGTCAACTACGCGGATATCTAGCAAGTACGGCTTTTGGTGCGGTAATTCTACTGTTTGCATTGTTGGCAATTCAGGTGATGGGGAAATAAGATGTTAGAACTTCAAAATAACCTGATTTTGCCGTTATTGATATTGATTCCATTCATTGCAGGTTTTCTGTGCTGGATTGGTGAAAAGGTTTCGATTCGTGTGCCACGCTGGATTGCACTGTTCGGAATGTTGTTGACATTGTTTTTAACCATCCAACTTTGGATGAATGGAAACTATGGTGCTTCTGCACAGACTTTGGCACCTATCGGCGCGCCACCAGTTTGGCAAGCACAATTTTTTATGCCGTGGATTCCTCAACTGGGCATTAGTATTCATTTAGCGTTAGATGGTCTGTCACTCATGATGGTGGCATTGACCGCGCTATTGGGTGTACTTGCTGTAGGCTGTTCATGGGGTGAGATTCAGAAGCATGTTGGATTCTTCCATCTCAATCTCCTGTGGAGTTTGGGTGGTGTGATCGGCGTGTTTCTTGCGATCGATATGTTCCTGTTCTTCTTCTTTTGGGAGATGATGCTGGTTCCGATCTACTTCCTGATTGCACTGTGGGGACATGCGGGATCAAATGGTCGCAGTCGTGTTTATGCGGCAACTAAATTCTTTATTTATACTCAAGCATCGGGTCTGATCATGTTGGTCGGTATTCTGGCTTTGGTGCTGATCCGTTATCAACAGACACACCATGTGAGCTTTGATTACATGGTTCTACTCGGTACACAGTTTCCACCGGGTTTTGAATATGGTGTGATGCTGACTTTCTTTATCGCATTTGCGGTGAAGTTACCGATTGTGCCATTGCATGGCTGGTTGCCTGATGCGCATGCGCAAGCACCAACAGCGGGTTCAGTTGACTTGGCTGGTATTTTGATTAAGACAGCAGCGTATGGTTTATTACGTTTCGTGTTGCCATTATTCCCACATGCTTCAGCAGAATTTGCGCCGATTGCGATTACCTTAGGTTTGATCGGTGTGTTTTATGGTGCATGGGTTGCATTCATTCAAACAGATATTAAACGTTTGGTTGCTTATACCAGTGTGTCGCACATGGGTTTTATCCTGTTAGCACTGTATGCAGGTAACTTGATGACGATGCAGGGCGTCATGGTACAGATGCTGGCACATGGCTTGTCTTCTGCAGCACTGTTTATCATGTGTGGTCAGATCTATGAGCGTTTACATACCCGTGATATGCGTTTAATGGGCGGAATTTGGGGAAGAGCGCGTTATTTGCCTGTTTTCCTGATGTTCTTCAGTGCGGCTTTGTTAGGTATTCCTGGTTCAGGTAACTTTATCGGTGAATTCCTGATTCTGTTGGGTGCATTTGCGCAGTTCCCTTGGTATGTGGTGTTAGCGACAGCGAGCTTAGTGCTTGCAGGTCTATACGCACTTTATATGATTCATCAAACCTTATTTGGTCATGCACATGGCGATGACAGTCATGAGGTTGGTCATGGGCACGATACTCATGCAGATTCACATGCTTCCTCGGCAAAATCGACTTTCGCAATTGCAGACTTAAATGTACGTGAATTGTCTTTGTTGATCACGATGGCAGCAGGTTTAGTGTGGTTAGGTTTCTATCCACAAACTGTGTTAGATACTTCTGCTCAAACTATGCAATGGATTAGCAATGCGTACCATACGCCGCTTTTTCCAGCACTTCCTACTTTAACAACAGGCGCGGGAGTTCACTAAGCCATGATGAATGAACTCAATTTGGTTAGTTTTCTACCGCTGACACCTGTATTAATTGCGAGCTTGACCTCGGTTGTGGTGATGCTACTCATTTCGATGAAGCGTCATCATAATCTGAGTGCAACTGTGACTGTGTTGGGGTTAAATGCAGCTTTAGGTTGGATCGTTTGGTATTTTCTCAACGGCTCACCTTCATCGGTCATGGGTTTATTCATGGTTGATGGGTTCTCGTTGTTTTATATGGCATTGATTCTGATTGCTGGTTTGGCATGTTGTACTTTGGCACATGCGTATATCCATGATTATCGTGATAATAAAGAAGAATTGTATATTCTGCTTTTGATTTCGATTGCTGGCGGTATGCTGTTGGTTGCTGCACAAAATATGACATCATTTTTCATTGGTTTGGAGCTGTTATCTGTTCCGACTTATGGATTGTTGGCCTATACCCATGAGCGCAACAAATCATTAGAGTCAGGCATCAAATATATGGTGCTGTCAGCGACAGCTTCGGCATCGATCTTGATGGGGATGGCATTCCTGTACGCATTCAGTGGTACGTTAGACTTCCATCGCCTCGGTCAAGTGCTTGTCACGACCTTGCATG
>JAGWUI010000056.1 GCA_028868515.1 Gammaproteobacteria bacterium
TGTTACGCCACTGGTTGCACCAGCAACAGTACCAATTGCACCGCATATACGTTTGCCGTAGTTACGGGTTTCAATTTTGTCTGATTGACATTTTGGACATGTAATCGTCATGATGTATTTCTCCTAAAATATTTAAGATTTGGATTTAATAAATTCGAGGCATAAAAAAGGCTTGCTGGATGGCAAGCCTTTGGTATGGATATGGATTTAGAACAGGTATCAGAAATTGAATGCCTGTTTCACTTCAATGATGTGTATTTGAAAATTATTTCAATTTACTGCAATCTGTACCGCTTTACTAATCAGACAGTTTTCACTCATGGAAGACCTACATTGAATTATCGTCAGATATAAGTAGCATGATCCAATCAAGATAACAGACATCATGTATATGACTATTTTTGTAAAGATAAATCAGGACACTTGCACATAAACCTGCACACCATTATGCTTTCACCAAGAATAAGATTATTCAACTAAATCTTTTAAAAACATATACATATCGATTTATTTAAAACGGTATAACTTGCGGTATAAGCATTCTTTCTATTAAATTATTTTCTATAATAAACAAAGTATTACAATACAAATTACAGTCCCGCTCTGGGCACCATTTAAAGTTCCAAAGCGATCCAAAGAAGTCCTAAAGCCCCAATGTTTACAAGCATTTGGGGCTTTTTCTTGTCCGATACATTCCAATGGGATTCATTGCAATCCACGTAAAAAAACATCAATCAACAATGTGAAATCACTCCAACTTCACAGTCGCTGTCTCCCCCATTGCACAATTGCATCGACCCTCGCATCAATCACATCTTGAGTAATCAGCTCTTGCAGAAAAAAATATCGGGCGATGATAGGACCAATAAGTTCACTAAAAACTTCTGTCTTATCATAATCATTTGGCCACTCACCACGTTCAATCGCATGTTGAAAAACTTGCTGTCCGATGTTCATGCGAATCCGCCAAAATGTGACGCTTGATCCTGAAAACTCAGTAATGTATCGTGATGAAAACATCAATGAGGTCAAAGCTTGTCCGATGGGTGTGCTCATCAGACCCGTAATATTAGAAAGAACTATTCGTAAATCTTCTTCTAAATCGCCTGTGTTGGGTACTGGCAATTTTGCATCTGCAAATGCCATACACGCAGCTTCAATCAAATCCTCACGTTTAGGCCAACGGCGGTAAATGGTTGTCTCGTGAACTTCTGCACGTTTTGCGACGGCTGAAATGCTAAAGCCGATATAACCAACCTCACACAACTCTATCAAAGCACTGTCTAGTACGGCTTTAACCACGCGTGCGCTACGACCACCCGTACGTCGAGCCAAAACAACCTGATCGTTATGCGCTGAAGATGCAGCTTCTTCATTCATTTGCAAACTTCCCTTAACCCATCTTTCTCGATAATCGATTGCCTATTCTACACAGATTTTCAACCAATCATCAGATCATCCAAACTTTAATGCAACAATACTTGCGTTAATTATTTTTTACTGATAATTTAAATGCAAGTATTGTTGCGTTAGTAAAATTCGTTTTTCAACTTTGAACAGATTCGAGAGGCAAACATGGCCATTGGTTATCGAGATAAGCCTGCTGGGGTTCTAGATCACGTTTATCGCTTTGTTGTAAAACAAGGTTCTAAATTGACTCCAGATACTTCTGAGCTATTGCTGGCAGAAGCTCAGACGGGATTTAAGAAGGCTCAACGGGTTGCTTATGACTGTGTGACTCGGGTCGGTGAGCAACTTCATCTCGGAATGACTGAACTCGAAGCAGCATCACTCTTGGAAGACTATTTACGAAAGGCAGGTTCTGAACGCTTCTTACATCGTCCTTTTGCATGGTTCGGTGATCACAGTCGTTTCGATGGCTATCAGCACTATGGCGAATATCACCCTAGCCAACGCCGATTGAGCGAAGGTGATGTGGTTATTCTCGATGTGTCTCCTGTCATTGATGGATATACCGCGGACGTTGGATATACGCTATCCATGATGCCTCATATCGAGATGGAAGAAGCCATGAGTTTCCTGCTTGAGCTTCGTGAAATCATCCCTGTGTTGTTTGCTTCATCCATGACGCCGAAAGAAATCTGGTCTGAAATTAATCATCTTATCGCTCAACGAGGCTTCGACAATATTCATGCACGCTATCCGTTTTGTGTGCTTGGTCATCGTGTCTTTCGCCTGAAAGCAAATCATCCAAAAGCCAAACGCATTCCTATTGGATCTAGTGGATGGTTCTCCATAGAAGCCAACCTCCAATTCTTAAAAACTGGATTTTCAGCAGCACTCACGCCTGAAAATGTCGGATCAAAAATAGGACTCTGGGCGATTGAACCACACATAGGCTGGCATGGTGGCGGTGCCAAGTTCGAGGAAATTCTCGTTGTTGATCATCAAGGTGCACGCTGGCTGGATGATGATGTTCCTCATGTGACTCAGCGCATCCACAAGCAAAAATAAAGGAGTTAAATATGCCTACAGCATTGATCACTGGTGCATCAAGTGGAATCGGATTGGAGTTGGCTAAACTCATGGCTAAAGATGGGATGGATCTAATTTTAGTCGCACGCAGTGCAAACAAACTGAGCCAACTCGCTCAAGATCTACAACAGCAATATCGCATTCAAGTGACAGTGATTGCACAAGACTTGTGCCAACCCAATGCGGTTAGTTCGCTCACAGCAAAGCTGGGAAAGCAATCCATAGACATCTTGGTGAACAATGCAGGATGTGGTGATTTTGGACTATTTCAGGATGTTGAATGGCAGCAGTACCATCAAACAATCCAGTTGAATATGACGGCATTAACCGAGTTAACACATGCTGTCTTGCCTCAGATGATCGCCCGCAAACAGGGGAAAATCGTCAATATCGCATCAACAGCAGCATTTCAGCCTTTGCCATGGATGGCGGTTTATGCAGCAACCAAGTCTTATGTTTTAAGTCTCAGTGAAGCACTTGCATTTGAGTTAAGACATACGGGAGTGGATGTTCTCGCCATTTGCCCTGGTGCCACGAAAACTGGATTTGCATCAGCAGCCAATGGAGTGAATTCAAATAATTTTGCAGATCAAAACACCGCTTCTGCAACCGATGTCGCTCAGTTCGTTTTACAGAAAATCAAACGCCAGCAGCGTGGCGTTGCGGTTCATGGTTTCAAGAATCTAGCGATGTCCTATATGTCCCCACTTTCCCCTAAAGCCATCGTTCTTCAGATGGCCGAACGTGTCATGAGACCGTCCTCGTGACAGATTGCATAAGAGAGATGTGCCAAAAGACTCATTCAACATTTATATAGAGAGAAACCATCATGATACGCGTCACGCCGATCCAGACTGGAACAGTCTCCATTCGCCCACACCACCATTGCGGAGAAGAAGGCAAAGGTCCTTTTCGCCGTAAGATTGATATGCTGATGGATAAAGAGTGGGTGGAGAATTTACCCATCTTTACTTATCTGATTGAACATCCTGAAGGCAACTATCTGGTGGATAGTGGCGATACTGCAGAGAATACCGCCAAAGATTTTTTGCCTGCATGGCATCCATTTTTTAAACATGGCGTTGTGGTCAAAGTCGCTCCTGGTGAGGAAGTTGGCGATCAACTCCGTGCAATGGGGTTGAATCCAGCAAAAGATATTAAAGCGCTCATTCTCACCCATATGCATCATGATCATGCGGGCGGTTTACACCATTTCCCACATACTCCGATCATTGTCACTCGAGAGAACTTCCTGTTGGCTAATAGCTTTAAAGGCAGGATTTTTGGTTGTTTACCGCAATATTTCCCACGTTGGCTTTCTCCAACGTTGATTGACTTCACCAACGAACCTTATGGTCCATTTGACCAAAGCTATCCGTTGACCAAAGATAAAAGTATTGTACTTGTACCGACTCCAGGGCATATGCGTGGTCATATGTCTGTAATCGTGCGTTCACCAGATGTGACTTATGTCTTGGCTGGAGATGCGACTTACGATCAGACTTTCTTATTGGAAGAGTTGGTTGATGGTGTGACCTACGATGTGGCGTTATCCAAAAGTACCTTACGTCAATTCAAACTATTAGGACATCAAGAACCAACCTTGTTACTCCCTGCCCATGATCTCAATGTCGTTGAGCGATTGAATAAAGAACTCATTCTTCCTCGTACAGAGCTTGAGGTGGTCGCATGACTTCTATTCATCAATTACCTCAAGGCAATTGGTATATTCCTGAAGGATCCAATTTGCCTGACTTACCGATACAGCAGCAAGGATTATTGCAACGTATACTCTTGAAGGTGACGCGCAAAAAAGCAAAATCTGAAAGTAACTTGAATGTTTTTTTGATGCTTGCACGTCTAGGCGCTATTTTTCCACGCTATTTGTTGTTCTTGTCTCATTTATTGATGAAAGGAAAAATCTCAAGAATCGACAAAGAGTTACTGATTCTACATACCGCGTGGCGATTAGGTTGTGTATATGAATGGGGTCACCATGTACAAATGGCTAAAGAATTAGGCATCTCTGATGAAGACATACTATCGATGGCAAGTTCCGATTCAATACATTGGAGTGAACGAATTCGCACACTACTGAAAAGTGTGGATGAGTTAATTGACAATAAACGGATAAGTACTGAGACATGGCGTGCTTTATCCATTTATTTCAATGCCGATCAATTGGTTGAATTCTGTATGTTAATTGGTCATTACATCATGGTGGCGATCACTATTAATTCGACTGGCGTATGTTTAGAAGCAGGTTATCTGGAAAGCTAAATTTTGAAGCCTGTTGACATTCGATCAATAGACTGTTCATTATTTCGTCATTAGTCGCACATAAGGAGCAGTGAGATGTACGTCGGACATTTTGCGATTGGTCTTGCCATGAAGGCACGCTGGCCGAAAATACCTGCACTGCCCATTATGCTTGGCGTTGGATTTCTCGACATTCTGGATGGATTATTCATCATTGCAGGATTTGATCGTGTGACGCCCAATCTTCATACCTTGCCCTATCTCTATTTTGATCTGACATATATCGATTGGGATCATTCGCTATTGATGGCAATCTTCTGGTCTCTGGTTTGGGGGGCGTTCTTTTTAAAAGATAAGAAGGTCGCCATTCTTGCAAGTTGTGCAGTGTTCTCGCATTTTCTGGCAGATTGGCCTGTGCACAATGACGATTTAGCACTTTACCCTCACGCAGGAGCTCATCTCGGATTTGGACTATGGGGCAAGCTAGGCGTTCTCTCATGGGTACTGGAGGGCATCTTCTCTGCTGTACTCGCACTGTATTTCTGGCGTGCAAATGCCAAGCGCGGTGTGAGTAGTCTATTACCCTGTTTGTTCTTATTGGTGCTCTTCATTCAGCTTTCTCCATGGCTATCTCCCATGAAACTAATCGCTGAACATTTCAATGAACCTACAGTACATCTACTCCATGGTGGACTTGTCACGATTGGCTTTTTAATTCCTAGCTTAATATTTTGTTGGCTCTTAAATCGAGCGGAGTTAAAAGCAAAATCAACGTAAAAACTCATTCATCAAAAATTTATGAATAATGACATCGATAAGCTGCACACCGCCCTCATCGTAGAAGGTGGAGCTTTGCGCGGTATTTTCTCAGCAGGCGTACTGGATACATTTATTGCCAATGACTTCTATCCTTTTGACAGCTACTTTGGCGTGTCCTCTGGATCTGGAGTTGTAGCGAGCTACCTCTCTGGTAAATCAGGACGGATGTCCAGTGTATTCCGTGATTACACACAAAGACCTGAAAGCATCTCCATCAAGCGCTTCCTTCGAGGAGGTCATTTGATGGATCTCGACTGGCTATGGGATATTACCTTGAGAGAGCTTCCTCTTGATTACGAAGCTATTTTAAATCGAAAATCTCAGTTTCTGATCGGACTAACCTCCGTTCAGACGGGTCAAGCGGTGTATATCCAGCCGACCCGTGAAAACTTTGATGAACTCGTCAAAGCGTCATGCGCAATACCCATCATCTATCGAAACTTTCCCTTGATTGACAATCAACCCATGGCCGATGGCGGTGTTGCAGACTCTATTCCAGTACAAGCCGCGATTGACCAAGGTGCTCGGCGTATCATGGTCATTCGGTCTCGACATAAACGCTATAGAAAAATCTGGAATCCGCTAGAAAGCCTCGTGATAGGCTATTTTATGAAGCGTACACCTGCGCTCAAAGAGAAGCTGGCGCAACGTACACAACATTATAACGATACTTTAGCACTGATCAGAAATCCACCATCAGGGGTGGAAATTATCGAAATCTGCCCTCCAAATACATTCAAAGCCAACCGATTAGGTCGTAGCGCTGATCGCCTAAAACAGGGCTACGAAATGGGCTTAAATGCAGGACATGCAGCGATGAAAAAATGGGGAAAATAACGACCAAAAATCTAAATATTGACTCAATCTCAAATATCTCTACGGAACTGAATAGGCGTCATACCTGTAGCGCGCTTAAAAAAACGACTAAACGCACTTTGCTCTGAAAAAGCCAATAAGAAGGAAATCTCAATAAGCGAAAGACGAGGATTTTCTAGATACATTTTTGACATCTCAAGTCGTGTTTGATCCAACGCTTTTTGGAAATTCAAAGATCTGTCATTCAGTTTACGTTGAAGCGTAGCGCGCGATACACCCAGTTCATCAGCAACAAAACTAATCGTCGGTGTACCGACTTGTAAAGAACGAGATAACACTTTATAAAATGCAGACAAAAAACTATCTGCACCAGAAAAACTCTGTAGTTCAGCCTCAGCCTGACGCTCAATCAATTTCTGTAAGCTTGCTTTCTCTGCTTTGACCGGCACAGCAAACAACTCTGAGGAAAAACTGATTGACGTCGTGGTGGAATTAAAGCTGACAGGACATCCAAAGAATTGTTCATAAGCGCCTATCTCTTGAGGTGGATTTCCCATCATAGAAATCGCACTAGGAGTGAGCACTTCACCACAAAGCAAGCGTAACGAATGAACGATTCCCCCTACTCCTGTTTCAAACGCCAAGCGGGTAAAGTCCATAAATACTGCGCTATCAAGGAGCGATTCTGGAGGCAGTTCATTGAGAGTCCATGTAATGGTGTATTGTTTTTCATCCGTACAAGTCTGAATTGAAAATCCCTGCCAGAGCAACCCATAAAAGCGTTCAAACAGACCGAGGAAGTCTCCGAAGGTGTCACACGAAAGAAGTAAATAACCTAATAGCCCAGCATGCTCTGGTAAAGCATATCCTGCGATCTCAAGTCCTAATGCAGGTTTAGGATATTCCTGATAAATCATCATGAGACATATTGCCCATTCTGTCACCGAAATTCGACCATCTGGTTTCCAATGAGACAGTTTTTCGCGGCACGCAGGACTCTCTAGACCCTTCTCATCCAGAAAAGTAATAAGAAGACTCGCAATCGATCCACTCAACGAAGCTTTCATTTCCATAACTTTTATTTCTATGTCACCAATTCCTTTTCTCAAACAACCAAGACCTCATTAGTCTGAATAGCTCATTTCATTTATAAAATAAGGTTACTTGACAGCAGCCAAGTCTATCTTGACTCAAGACAATACTAAATGATGCGTTAAGTCACACTCTTGATGAGAAAAGTCAATATTAAAGAAAAGATGGATATTAATCTGACCAAATAAAGCATAGCGCCTATTTTAGAAATGCGTTTACGTTCCTACCATCATCAAGGTCACTAAAATGTCTGCTAAACCTCAGTCTAACACTTTCATTCAAACACTTTCATTCAAACACTTTCACTCAAACACAACTGCCTCCAAGTTCTCTTTTTTCCACGCCATTCAGTGCAGGGTCTCTGTTTATGAGGGGCTTAAGTTCTGCTAATGAATTGATCTAAGAAACCGAACCCTATCTAACAGACTTAGCCAAAACTAAGCCTACCCAATGTAGAACGTCCTCACATCTTGATACGCGACTGGAGTAAATATGACTGTATCACCTATTCATTTCGAACTTGCTGACGATGTAACCGAACTAAAAGACTACGGTCTCTTTGGCCCAGACTCTGTGACATGGAAAGTCTGGTCACACCCTGCTGCTTTTATCGGGTTAACACGTTCCTTCTATATTGAAGTCATGGGCAGTGTCGATGCTTCCGCAGCCCTATCGGATCGGGGTACCTACAGAACAGATCCCGTAGGACGCCTGAGCCGCACAATGACCTATTTCTTGAATGTGGTCTTTGGTGATATGGAGACCATTAGCAAAGCCAATGCCCGACTATATCGCCTGCATTCTCATATAAAAGGAAACACGCCTATTACTGGCGGCACATATAATGCCCATGATCCACTGTTGATGCTAGGCACTCATCTGATTACTTGGCATTCCGTGTACTACGCCTATGAAAAACTGGTCGGAAAGTTAACTACAGATGAAGAACGCCGCTATTTTGAGGAAAGCGTGAGATTCGCCAAATCCCTGCAAGAACATACGCCTAATTTAACGTTAGAAGCCGTCAAACTGAGCGCCCAGCAGCATGGCTACGATATTTCGAGTCTCGAGGACTTGCATGATATTCCGTCAACGCGCAAAGATTTTGCACGTGTGATGGCATTAACCGCGAGTGGAGCTGCAATTACCTCACAAACGCGGAGCATTCTGCTAACGCTATTGAAGCCATCTATCAAAACAGATGATCCTCAAATGAATGTTTTACTGCGCTTCTACCCCATTCTGACCTTTGTCGTTACAACACTCATTCCCAAAGAGATGTGTGAGCTTGCAGGCCTGCCACGTTCACGTTGGAGAGACGAACTCGCGATCATGATCGGTAAAGCGATCGCTAAAACAGCAACGATCCCACACGCACGGAAGTTCTTTGAAAGCAAGATAGGCACCTCGGGATATGAACTCATGCATCGCGCATTACAGTACTGAAATGCTTTATCCAAACACGTTTAAAAACGTCACATCCACTTGTAAAAGTCAATCAAGCTGATTGACTTAGATGAGTTTTTATCTAAGACATCATCGGTGTCAGATATCACCAAATCGGTGTTAAGTGAGTGGACATGACAATACCTCTGATTGAAATCTAGCGTATAACTAATCGGTGCTCATCAACTGCCGAAATCTTAATGTCTTAAATAACAGCCGCATCTTCCAATGGCACACGGGTAGACTCAAGAAATCGGCTGACCATATTAAAATAACTGCAACACAAGATGAGTTCCGTTGCCTGACGCTGACCATAACGCTGTAAAATTGCGGTTAAAGCATCATCACTCAAACGCACATTCAGACTGATTTCCTCAGCGACCCGATACAACAACTGCATTTCTTCATCGACACCCTGAACTGGGCCATTGACGGCGATCTTATTAATTTCTTCATCGGTTACACCAACGATCTGGGCAATACGAACATGCTGCACCCATTCGTAATGTGACTGAGTGACATGAGCAATCCGTAGGATGACCAATTCACGCTTGCACATATCAAATTCACTTTGCGCCAGAATAGATGTCGCAAGTGCGATGAATGGCTTTAAACTCGTCGGAGCATTGGCCATCATCCGAAAAATGTTCGCAGGTGGAACACTGTTCAGTGTTTTCCTGACATCTGGGGCAAGTTGCTCATCATTTGGTAGTGGGATTTGTGTTTGCATGATTCTCTCCAATTATTGAATTAGGACTCATATTCACTTCGATGCATTTGCTTCACGCACATGCGGGACATTGTCATCCAACCAGTAAACTCGATCTGGCTCGACAACCAAGATTTCTTCAAACTTACAGCCAGCACCTTGCCAGCCCAGATGCGGTTCAATAGCCCACAATTCTAGTTTCTTCCCTTCGTGTTCAGGGCCCAATGCGGCAGATGGCCCCATCTTGAAAAACTCGAAATTGGTCTCTAATGAAAACCAACCAAAACCGCCCCAACCAACTCGCAAGTGTTTGCCAGACTTGGGCTTCACCCGAAACACGCGATGACCCAGCACGCAGTGTGGATATTTGGCATGGATCGTGTCGTAACCCGCATCAATGATCAGACGGTTAATCTCCTGCCAGATCTGGGCTGGCGTCATGGAACTTGCAAACAGCTCAGGGATGATGCGGCGCAGTTCAAGCTGAAACTGTTTAGCGCTCTCAAGTTCAGCATTAAAGCCCATCGATACCGCGTACCCCACATCGCCGATATAACCATCAACTACAGGGGAAACATCCAAAATGACTACATCACCATCCTTCAAACGACGATCACTCGGGTGATAATCGCCATATCCAGCATAGTCATCAAAACGAGAATGGTCGCCAAACCACGCAAAAGGACGATGTAGATAACGTTCAGTTCCGCGTTGTTTCAGATAGTCCGCGAGTAAGGCAGCCGCTTCCTGTTCAGTCATGCCAATCGTCAGCAAACTAGCCACATACTCAACGGCATCGTATGCAACACGTTGTGCATGTTTAAAACCCGCCAACGCATCTTTTGTCGCTAATTGCTCTGCGGTATTGGAATAGCGTGATGCCACGCGATAAAAACGACGGTAAAACCGATCTAAAGGCCCGCGAGGAACCTGCGTGTATCCGATAGGCATGATGTACTCCAGAATTAAATCGTGACCTCAATACCACTCGTGGTATATCGCGCCAGCTCGACAGGATCATGGGAACAAAACAGCTCAACTTCATTCCCGTGATTGGCAGCAAGATCTCTAAGTCGCCCCTGATTCCAGATCCGAGGCTCACGCAGACTTTGCACCGCAGCTTCAAAGAACGTCAGGCCGATGGGTGCTTGAGGAGAAGTTGTAATCTGACTGTGGTGATAATACGAATCGCCGCAATGCAATAACCACTTGTCGCCTTGCTTGACCGCAATGCCCGTATGACCACGGGTATGTCCGATCAGTGGAATCAGCAGAATATCCGTTGAAATGTTTGGGATGGCGCGAATGCTACTAAACCCGAACCACTCATCGCCTCCTTCTTCATGCACCTGCCATTTCGGTTGATGATCAAACTGCACTAAACGAAAGCGCTGGCGATCCTGCCAAGTGGGTTTCAAGATTTGTTCTAATTCTGGCTTAAAGATATGTACTGTGGCTTCAGGGAAATCAGAGAGCCCACCCGCATGATCCAGATCGACATGGGTAAGCGCAATGTGACGTACATCGCGTGGGTCATAGCCCAGAGCCTTGATCTGCGATATGGCTGTCTCACTCTCTTTGAGTTGTGGGCGGAACAACGCAGGATAAACCGATCCGAGACGATGCTTGGTATTCACCACATCCTGATGGCCTAATCCTGTATCCACCAGCACAAGCGTTTCTGGCGTTTCGATCAACAAGCAATGACACACCAGATGCCCAGGTTTTGCCCAGCTTCCGTTGACGTCATTCATTAATCTGGAACACAGTGGACACATCGTGCCACAATTTAGATGGTGAATTCGGATACTCATGACAATCTCCACTCAATCTCGGAACAATCTTTATCGGAACAGTCTTTAAATGTGAATTTTAGGGGGCAGACCCAACCGCACGGTGAGTCACTGAAGACAGACAGGATCTTTAAAAAGTCAGCACTAACTTGCCAAAATGTTTGTTCTGCGCCATACGCTCAAATGCAGTGCCATACTCATCACAACGATAAACATGATCGATCGGCATTTTGATTGCACCCGATGCCAATGCAGGCAATAGATCCTCAGTTGCACGGGCAATGACTGCCATAATCTCGGCAGGTGTACGCGTACGAAAAGTCACACCGACATAGGTGATACGACGCATAGAGTGTTGATCAAAGTCAAACAGACCCGCATTGCCCGCCATACGACCGACATTGACCATCCGTCCGCCGACCCGCGTTGCCTGTAGCGTCGTATTGACCAAAGGCCCCGCAAGTAGATCAATCGACACATCTACACCTTTCATGCGCGTCGCTTTGTAGACCGCTTTCAACCAGTTATCGGCTTTGGTATCAATCACATGAGTAGCGCCATATTCTGCAAGCTTGTCACGGCGCTCTAATGATGTTGATGTACCGATAATGTGACTGGCTCCCAGATGTTTTGCGATCTGCATGCCCATAAGTCCCATGGCAGAACTAGCACCTTGTATTAATACCGAGTGTCCAGAGGTCAGTTGACCATTGGAGACGATGGCATCGTGCATGGTCTGCAGGGCAACTGGCAGTGCCGCCGCTTCTTCAAAAGAGAGACTATCTGGAATCGGATAAATCCAGCCCGGTCTGGCAATGATGAATTCAGAGAACGCACCGGGGCTTGCACCCATCACACGATCACCCACAGACCACTGGGTCACACCAAAGCCCACTTCAATGATCTCACCTGACCACTCAAGCCCCAAAGGAAAACCAATTCCGCCTGCGGCACCATGCGAGCCACCCGTTGCCATATCAAGGTCGGCTCGATTGAGTGCAGCGGCCTTGATCTTGACGAGTACACACTCTGCTGCAACAACTGGCGTTTCAACATCCTGAAAAACAGGACCATTTAGGCTTGATACGATCGAACGCATATCAGTTCTCCAACAATCATCAAATTACAATTTACGAATGGGTTTAGCCCCATTCCAACCAATGGATGCCTTCTTGATATAATCGAAAATGGCACGTTTTGGACCGCTTAAATCTGAAATTTCAATGACCGTACCGGGTTGATGACCTTGGCTATCGAAGTATGCAAATCGCCCCTGCTCACCACCAATTTGACCTTCTTG
>JAGWUI010000087.1 GCA_028868515.1 Gammaproteobacteria bacterium
GTGCATTTTAAACTATTTAATCGCTTCGATTTGCGTGAGTATATGTTCAACGGCATGTTATCTACGCCTTTGAATGATGAAAAATCGGAGCGACTCATGAATGCAAGATTTGAAGCAACATTACCTAGTTCTATGGATGTCTTAATTGTTGGCGCTGGGATTTCAGGGATTGGCTCGGCTTATTATCTGCAAGAGCGTAACCCGAATAAATCCTATGCGATTATTGAGGCACGCGATTCCATCGGTGGAACGTGGGATTTGTTTCGTTATCCAGGTATTCGTTCAGATTCTGATTTATTTACCTTTGCTTATGCATTCAAACCGTGGAAAAGCAATCAGTCAATCGCCAGTGGCGAGCTGATTATGGATTATCTGCGTGAAACTGTGAAAGAAAATGGCATCGACAAACACATTCTCTTTCACCACAAACTCATTAGTGCAGCTTGGTCAAGCAGTGAAGCACGTTGGCAAGTGGAGATCGAGCGTTCTGATACAGGTCAGCGGATTCAAGTCAGCTGCAAATGGTTGATCAGTGCAAGTGGATATTATCGCTATGATGAAGGTTTTACGCCTGAATTTGCTGGACGTGAGCGTTTCCAAGGGCAGATCGTGCATCCACAATTCTGGCCAGAAGATTTAAATTATACGGGCAAGAAAGTGGTGGTGATTGGCAGTGGTGCAACGGCTGTGACGTTAGTGCCTTCGCTAGCTTCTAAAGCGGCTCATGTCACCATGTTGCAGCGGACACCAACGTATATCGTGCCTGTGCCTTCGCAAGATCCGCTGTCCAATACGCTACGTGATTATTTGCCAGAAAATGTCGCCTACAAAATCACACGTGGTAAAAACATATTGATGCAGCGAGTTATTTTTGATCTGTGTCAGCGTTTTCCAGATCAATCTCGTAAAGCGTTGCGCTATCTGAATAGTCGTTATTTACCAAAAGATTATCCTGTAGATACGCATTTCAATCCTCCGTACAATCCTTGGGATCAACGTCTGTGTACGGTTCCTGATGCAGACTTGTTTAAGACATTGAAGGACGGCAATGCTTCTATCGTCACGGATAAGATTGCTCATTTTACTGAGACAGGGATTCAACTGGAATCTGGTCAGCACTTGGATGCCGATATTATCGTGACGGCGACGGGTTTGAAATTGCAGGCCTTTGGTGGGGCAACCATGAGCGTCGATGGTGTACCTGTCAATACAGCCGAAAAAGTGGCTTATCGTGGCATGATGCTCAGTGGTGTTCCAAACTTCTCTTTTGTCATTGGATATACCAATTCCTCATGGACATTGAAGGTTGGTGTATTGTCTGAGCAATTATGTAAGCTTCTGGCCTATATGGATAAAAAAGGATACGCAACCTGTATCCCTGAGTTTGATGGCTCAGAAATGGATACTCGTCCATTACTCGATTTTGCTGCGGGGTATGTCAAACGAGCAGCCAATGACTTGCCGCGTCAGGGTATGAGTGCGCCTTGGTTGATGTCGATGAGTTATCTCGGAGATTTACGTTTACTGAAAACGACACCGCTGATTGATAAGCATCTTCGTTTTGGTTATCGCACGAAGGCTGCAAAACATCGTATGACTGCAAAAGCAGCGGCAGTTGTATAAGCGGGATTCCGCCAGAAACAGATTGTTATAAGGTGGTTTTCACCCTGCATAATGAATCGTTATGCGGGGTGAATTTATAATGATATGACGAGTTTTGCAGAGGTTATTTAGCGGTTTTTGCTTTATTGGGATTCGATGGGCACGAACCACAAGTGCTGCATCCACTGCCGCATCCACCGCCTGTATTGATGGCTGGTTCTAGCCATTGTGCGACTTTTTTCCAGCCGTGTTTATTGAAGGCATTGGCGAGTTGATATTGTTGATTGCGCACAAAATTGGGCGCGATGCGCTTGAGCATAAACAACACACTCCAGCCCAATAATCCTGCCATGACCAAGACTTGAATCGCATTTCCAAGATTGATCATATTCATAACAATGCCTCCGCCACATGATAAGTAATCAGTGAAGCACAATAGGCGAGTGTAAACAGATACACCGCCATGATTCCGACGTATTTCCAAGAACCTGTTTCACGGCGAACGGTCGCCATCGTCGCAAGGCACTGTGGTGCAAAAATGAACCATGCAAGCAGTGATAAGGCGGTTGGTACAGACCAATGCGCTGAAATTAAGCTACCAAGCTGATGCGTCACAGCGTCTTCGTTACCAGATAACGCATAGACAGTACCTAATGCAGCCACGACAACTTCACGCGCTGCTAATCCCGGAATCAACGCAATACAAATTTCCCAAGTAAAGCCAATCGGTGCAAAGACTGGTGCAATGAAGTGACCGAGTTGACCTGCAAAGCTATAGTCAATCGGCGGTAACGTTGCCCCAGCAGGCGGCTGTGGAAAATACGCCAAGAACCATAAAATCACGATCAATGCGAGAATGATGCCGCCAACGCGTTTGATAAAAATCGAAGCACGTTCGTACAAACCAATACCAACACT
>JAGWUI010000019.1 GCA_028868515.1 Gammaproteobacteria bacterium
TCTCTCGCGAAGGCAGCAGGTATTAAGTTTGGTGTTCTAGATTATGATAAAGCACAAGCAAAACTTGTTCAGAAAGTAGGTGCGCAGCCTGTATCGGTAGATTTACTCACGGTAGGAGCTAAATTTAATAACGGTCAGGTCGATGCGATTGGTATGCCTGCAATGGGATTCAAACCCTTTGAACTGTATAAAGGTTTGGGAACTCAAGGCGCGATTATTCGCTTTCCTGTGTTGCAAGTGATGGGTGATATTGTTATTCGCCCTAATCAATTTCCAGATGGTTATGGTCAAAAAAGTCGAACTTGGGTTGCTGGATTACTTGGACGAGAAATAGACAATATTAATAAATTAGAAGCGGCAATTGATCCAAAGTATTGGCTAGATATCTCGGCAAATGACAAACTTGGCTATACCAAGTTGATGCGCGAAGGGCGGATTGATTTAACCAATGAAGGCATCTATAACAAAAAAATGATGGGATTGTTAAAGAAAGTACGCTGTACTCAGGATCCAAATAGCTTTGAATGCTCCTTGAGCGGAGAGTAATGTTAAATAGATCTCATTTTTGAAAAGACCTCATTTTGTAAATGGGGTCTTTTTTTCATTTAGAAAGTGTGCGATAACTGACCAAGCGATCCTATCTTGATATTCATGTTTGGGTTCAAGTATGGGAAGAGGTGCTTATATAAAATAAATATCGTAGCCAATAATAGGGATTTTTGGTATGAAAGTTACAAAGATTTTTGCTATAGCGGCGGCAGTGATAGTTGCAAATTCAGCACAAGCACAAACCATGTGCGTGTTTGATCTACTTGGGACGCAGGGCGATAGCTATGCGCTCATGAAAGATTACGCGCTAGCATCTAAGCAATGGGGCGCAAATTTGGTGTTGAAAGCCTATCCTGATGAGCGCGTTGCATTTGAGGATTTCAAAGCCGGGCAATGTGATGCAATTGCGCTAAGTGGTTTGCGTGCTCGTCAGTTCAATAGCTTTATTGGATCAATTGATGCGATTGGCGCGGTGCCGAGTAATGCTGCAGCAAAAATGATTATCAGTTTGATGGCAAATCCTAAACTTGCACCTGATATGCTGCAAAATGGCTATGAAGTTGCAGGAGTAACTTCATTGGGTTCTGGCTATATTATGGTGAGAGATCGCAAGATTAATTCATTGGCAAAAGCGGCTGGAATCAAGTTTGGCGTTCTAGATTACGATAAGGCTCAGGCCTTAATGATCCAGAAAATTGGTGCTCAGCCTGTTGCTAGTGATTTGATGAGTATTGGCGGTAAGTTTAATAATGGTCAGATTGATGCATTAGGTATGCCCGCACTTGCCTTTAGACCGATGGAGCTTTTTAAAGGATTAGGAACGAAGGGTGCAATTTTTCGTTTTCCTGTTATTCACATTACGTATGATATTGTGATTCGACCTGAAAAATTTCCAAATGGTTATGGGCAAAAGAGCCGGACATGGGCGACAAGCTTGATTCCTCGGGAGTTTGATAATATTAGTAAAACTGAACGCGGCATTGATGCTAAGTATTGGGAAGAGCTTTCAGCAAATGATAAGCTGGGGTATATCAAGCTGATGCGTGAAGCGCGGATCGATTTAACGAAACAAGATATTTACAATAAAAAAATGATGGGTTTACTGAAAAAAGTACGATGTGCGCAAGATCCAGGCAGCTTTGAATGCTCTTTAACAGGTGAGTAAAAGAAGATGACCATTACGGATAATTTCTATCCGTAATGGTTGCTATTTGTAAAGTTGATATAAGCCAGAATAAAGTTGTATTGAAAATATAAAAAATTTGGCAAGTTCAGTAAAAACAATCATTCTATACTTGAAAAAAGATTGAAGTCGGTCAGAATAGGCTCATTCAAAAAATAGGTAGTGGAATACCTCCATTAGCTATAGGAATCATAGGGAACGTCACGATGAAAACAAATTTAAAATTGGCTGTAGCCACTGCAGCAATTGCTCTTGCAAGCGCAGCTCACGCTGCTGGTACACAAACAATGTGTGTGTTTGATATTACAGGTGCAAACGGCGATAACTATGCCATGATGAAGGATTATGCACTTGCTGCGAAGCAATGGGGTGCAAATATTACGCTGAAAGCATATACCGATGAGCGTGTTGCTGCAGAAGATTTTAAAGCAGGTCAATGTGATGGTGTTGCGTTGACAGGTATTCGTGCTCGCCAATTTAATAGCTTCACAGGTTCGATTGATGCGATTGGTGGCTTAAATAGCAATGCACAAGCGAAATCAATTATCACTGTGATGGCAAGCCCAAAACTTGCATCAGATATGGAACAAAATGGTTATGAAGTTGTTGGTGTAACAACTTTGGGTTCTGCATACATCATGGTGAATGACCGTGCAATCAACACACTGGCAAAAGCTGCTGGTAAGCGTTTCGGTGTGCTTGATTATGATAAAGCTCAGGCCAAGATCGTACAAAAAGTCGGTGCACAACCTGTTTCTGTAGACTTGTTGACTATCGGTGGTAAGTTCAATAATGGTCAGGTTGATATGATCGGTTTGCCTGCTGTTGCGTTCAAACCATTAGAACTTTACAAAGGATTGGGCAGCAAAGGTGCGATTGTTCGCTTCCCTGTGGTACAAGTTACTGGTGACATCGTGATTCGTCCAGGAAAATTCCCAGCGGGTTATGGACAAAAGAGTCGTGATTGGGTTGCAAATCAGGTCGGTCGCGAGATGGATGTCGTGAACAAAACTGAAAAAGCAATTGATGCGAAGTATTGGATGGATATTCCACCAGCAGATAAATTGGGTTATATCAAGTTGATGCGTGAGTCACGTATTGAAATGACCAAAGAAGGCATCTATAACAAAAAAATGATGGCGATTCTGAAGAAAGTTCGTTGCCAAAGCGATCCTTCAAGCTTTGAATGTGCGCTGAATGACGAATAAGTGCTCATGAGCCTGTGTTAAAAAAAAAGCCTAGCTATATTGCTGGGCTTTTTATCTTTTTGTAGCAAAAAAATGAAAAAATAATCTTGTAAACGCCATTGTATTCACGATGAAGTTCGGCTCAAAATACCGCGCAACGGACTGGAACTATGGCTAATTGATCAAGTCAAAGTAAGTCTATACAGGCTTTGTTTCTCATAAATATGGAGTAATACATGAAAAAAATTGCAATGGCGGCTCTTCTGGCTGCGGTGAGTTTCCATTCAGCCTATGCTGCGGGTCCAAAATTGACGTTATGTGTATACGATCCTTTGGGTGCACGCGGTGATGCATATGGGTATGCCAAAGACTATGTATTACAGTTCCCACGTTTTGGTATGACCAATCCTGTTGAATTAAAAGCGTATACCAATGAAGCCATCATTGCTGAAGACTTCAAAGCGGGCCAGTGTGATGGTGCGATCATGACCAATCTACGTGCTCGTCAGTTTAATAAGTACACGGGTAGCTTGGATGCAATTGGTGCTGTTCCTTCAAGACAAGCATTGAATGTGGCGCTGCAAGCGTTGTCCAGCAAGCAGTTAGCGCCGAAGATGACTGAAGGTGATTATGAAGTTGTCGGTATTGTTCCTCTAGGAACAGCTTATATCATGGTTGGCGACCGTAAGATCAACACGCTGGCAAAAGCTGCAGGTAAGAAAATTGCGGTGCTAGATTACGATAAGTCACAGGCCAAACTCGTACAAAAAGTGGGTGCGCAGCCAGTGAGTGTCGACTTAACGACAATTTCAGGTAAATTTAATAACCATCAGGTTGACATTATTGCGGGTCCAGCGGTTATTTTTAAACCATTTGAACTTGCAAAAGGGATGACTGGTCCAAATGGTGAAATCACTGGTGCTGTAGTTCGCTTCCCATTGGTTCAAATCACTGCGGCAATGGTTGTGCGTAAGAGCAAGTTTACCAATGAAGAAGCAAATCAGAAGATCCGTGAATATGTAAACAGTCAAATTGGCACTGCTTATAAATACATTGATAATGCTGAAAAAGAAATTGATGCAAAATATTGGATGGACGTGCCTGCGGCGGATAAAGTAGGTTATGTCAAATTAATGCGTGCGTCACGTATGGATCTGACCAAAGATGGTACCTATGATCCAGAAATGATGCACTTGTTGAAAAAAGTGCGTTGTAAGCTTGATCCTTCAAACTATGAATGCGCGCTAGAAGATGAATAATTGATTTAACATCGTTTAATAAACGTTGTTTGATTCCATGAAAACCACTGAAAATTTTCAGTGGTTTTTTATTTGTGGTTTGCGTAGGGATCGTGTATTTGAAACTTCGTGCTTGAAAAATGAGGTTACACCCAAATCTTATTCCTACAGAGTGAACGTGTTATGATAATGCATCGCAGCGAGACTAATTTTTCTTCGTGTTTGAGAGATTGTCGCCTTGCGTCTGTCAGTTTGAGGAGATTGAAACAATGAATGCACCTGCCATGATTTTAACTGATCGCGCGGCAACTAAAGTACGTCAATTACGCGATGGTGAAGGAAGTGATGACCTGCTGCTACGGGTTTATGTCACGGGTGGAGGTTGTTCAGGATTTTCCTACGGCTTTACATTTGCCGAAGCCGCAAACGATGATGACGCACGCATTGAGAATGGTGATGTGGCGATGGTGGTTGATTCATTAAGTTATCAGTATCTCGTGGGTTCAGAAGTTGATTATCTTGAGGGGCTTGAAGGCTCTCGTTTTGTTGTAAAAAATCCAAATGCAACAACAACATGTGGCTGTGGATCGTCTTTCTCGATTTAAACACTTTTTTCTTCTATTTTCAGTAATCTCCAAAGCACACCGCAAATTAGCGGTGTGTCAGTGTACCCAGTACGCGTAAACCTTTTGCTCCTGTGACTGCTGGTAAATTCCCTGACAAATGATGGATACGTTGATGTGTAAGCCAAGCAAATGCGGTGGCTTCAACCCATGTTGGCGCAAGTCCCATATCTGACGTACTTTTGAGTGTCCAATCTGGTAATCCCTGTGCAATCGCTTGCCATAGTGTGCGGTTATACGCACCACCACCACAGAGCCATAATTCACCCGCTTTGAGCTCAGTGAGAAAGATCGCATCAATGACGGTTTGTGCTGTGAACTGTAGGAGTGTCGCCTGAACATCTTGAGGTTGAAGAGTGACACTTGCAGCTTGTTGTACATGCTGAATTTGGTCGAGTAGCCATGTCAGATTAAAGTCTTCACGCCCTGTGCTCTTCGGAAATGGTCGAGTAAAGTATTCATGGGACAATAACTGATTCAACAAGATTTGATTCACGATTCCTGTCTTAGCCCAAGCACCATCTTGATCGAAAGTTTGTCCTGTGTGCTGAAAACACCATGCATCCATCAGGATATTGGCAGGCCCTGTGTCGAAACCAAATACTTTGTCTGGTTTGCCTGCGGGTAGTACGCTAATGTTTGCAATGCCACCAAGATTGAGAATAATTCGGTCAATATGGTCATCTTGAAAAATGGCTTGATGAAAAGCAGGCACGAGCGGCGCGCCTTGTCCACCTGCAGCCATATCACGGCGTCTGAAATCTGAAACCACAGGTAAGCCTGTGATTTCTGCAATGAGGTTCGGATCTCCGATTTGCAAGGTGAAACCTGCTTCGGGTCGGTGACGGATGGTTTGTCCATGACTTCCGATTGCACGAATATCATCTTTATGAAGTTGATGATTTGCGATCAGTTGATTAGCTGATTCACCAATCAGTCTGGCTAATGCAACATCTGCAACCCCCATCCGTTCGATTTCATTATCGGCAGGCAATGTCAGTGCAATCAATGCTTGGCGTAGCTCATTTGGAAATGGTGCAGTTAGTGTGGCATGAAGGCGTAATGGCTCAAACGAAACAGCAACGAGGTCAACGCCATCCAGACTGGTTCCTGACATGACGCCAATATAAATGTCCTGCTTCATTTGCTGTTCCATGATGAGATTACTTTGATATGGCTCATAGAGTAACTCAAAGCAGTATTTATCACTAACTCCTCAATGTTAAAAAAGGCTAAAATATCGCGCATTATTCTTGTATTTATATTTTTGGGCTATGACGACTTTTCTTCCTGCTGAACAACAACTCGCGCTGATTGAGCGCGGTACGAGCGACATTATCCAACGCGACGAACTCCTCAAAAAACTCCAAGAAAATCGTCCTTTGCGTGTCAAAGCGGGCTTTGACCCCACCGCGCCTGATTTACATTTAGGCCATACGGTGTTGATCAATAAGCTACGTATGTTCCAAGAGCTAGGACATGAAGTCTACTTTTTGATCGGTGATTTCACCGCCATGATTGGTGATCCCACAGGAAAAAGTGCGACCCGTCCGCCACTGACACGCGAGCAAGTTCTAGAAAATGCAAAAAGCTATCAAGAACAAGTGTTCAAAATCCTTGATCCTGTCAAAACTAAGATTGTGTTCAATTCGTCATGGTTTGAGAAAAAAAGCGCAGCTGACATGATTGCATTGGCATCACAGTACACCGTGACGCGGATGATGGAGCGTGATGATTTTAGTAAGCGTTTTAAAGCGCAGCAGTCAATTGCAATTCATGAGTTCTTGTATCCATTGGTGCAAGGTTATGATTCGGTTGAGTTGCAAGCAGATGTCGAGTTAGGTGGAACAGATCAAACATTTAACCTGTTAATGGGTCGCACTTTGCAGGCTCGTTATGGTCAGAGTTCGCAGATTTGCATTACATTACCGATTCTTGAGGGATTGGATGGTGTGCAGAAGATGTCTAAATCTCTGCAAAATTACATTGGCGTGCATGATTCCGCAGGCAGTATGTATCAAAAAATTCTGTCGATGCCTGATAGTTTGATTCCACGTTATTTTGAGTTGCTCAGCTTCCGTCCGATGGAAGAGGTTAATGCTTTCCTCGCTGAAATGGCGAATGGCTTGAATCCGCAGGAACTGAAAAAACGAATTGCGCTGGAATTGATTGAACGTTTCCATGATGCAGATAGCGCCGCGAATGCACATAAAAGTGCAGGCAATCGGATTGTCGATGGTGAAATTCCTGATGACATTCCAGAAGTGACATTAGCGCTGGAAGGCCAAGCGGCGTTATTTATTACCAGCGTGCTCAGTCGTGCCAACTTGACCAAAAACTCTGCGCAAGCCAAAGATGCTTTGGCACGTGGTTCAGTCAAAGTCGATGGCGTTGTGGTCGATGCGTCGTTTAGTTTGGCCGCGGGTGCAAATGTCGTGATTCAAGCAGGCAAGAAAGCGATTGCGCGAGTAATCGTCAGCAATTAGTTTGTGTCTGCGGACTAGAAAAAGCGGATCAATGTATCCGCTTTTTTGTTTTTCACAATTCCTTTTTAGCGATCTGAATCTCTCCATTGCTATAATTAAACTCTGACCTATTTCGATGATGATTCCATGACTGTTGCTGAAAGTGCATTAAATTCAACCACGAATCCGACCGCACAATTTCTTGAAAAACTGGCCGACAGTTTGGCAGGGAAGGGTTCTGTTGAATCTAGTTTTGTAAAACTCAGTCTAGGCAAATATCGTGGTGAAGACGCGACTCTGAATAAGATTTCTGTCCGCGTGTTGGAGGTCAAAGGTCAGCCTCATTTATCGTTTGTGTTTCATTATCAAACCAAAGATGTGACTAAGAATTTTTCGTTTGATGAAGGCATTGCTAAGATCACAATGTATTTGGATCAGAGTCACCTTGAGAGTTTTAAGAGCGCACATTTACGTCTGCAAACTGAAGAAATTCAACTTGCGTTTAACAAGAAAAATCAGCCTTCGATTCATGTACAAAAGACTGCTGAAACGGTTGTTACTGCCAAAGCACATGATCGTGAGAAATTTCGCTATATCGACATCAATCGTCCATTCCTCAAGGGTTTAGGAGTGACCGATGCCAATTATCAACTTATCCCTGCAATGTCGCGTAAATGGAAACAAATCAATAAGTTTATTGAAGTGTTTCAACATGCATTTGAGTCATTAAAATTGCCACAATCTCATCCCGTACATGTGGTGGATTTTGGCGCGGGAAAGGGTTATCTGACTTTTGCCATTCATGATTTTTTGCGTGAGAATCTGGGATTTACCGCAAATGTCACAGGTGTTGAACTTCGCGCTGATTTGGTGAAATTATGCGGCAATGTCATTGATCAGTTATCACTAGATGGCTTGGCGTTTTATCAAGGTGACGTGCGCAGTTATCATCCTGATGCGGTCGATGTCATGATTGCGTTGCATGCTTGTGATGTAGCAACGGACTATGCGTTGCATACAGGCATTCGTTTAGGTGCGTCGATTATCATGTGTGCGCCGTGTTGTCATAAACAAGTACGTCCTCAGATTCAAAGTCCACAAGTGCTGCGCCCGATGCTGCAACATGGCGTGCATTTAGGACAAGAAGCGGAAATGCTGACTGATGGTTTACGTGCTTTATTACTTGAAGCATGTGGTTATGAAACTAAAGTTTTTGAATTTGTTTCATTAGAACATACCAGCAAGAACAAAATGATCTTAGCAGTGAAGCGAGACAACTTTTCCAAGAAAACGGAAATCTTGAAACAGATTGAATCTATTAAAGCGTTTTATGGGATTCAGGAACAATGTTTGGAGACGCTGTTGCGTGACGATGGTTTATTGGCGTAATGTCTCATTATGAATGAACTTTATGCTGATCATATTCGCGCCATCCTTGCGACGCTACCCAATTTGCCCGGTGTCTATAAAATGCTGGGCGCGGATGGTGAACTGCTGTACGTTGGTAAAGCTAAAAATCTAAAAAATCGCGTCACGACTTATTTTGCCAAAACCGTCGAACATCCAAAAACTCGTGCTTTGGTTGCCCGAATCCGTAACATCGAAACGTTGATTACGCGTAGCGAAACAGAAGCATTGCTGCTCGAACAAAATCTGATTAAAGAAAATAAACCGCCGTACAACATCATGTTGCGCGATGATAAATCTTATCTGTATATCTTTATTTCAGCCGATCAACCTTTCCCACGACTTGCCGCAGGTCGAGGAAAACGAAATCATCAAGAGGGCAAATTTTTTGGTCCTTATCCCAGTGCAGCTGCGGCACGCGAAGTGTTGGTCGTGCTGGAAAAGATGTTTATGATGCGCTCGTGTGAAAACACCTTCTTTGCCCAGCGCAAACGTCCTTGCCTCGAATACCAAATCAAACGTTGTCGCGCGCCATGTGTGGGTTTGGTCACGCCAGAAGACTATGCGGTGGATGTCGCGAATACGATCGACTTCATGCAAGGGAATACGACCGAACTGAATCAAAAACTGATTAAACAGATGGAACATGCCGCAGAAGCACTTGATTTTGAACAAGCTGCACTGTATCGCGATCAACTCAGTATGTTACGTGAAGTACAAGCGCAGCAAGCGGTGTATACGGTCAAAGGTGAAGCCGATATTCTAGCCATTGCTCAGCAAGCAGGTGTTGTCTGCGTACAAGTCATGAATGTCCGTGGCGGCCGTGTACTTGGCGGAAAAAGTTTTTTTCCTGACTTAGAAATGAATGATGATATTGGTGAATTATTATCCGAGTTCTTGGCATCGTTTTATTTTCAATTTGCAGATGAATTACCGAGTGAGCTAATCGTCAATGTGGAACTGCCTGATAAAGCCGCATTAGAAGAAGCCCTACAACTCGAATATCAACAAAAAGTCACGATCAAAAACCGCGTTCGTGAGAATCGTGCGGAATGGCTTGAAATAACCACACTCAATGCCGAGGCTGCTTTAAAGGCCACGCTCGCAAATCATATTCAACTCAATGAGCGCTTTCGTGTCTTGCAAGACGTGCTTAGGCAATCGATTGATCGGATTGAATGTTTTGATATTAGCCATACTATGGGTGAGTCACCGATTGCGTCTTGTGTCGTTTTTGATCAGGGCGGTGCTCGAAAGCGTGATTATCGCCAATATGCGATTACGGATATCACTGGCGGCGATGACTATGCCGCGATGGCACAAGTGCTTGAGCGACGTTATAAGAAACAGCCTGTGCCAGATCTCATGCTGATTGATGGTGGTAAAGGTCAATTGAATGTGGCCAAAGCGGTGATGGAAAAATTACAACTCAATCCATTGATGATAGGTGTGTCCAAAGGTGAGGGGCGTAAGCCAGGCCTAGAGACTTTACATCGAATCGATGGCACAAGTTTTCAGCTAGAACCTGACGATAAAGCGTTGCATTTGATTCAACAAATTCGAGATGAAGCACATCGATTTGCGATTACTAAGCATCGAGCTAAACGTGATAAAAAACGTGGTGGTTCGGTATTAGAGGTAATTCCAGGTTTAGGACCAAAACGGCGTCGTGATTTGTTGACGCATTTTGGTGGAATTCAAGGCGTGTTGCGGGCTTCAGAAAACGACATAGCCAGCGTTAATGGTTTCGGCGCTGGCATGGCAAGAGTGATTTATAAGGTGTTGCATGAGTGATTTAATCAATACATGACATCTTTTTCGACTAAAGAGTGTTCATGTATCACTTCATTAGTTGAGGAGGATTTCTCTGTTTGTTTGATGGGTGGGCATTCAATCATTGGAATACGATGGTGAAGCACTATTTTTAAAACGGTCCAAATGACAATTTTTAGGTCAAACAGTAGAGACTCTTGCGTTAAGTGCCTAATCCTCAATCTATTTTTTTCTGGCAAGATAACTTCATAGTATGTTTGATTCGGGTCGGTTGATTCTGCTAGAAGCCGTTCTTCATGGATGTAGAGTAATGACGCTAAATCTGTAATCCCTGGTCGATGGGCAAAAATAATTTTACTATCTTCAAGATCATAGTAGGGTAAGTGGCTCACGACTTCTGGACGTGGCCCCACGATGCTCATATCACCTTTAAGCACATTGATCAGTTGGGGTAGTTCATCCAACTTTGTTTTGCGCAGGATGCGCCCGACGCGCGTTACTCGCTCATCACCACAGCGAGTTATGCTTGAACCAGTTGTATTACGGTACATGGTTCTAAATTTAATAATATAAAATGGTTGCTTAAACTGACCGGTACGTAACTGGCGAAAGAAAACAGATCCTGGGTCTTCAATTACAATCAATAGAGCAATGATTGGTATAAATGGTAAAGATGCAAGGGTTAGTAATATGGCAAACCCTATATCAAATGCTCGTTTTGATGTCTGATAATGCATAGTTTTCCACAGATACTTATTGTGCTGAATTCATGCAATAGTTTTTGGCCAATAATTTTCAAAAAGCTATTCTTATGCAAAGGCGTTAATGATAGCAGATTTATGCACATAATAATGTTTGATTAATGCAAACCTATTAAGATCATAAATGATAAAAATAGACGATCTCGTAAACGTCGTCGGATTTGTAGCCCATGATAAAATATGAATTTCCTAGGAAAGACTAATGAGTTCAGCTGTTTGGGTTCTAGTTCAGGAAGATCATAACTCACGAGATTCCATATCTTCCGGATTTCAGCATAGTACCAGCCAGCTCTGATCATAGAAAGTCGATTCAGTATGGCTCGGAAACCTTTGTTTGCACCAATTCGATTATAGTCATGTTGGCGATATAAAACATAAGGATCGGAATCAATAAACCATGTCAGATGTTGAGAGCGATACCATGCATAAATCATCCAGTCATGTAAATCCACTTGATTAATCTTATCCCAATGTTCAATCATGAACATTTTGAAACGCAGGGCAGAATTTTGGCGAAAAACGTAGGTACAACCAGCACCAGCTGCTTCAAACAAAAAGTCGTATTGACGTTGAGGTTGTGATTTGATGAGTAATGATGTTCGCCCATCTGGCCAAAATGCGGTTACATTACATGAATAAGCATCATAACCCTCTTCACTGATACGCTTATGAGCTGTGATAAGCTTGTTTGGTAGCCAGATATCATCTTGATCAGCAAAAGCGATGTAATCATAAGCATCAAAGTTGACATCTTTGATCAGGCGAAAGAAATTTCTAGATGCTTTACCAAAACGTAAATCCGACGAGAGTAACGTAATCCGATGATCAGATTGAGCGAGTTGTTTGCATAGTGAGAGAGTTTCATCAGTGGATGGATCGACACTAATGAAAAGATGTAGATCAACCTGTTGCTGATTCAGAATAGATTGAATCTGTTCAGTAATCCAAGCCGCACCATTGTAGGCAGCAAGTAGAATGGCGAAGGTTATCTTTTGCAAAGTATTGTTACCTGAGAAAACATTATTTCTACTTCTCGTCAATGAGGGTAGTCATAGGTTAAGGTCTATCATCCGAGATTTGAGAGTTTTTTAGAGCACTTTTCCGAGATTTCCTTTCATAGCATCGCTGCAAGCTCGTAATAACTGAATAAAAGAGTTCACTTTTGATTTGGAAGTTAAGCTATAAAATATAATATACAAAGGAATTTTAAATGCGATATTAACACGCCATCGCTTATCGACATGAGGGTCTAAAAGTAAATAACAAGCGTTTCTAACGATATAGTAGTTTCGAATGTCGTTATGTAGGTTGATTTTTTTATGACCTAAAGTAACAAAATCATCGCCAATACTATGGCGCATAATAGCTCTCGGAATAATGAAGTGTGAATAGCCTAATTTATTAGCACGTAATCCCCATTCAATATCAACCCAGTCGATAAATAATTCTTCACGCATAAATCCTGTTGCTTTTAATGTTTCTACTCGAATGAGGGAACCTGAAGAAATCAGGTAGTCTGCTAAAACAGGTTCGTTATCATTCGGATCAACATTAATTTTATTGACCAATAGTCTGCCGTGTCTAATCGCCTTGGAATATTCGCCAGTTTTCTCATCTAAAAAAAGTGGTCCAATCGCACCCACCTTGATAGATTGATCTAAAAGTAATTTTTCGTATCGTAGTAGTTCTTGGATCATATTGGGCGGGATTGCGCTATCTTGATCGAAAAAAACGACATGATCACAGTGATTTGAAATGGCTTGTTTGATTCCGATATTTTGTGCTTGAGCAATACCGAGATTATTTCCCAAAGATTGATACATCACATTGAAATTCTCTGCTGCGAACCATGCATGAGTTAACCTATCCACAGCTATTGAGGGAGTATTATCTATAACAAATATTTGATCTACTTCATGGACTAAGCTTTGCAGTAGTCGTTTTAACAAACTTTGATTTGGAAAGTAGAGAACGACGATTGCACCAATGCGGTCTGGCTTTTGAGATGAGGTATTGATCAATTTTGTTCCAATCTGGGTGATGGTAGGAGAGATATCAATCAGTGTCAGCCATTAAAATGATGCCGGAACTGGTTACTAGATTCCGGTTGATTATCATCGTGGTGGCCAAGCTAAACTGAAGTCTTCATGTTCTAAGGTTAAATTAGGATTATATGATGGGTCATTTTTTAGGATGTGACGCCATTGTTGTTGCATATATAAAGCTTCTTTAGCAAACCTCGCTTTCTTTTCAGGAGAGTCTTCATGTCCTCGAGACACCGATTCATGGTGATATAGTTCAGCATAGGGTGTCCAGATATTGCGATATCCAGCAGTTTTGACTTTCAGGCAAAAGTCTACATCATTGAAAGCAACCTTCAAATTTGTTTCATTTAGACCGCCAACTTGTTCATAAACTTTTTTACGAACAAGTAAGCATGCAGCTGTCACCGCTGAAAGAGATTGTGCAAGTTGTGCGCGACTGAAATATCCCCCGTGACCTTGAGGAATATGTTTGGAAGCATGACCAGCCACGCCACCTATACCAAGAATAACACCACCATGTTGCAAGGTATTGTTTGGGTACCATAAGCGCGCGCCGACAGCACCGATATTTGGGCGAGTTACATGACTGACCATTTCTGTGAGCCAATCAGGAGAAATGACTTCTATATCATTATTAATTAATCCAATAATTTCGCCATTTGCATGAGATACCGCCATATTATTTAATTGAGAATAATTAAAAGGTCGGTCATCTCGGAGTACACGAATCTTAGTATTAGATTGAATTACTTCTAGATAATTTAAAGTCTCAGGTTCATCGGAACCATTATCAATGATGATAATTTCAAAGTTTGTATATGTTGTCTTCGTGAGAATACTATCCACGCATTGTTTAATCAGCTTTAAACCATTACGTGTAGGAATAAGCAGACTTACTAAGGGTAGAGGGCTTGGAGTCTCATAGGTGATCTTATAGCCATAACCAGTATGTATTGCATGAGCTTTAATGTTCATGCGATAGAAATGTTCATTTAAGGCGAGTTCCCCTGCAGTAATGGCATAGGGTTTACTGTCTAAGGATTGTGCAGTGCTTTCTGGGTGGACTCGCCAATGATAGAGCACTTTAGGAATGTGACGAATTTGTTGAGCATCAATATGTTCAATGCATCTGAGTACGAGATCGTAATCTTGAGAACCCTCAAAACCTACTCGGAAGCCACCAATTTGTCGCAATAATTCAGCGTCATAAACACCAAGATGGCAGAACATATTTTGTGAATAAAATAAATCTATATTCCAGTCACTTTTAAAATAGGGATCAAATCTTTGACCTGCTTCATTAATTTTATCTTCGTCCGAATAAAATAATTTAGCGTTTGGATAGTCGTTGATATTTTGTGCAACCCAATACAATGCATGTGAAGGTAGCAAATCATCATGATCTAAGAGTGCAATCCAGTCACCTGAAGCAATTTCAAGCGCACTATTGGATGCAGCAGATATATGACCATTTTCTTGACGAAAGACTACTTTGATTCTTTGATCGATTTTAGCGTAATGGTTTAATAAATCTTGAAGCTCCGTACTATGAGAAGCATCATCAGCAATACATAGTTCCCAATTTGTATAGATCTGATTTCGAACGGATTCAATGGCGGCAGTGAGCCAAGTAATATTAGGCTTATAAGTCGGAACAATAATAGAAATCAATGGTTTGAGTTTTAACTCATCACTTTTAAGCAGAAGATCAGCTGTTGTTTGACTATTCAAAGTATCATATCGGCGAATCCATTCCGAATAATCATTTCGATCAAAGCCATTTGAATTATGTGTTGGTGAAATTTGTCCTGAACTTTCGATATATTGAAGCCCCCGACTTAATCCGGAAATTCCTTCATTTTGATATAAAGTTAATCCCTTCGTAACGGCACCTTTGACTCCACCTGAGTGTTTAAGTCCAGAGGGAACTAGAAAAATAATACGTAATAATAGCCGTAATTTATCTAAGATAAAGCGTATTGGCTTAGTAAGTTTCCAACTAGATGAGTTGTATAGCGCATTGAGGTTATGACGCAGATGAGCAATATCAGTATCTTTCTCTACAAGAAAATGACTAATATTGTGTATATGGTTATCTTTATCATGAATAGCTTTATTTAAAAGTAATACCTCATTATTTTCTTTATCAATTTCATGATTTAGATGATCAATTTTTTCATTACTTTTGTTAATGTCATGATTTAAATTATGAATTATTCCATCACGTTGAGCGATCAAATTATTTAGGTGAGTTACGGTTTTACCGATTTCTAGAATATCAACGCGTCGTTCAAGATTTGCGCCTAGCATTTGGAATAGTCGGAAAGTTGCTTTCAATTCTGGATTGGGGTAGTTAGATTCTGATAAATCCAATAAAGTTTGAAGTCGTTGCTCTCCAACGAGAAGCACCCCTAAGCCATTGCTATGTTTAAAGTTAAATCCAGGATATGTTTTTGTGAGTTCTACCCATAATTGATGGACACCGAAACCGCGCTCATAAACATTTGTATCGTGAAATAACACAACTGCTCTGGGACTTAATTTAGGAAGCCAAGTTTCAAAGTCGTGTTTTACAGCCTCGTAAGTATGCAATCCATCAATATGTAATAAATCGACGCTGCCATCAGGGAAGCGGCTTAATGCATCGTCAAATGTCATACGTAACAGCGTTGAAAAGCTCCCATAACGTGGATCATGATAGGCTTGTAGATCTAAAAACACGCTAGAGTCATAACCACCAGCATGAGAATCTCCTTGCCATGTATCTACAGCATAGGCTTGAGTAGAGGATTGGTTTTCAGTGATAGCTTGGCAAAACGTGCAATATGAATTTCCTGTATGCGTGCCTAACTCAACGAAGATAGCAGGTTTTAAGATGGATATGAGCCAAGATGCGAATGGAATATGCCCAACCCATGATCCAGGGTGAACGAGATGCTGAGGATCTATGAGCATTGCAGGTGTGACATTCATTCTTTATTCTCTTTTCAAATTAATTGCAGTCTAGGAGTTAAGTTTTTCAAGATCAATGGTATACATGGGTATTCCGATCAAACCAGAAACACTGTTTGATTCGGATTTAAACTGTATTGCATCATGAATCCAGTGATGTTGAATATGCTCATGTTGAGTCCCCTCAGCAATTGCAACGGTGACCGAGTAATCTCCTTTTGCCAAACGGGGCATTTCAAATTGGAAGCGAGCTTGTAGAGCTTGACCTGCATCGCATTGCAAAGGATCATTTTGGTAAGATAGAAACGTATTATCACCAAATAGCTCTTGTCCCAGTTTATCTTTAATAAAGAAACCAATAATGGGTGAGATCAGGTTTTGATGGCAATGAGCAGAAATTTGTAAATAAACAGTTTCTCCTCCGACGACCCAATTCAGTGGTTCATAATGCGCATCCAAGAATTCAACATGAGTAATCGTTGCACCACCTTGCCCGAATGCGCTAGCATCAGGGTTGAAAGAAAATATCTCAAGATCATTTCGCAGATTACTGGCGTTAATGAATTCTAGACGCTGGTCTTTTAATGGAAGTGCTGGGTCTGTTTTTTTGAGTTCTTTTAAGCGGGTTGTTGTGCTTTGCCCTTGTTGTGCTTCAAAAAAGGCTTGGAGATAAAGTTCACAGACTTCTTTGGTATCACCTTGTTGTAGGATATTTCCTTTTTCAAGCCATAGCGCTTCATTGCAAAGATTTTTTACAGATGCGGTATCGTGACTGACAAATAAAACCGTACCAGATTTCATAAAATTTCGTAAGAATCGCATACATTTCTGAGTGAAGAATACATCTCCAACGGCCAATGCCTCATCAATGACTAAGATATCTGCATCTACATGCGCAATAACGGCAAATGCCAAACGTACCATCATCCCACTTGAATAGCTCTTGACAGGTTGATCGATAAAATCACCGATATCAGCAAAGCTCTCAATACTATTAAATCGTTCGGCTGTTTGTTCTAGGCTTAGTCCTAAAACTCGGGCATTCATATAGACGTTTTCACGCCCTGTGAACTCTGGATTGAACCCTGCACCTAATTCAAGTAAAGCTGCGACTCGACCATTGACTTCCACCGTTCCTGTGCTGGGGTGTAAAGTGCCGCAGATAATTTGAAGCAAGGTTGATTTTCCTGAACCATTACGACCAATGATACCGACAGTTTCACCCTTTCGCACTTGGAAAGAGATGTCTTTCAATGCCCAAAATTGATTAAAGTACGGTATGGGGTTTAAACCTATGATTTTACGTAAGCGAGGGATCACAAATTGTTTTAAGCGATCACTTGGCTGATTATAAACTTCATAATATTTGCTTAGATTTCTGATTCTAATTGCGAAATCTTGATTTTGCTCACAATCTAATGGTCGCTCAGAATTTGGCATAAGATTTTCTTGAGTGTTAGAGGACATCAGCAAATCCTTTTCTGGTTTTTTGAAACCATATATAGCCCAGCCATGTGAAAGCTGAGACACAGACTGTATATTCCAAAAGTCCAATAAAATCTGGTAAATGCCCCCAAATCAGAATCTCTCGGATTTGTTCAATAGCAAATGTTAAAGGATTTGCGAGTATCCACATTCTAAATTCTTGAGGAATGGCAGAGACAGGATAAAAAACGGGAGATAAGAACATGAGCATGGAGGTTAATATCGTAATAGTCTGACCAATATCTCGTACAAATACACCAATCGAAGCTAATATCCAAGCGACACCCAGCGTTAAAATTAGTACAGGTAATAATATCAAAGGTAAAAATATTAATGTCCAGTTGAGGTACCCATTAAAGAGCATGAAAGCAACAAGTAATACGATAAAACTAATTAAGGCATGAAATAGCGTTGTACCTATGGCAATGATCGGTAAAATCTCTATCGGGAAGACAACTTTTTTTACATAATTGGTATTTGCTAGGATTAACCCTGGCGCCCGATTTGCGACCTCATTAAACAAGTTAATTATAATCATGCCAACAAAAATAATAATCGCGTATTCTGTCTTATTTTGATGGGTACCCGAATTCCATTTTGATTGAAAAATAACAGAAAAAACAAAAGTGTATATAGCAAGCATAAATATTGGATTAAAGAAAGACCACGTTAAACCTAAAATAGACCCCTTATAACGACCAAGTATTTCGCGACGAGTCATATGGCTGATGAGCTGGCGATTTGACCATAGGCTCATCATCAGAGAGCGTAGAGAAGTTGGTTGAGGTGCATGAGGATTCATGGATGATCTCAAAAAATAAAATAATCAAAAAGAGAAATAATGAATCATAGCCGAACCTATTCTGATTTTGCATCATTATGGCTTTGGCGAATCTTTTGGACGTGTAGAATAAGTTCCTGAGTAGGTTGATCCAGTCGATTTTCGACGGGTTTGCCTTGTAAACTCGGTAAAATATCGTGAGCCAGTGATTTACCTAACTCTACTCCCCATTGATCAAACGCATTGATCCGCCAGAGATGTGCTTGTACAAAAATCTTATGTTCATACGCAGCAAGTAACAGTCCAATAGAGAACGGATCTTGCTTTGGTAGAATAATCATGCTTGATCTTTGTCCACCTAAGCATGTTTTATGGGGTTCATTAGGATAGAATCGTCCTTTTGCAAGAGCTGCACTTTGAGCAAAGCAATTAGCAAGTAGCTGATCTTGATGTCCTGCAAAAATATTTGTATCTTCTGCAATCGCAATAAAATCTGTTGGGATCTGGCGATTACCTTGATGGAGCATTTGAAAGTAAGCATGTTGCCCATTACTTCCGACACTCCCAAAAACAGCTTGTGCAGTGCGATATGTAATGGGTTTTCCATCAATATCGACTCCCTTGCCATTTGACTCCATCTCAAGTTGTTGCAAATAAGATGGAAAAGATCTTAAACCATGGCAATAGGGTGCAATAGATAGTCCCGCAGCATAGTTATCTTCAATATTCCATAGACCAATAAGACCCATGATGACGGGAATATTGGCATCTAGTGGTGCTGTAAAGAAATGATCATCCATTGATCTAGCGCCAGCTAGAAGTGCCTCAAAATGATCCATACCCACTAAAATAGCGATCGGCAAACCGACGGCTGACCATAATGAGAAACGACCACCGACCCAATCCCAAAATCTAAAGATATATTGTTTCTTTATGCCGAAGTGTTCAGCCTTATGTGGTTCTGCTGTAATTCCAACAAAGTGATGAGCAATGATGCTTTTACGCTCAAGGTGCAAGCTTTGTTCCATCCATTCTACTGCCGCAGCAGCATTTTGCATGGTTTCAAAGGTTGTAAAAGTTTTACTAGTAATTAAAAATAGGGTTTCTTCAGGGTTAATTTGCTGTAGAACTTCATTGAGATCTTCAGCATCAATATTGGCTACAAAAAAGATTTGAATGTCAGTGGCTTTATATCGAGTGAGAGCTTCTGTAACCAAGCGTGAGCCTAAATTCGAACCACCAACACCAATATTGACCACCGTACGAATAGGCTTGCCTGTGACTCCAGTAATTTGGCCTGCATGTAATTGATTAACGAAGTCTCGCATTTGTTCGCGAACTTTGATTGCATCTTGTACATGAATATTCATTGTAGAGTTTGGATGACCAGATGCCGCTCGAAGTGCAGTATGCAGTACTTGGCGGTGTTCCGTTGGATTTTTAATTTCGCCTGCTTGTAATTGTTGAATGGCTTTTGGCAGTTCTGCTTGACGTGCACGTTCTTGCAGGTTTTGCCATTGAGATTCGCTGATTAATTGGTTGGTGAAATCAAATAACGCGTTTTGATAGATCACACTAAAATTTTGGAGGTAGCTTACGCTCATTGGATAGTCTAAATTTAAAAGTATGCTATAGAGCATGTCACAAAATATGCCGCAATAGCTGTAGGTATCTATGCGGCGATGATTCCATTTCCTCGAATCCGTTTTCTAACGGTTATTGAAAAAGGGCGGAGAATTGTAATATATACGTATAATATGGACAAGATAAGTCTTGTTGCATATCCGTTATTCACTAGAAGACATCCACATCCTTGAAAAGAGGGGCTTGTTGGTCTTTGCCAGATAATAATGGTACCCCTTCGAATCGCCAATCAATTGCTAAGTCTGGATCATTCCAAGCAATGGAACGCTCATGACTTGGCGCATAGGTATTGGTCGTTTTGTATAAGAATTCTGCGGTATCTGATAACGTCACGAAACCATGTGCAAAACCTTCAGGCACCCATAGCTGTTTTCTATTTTCAGCAGATAAAATTTCACCAACCCATTGTCCAAATGTTGGCGAGTTTTTGCGGATATCAACGGCGACATCGAAAACTTCGCCTTGCACTACGCGAACAAGTTTACCTTGAGCCATGGGGTCTAGTTGGTAGTGTAAACCGCGTAAGACGCCGCGTTGTGATTTTGAATGGTTGTCTTGAACAAAGGTGCGTTTGATTCCTGTCGCTTCTTCAAAAGCTGCTTGGTTAAAGCTTTCGAAGAAAAAACCGCGTTCATCGCCAAAAAACTTCGGTGTAAACAGTACGACTTCAGGGATAGCTAATCGAGTGGCTTGCATTAAAATATCTGCTCTTTAAGTAGGTTCAGTAGGTATTGTCCATAGCCATTTTTTGCGAGAGGTTTAGCTAGTTCAGCGAGTTGTTCTGCGCTGATCCACTTGTTATGGAAAGCAATTTCTTCAGGACAAGCCACTTTGAGTCCTTGGCGTTTTTCTACCGTTGCGATAAATTGGCTGGCTTCTAGTAATGAATCGTGCGTTCCTGTATCAAGCCATGCATAACCACGGCCCATCAGTTCGACAGAGAGCTGACCTTGATTTAAATAAAGCTGGTTCAGATCAGTAATTTCGAGTTCACCGCGAGCAGAGGGTTTGATTTGTTTGGCAAGTTTAACAACTTGATTATCGTAGAAATAAAGCCCTGTGATTGCATAGTTTGACTTAGGCTGTTTCGGTTTTTCTTCAAGTGATAAGACTTTACCAGTTGCATCAAATTCAGCAACACCATAACGTTCTGGATCGTGGACATGATAAGCAAATACTGTTGCGCCAGATTCTTTATGGCTTGCATTGGCCAATAGCTGACGGAAATCATGACCGAAGAAAATATTGTCACCTAATACAAGGGCACAGTGATCATCGCCAATAAATTCTTCGCCAAGAATAAAAGCCTGAGCCAAACCATCTGGACTAGGCTGTACAACATAGCTGAGGCTGAGCCCCCATTGGCTACCATCGCCAAGGAGTTGTTGATAGCGAGGAATGTCTTGTGGTGTAGAGATAATCAGGATTTCACGAATGCCTGCCAGCATTAATGTGGATAATGGATAATAAACCATCGGCTTATCGTAAACAGGCAATAATTGCTTGGATATGGCTAATGTGGCTGGGTGTAGGCGTGTTCCAGAACCACCTGCTAATATAATTCCTTTGCGTTTCATTATTTCTTCTCTAGTTCAATCGTTGCTAAATTAAGATGGTTGATAGTGTACAGTTTGAGAGTTTTTACGGTATTAACTCTTGAACCATACGTTTTACATGGTATTGCCATGGTGGAAGTTGGATATTTAGAAGCTTGCGTAGCTTGTCTGTGCTGAGTCGTGAGTTTTGCGGACGTGCAGCAGGTACAGGATAGGCAGATGCTGGAATGCTTCCTACTTGCTCAGGCTGTACTTTGAAGGAAGCGCCACATTGAATCGCTTCCGCAATCACGAATTGAGCATAGCCATGCCAGCTTGTTTCTCCTGCCGCAACCAAATGGTAAATACCCGAAGCATTTGCTGCGAGCGAGGAGTCATGTTGCAAACGATAGACGGACAGTGCAGTGACGTCAGCAATGAGTTCCGCACTAGTCGGCGCGCCAAATTGATCTGCGACGACATTGAGACTATCGCGTTCAGCGGCGAGTCGTAACATGGTCTTGGCAAAGTTACCGCCTCGACTAGCAAAAACCCAGCTCGTTCTGAATATTAAATGTTTGCAACCAGATTCTGTAATTGCAACCTCACCATCGCGTTTGGTTTGCCCATAGACACTCAGTGGGGCGGTGGCATCATTCTCCAGATAGAAGCCATCTTTGGTGCCATCAAAGACATAATCGGTTGAATAGTGAATGAGCCAACCATTTAGCTTCTTGGTTTCTTCTGCTAATACTGCAAGTGATTGCGTATTGACTCGGCGAGCACGATCAACGTCACTTTCTGCTTTGTCTACAGCCGTGTATGCAGCAGCATTGACGATCACATCTGGTGCGTAATCCTGAACGAGTTGACGTAGAGATTCTGGGTCATCTAAGTTGGCTTCGGTGCGGTCACATGCACGAAGCTCTCCTAACGGACTCAGCGCACGTTGCAGTTCCCAACCAACTTGCCCATTTTTTCCAAGTAGTAAAATTTTCAACATGGGTTACTCATGTGTATATTGTTGATTGACCCAATCGCGGTAATCTCCGCTTGTGACGCGATCAACCCAAGCTTGGTTAGCCAGATACCATTGAACTGTTTTACGAATCCCTGTTTCAAAGGTCTCTGCAGGTTTCCAGCCGAGTTCTCGTTCAAGTTTGGTCGCATCAATGGCATAACGGCGATCATGTCCTGCGCGGTCTTTAACAAAGGTGATCTGCGTTTTATAAGACTGACCATCTGTGCGGGGTTGCAGTTCATCGAGAATTTCACAGAGCGTGGTGACCACATCCAGATTGGCCTTTTCATTCCAGCCACCAACGTTGTAGGTTTCACCTAAAACTCCGCGAGCAAGGACGCGGCGGATGGCACTACAGTGATCAGTGACGTACAACCAATCACGGATTTGTTGACCGTCGCCATAGATAGGTAGGTTTTTACCATTCAAAGCATTCAAAATACATAGTGGAATGAGCTTTTCTGGAAAATGAAATGGCCCATAATTATTTGAACAATTCGTTGTGAGGACTGGCAACCCATAAGTGTGATGATAAGCACGAACTAGATGGTCAGAAGCAGCTTTACTGGCGGAATAAGGGCTATTAGGTTCATAGCGGTTCGTTTCGCTAAAAGCCGGGTCAGATTTTTCAAGAGAACCGTAGACTTCGTCAGTTGAGACATGCAGAAAACGAAAAGCTGCTTTGTTTGTTTCATCAAGGTTTGACCAATAGCTGCGCACTGTTTCTAGTAGTTTGAATGTGCCAACAATATTGGTTTGAATGAATGCTTCAGGACCTGTAATCGAACGGTCAACATGACTTTCCGCAGCAAAATTTAGAACTGCGCGGACTTGATGCTTGATGAGGAGTTCACTAATGATTAGTGAGTCGGCGATATCCGCATGGACAAAAATATGATGAGGATTTGTTTTAACCGATGCTAGATTTTCTAAATTTCCTGCATAGGTTAATTTATCGAGACTGATCACCAGTTCATTATGATGAGCGAGCCAATCGAGTACAAAGTTACTACCGATAAAACCTGCTGCGCCTGTTACAAGTATTGCCATTATTGCTTATTTCCGTAGATAAACTGTTTTTTCAATTAATAACTATTTTGCGGTTGGACACCGATTAATTGCTGTAATTCTGCGGTACGCATCGTCATTAATGCATGCGCATTTTCGCCGCGAGCTTCAACATTTAAACGCATTAGAGGTTCTGTATTTGATGTACGCAGATTAAAGCGCCAGTCCGAGAATGACAAGCTCATACCATCTGTTTTATCGAGTTCAGGATGTTCTGGGCTGTAGTGTTTCAGAATTTTTTCAATGATTTCAGCACTATTGTCCACGCGGAAGTTGATTTCTCCACTGCATGGGTAGGTTGCCATACGCTCACTGATGAGTGTTGATAGTCCTTTACCAGTATGACTAACTAAGTTGACTGCAAGAAGCCATGGAATCATACCGCTATCACAGTAGGCAAAATCACGGAAATAGTGATGCGCACTCATTTCTCCGCCATAGATGGCATTCTCGGCGCGCATCCGCTCTTTAATGAAAGCATGTCCTGTTTTGCACTGAATAGCCTGACCGCCAGATTGTTCAGCGATATCAATCGTATTCCATGTCAAACGCGGATCATGAATGATTTTTTCACCAGGATTTTTTAGCAAAAATGCCTGAGATAGTAGACCAACGATATAGTAGCCTTCAATAAATTCACCGTGTTCATCGAACAAGAAACAACGGTCAAAGTCGCCATCCCATGCCACGCCGAAGTCAGCCTGATGAGTTTTTACCGCATCGATCGTTGCGCCACGATTTTCTAGCAGAATCGGGTTAGGGATGCCATTTGGAAAGCTGCCATCAGCTTCGTGATGGACTTTGATAAATGAAATCGGAATATTTAATTGAGCAAATCGGCTTTCTAGTGCATCAATCACATGACCCGCCGCGCCATTACCTGAATTGACGACGATTTTCAGCGGACGAATATTGGCAATATCCAAATAGGTCAGTAAATGGCTGACGTAATCTTCAAGGATAGAAATTTCGGTCAGTGTGCCTTTGTGTGTGATTGGTGCGAATTCATTTTTTTCAGCAAGCGCTTTGATGTCCAGCAGACCTGTATCTCCGCTAATCGGCTGAGCGCCTTTTTTGACTAGCTTCATACCGTTATAATCCATAGGATTATGGCTGGCAGTGACTTCGATGCCGCCGTCCACATCGAGATGAAATGCTGCAAAATAAACTTCTTCTGTGCCAGTCATGCCGATATCTAAAACGTCCACGCCACTATCCATCAAGCCTTGAGCAACAGCCATCTTGAGTGCGTGGCTTGTTGGACGTATATCGGCACCGACGACGATTTTTTTCGGTTGTAATAATTGTCCGTATGCGCGACCAATATTGTATGCAATTGACTCATTCAGTTCAGTTCCGAGTTTGCCTCGAATGTCATAGGCTTTAAAACAGGTCAGTTGCATGATGTGCTCATTAAAATTGTCGAATAACGTGTGGCAAACATGGTGTCAATGTGCACCAAGAATAAATTGCGGCAGAGTATGCCATAAGTAGGTTTCAAACGTCATTAGAGTGTCCTGAATTTATACAATTTAACTAAGATAATAGTTTGCGCATCGCTTCAGGGATGCCAGATGCAAATGCTTCGACAGGATTCATCCAACGTATCTGTGAAAAATATTGTTCCAGCATTTGTTTTTGATCTGCTTCAATTTCAAAGTGAATGGCTTGTAATTCCCAATGAAAATGGGTGAAAGTGTGGCGTATTTTTTGACCTAGAGAGCCATTTTTTAACCCTAGATTTGATAATAGTTGTTCAAGATCAGCTTCAATCACAGGCAAACACCATAGTCCCCCCCAGAGTCCTTCAGCAGGGCGTTGTTGCCAGAGAAGCTGCTGATTGTGCTGGATCATCAAGACGGTTGCATGACGTGTTGGTGTAGCTTTGCGTGCAGGCTTTTGTGGCAACTCTAAGACTCGATTTTGTTTAAATGCTTCGCAATTACTGTGCATTGGACAATATAAGCACAATGGCTTCTTCGGCGTACAAATGGTTGCACCTAAATCCATGATCGCTTGGTTGTAGTCGTGTGCGCGTGTTTGTGGCGTGAGGGATTCGGCGATTTGCCAGATATTTTTGATAAACCCACTACTCATACTATCGCCTTCTAGCGCCAAATAGCGACTGAGTACGCGCTTGACATTACCATCCATGATGACGCCAAATTGACGTAAACCGAGGGACATCAGCGCGCCTGCTGTTGACCGACCAATCCCAGAGAGCTCCATCCATTCTTCTAGGTTTTCTGGAAATCTTCCTTTTTCGGCGACCATGCCAGCTGCTTTATGTAAATTTCTGGCACGCGCGTAATAACCCAGCCCCGCCCAAAATGGTGCAACCTCATCCCAGCTAGCCTGACCAAGATCCTGTACGGTTGGAAAGCGCTGCATAAAACGATCAAAATATTGAAGCACGGTCTTGACTTGAGTTTGCTGGAGCATGATTTCTGACACCCAGACTTTATAAGGATCGTCGGTGACTTGCCACGGTAGGTCATGCCGCCCATGTTGTTCAAACCATGCGAGGAGTCGTTCGGAGAAATGATGGTCAGAAAGAGTGGGCGTATTTACGGTTGCAGTCATGTACATTATTCATCATGTTAAAAGGTATCTTAATGTGCCGTAACCATAGCCCTTGAGGCGATGAAACGCTATAGTGCGCATATATTATTTTGCGTGATTTGGATTGCTGCCATGAATAGCCTTGCGACACCTTCTTCTGCACCCGTTCCTTCTGCTCATGATGTTGAGGCTCAAGACCTCACACGGATTTTGCCAGCATCAAAGAAGGTGTATATCCAAGGTTCAACACCAGATATCCAAGTACCGATGCGTGAAATTACCTTAACTGATACGCCAACTGGTTTAGGTGGTGAAAAAAATCCACCCGTTTTGGTCTATGACACATCAGGTGTGTATAGCGACCCAAGCGTGACCATTGACTTGACTAAAGGTTTGCCAGATCTGCGTTCCAAGTGGATTGAGGCGCGCGGTGATACTGAAAAATTATCAGGATTATCATCCGAATTTGGGCGCCAGCGTGCACGCGATATTACGACTGCGGAGTTGCGTTTTGCGCATATTCAAAATCCGCGTCGTGCAAAAGCCGGTCAGAACGTCACCCAAATGCACTACGCGCGTCAGGGAATTATTACGCCAGAGATGGAATATATCGCGATTCGTGAAACCCAGCGTCAATACGAAGGTGCGGATTTACGTCAGCACGAAGGTCAAAACTTTGGTGCGCATTTACCTAGTCAGATCACGCCTGAGTTTGTTCGCAGTGAGGTGGCGGCTGGCCGTGCGATTATTCCTGCCAATATTAATCATCCAGAAGCTGAGCCGATGATCATCGGCCGTAACTTTTTGGTGAAGATCAATGCCAATATTGGTAATTCGGCATTGGGTTCTTCGATTGATGAAGAAGTTGCCAAAATGACATGGTCAACCCGCTGGGGTGCGGACACCATCATGGATTTATCGACAGGTAAAAATATCCATGAGACCCGTGAGTGGATTATCCGCAATTCACCAGTGCCAATCGGGACAGTGCCAATCTATCAAGCTCTAGAAAAAGTAAACGGTGTGGCTGAAGATCTGACATGGGAAATCTTCCGTGATACGTTGATCGAGCAAGCCGAGCAGGGCGTGGATTACTTTACGATTCATGCGGGCGTGCTGCTGCGCTATGTGCCACTGACAGCGAATCGCCTGACAGGCATTGTGTCACGCGGCGGTTCAATCATGGCGCAGTGGTGCTTGGCGCATCATCAAGAAAACTTCCTATACACGCACTTTGAAGAAATCTGCGAAATCATGAAAGCCTACGACGTGTCGTTCAGTTTGGGTGATGGCTTACGTCCGGGTTGTATTCAAGATGCCAATGACGAAGCACAATTTGGTGAACTTCGTGCGCTGGGTGAGCTGACGCAAATTGCTTGGAAACATGATGTGCAAGTCATGATTGAAGGGCCTGGTCATGTGCCGATGCATATGATCAAAGAAAACATGGATTTGCAACTTGAAGTCTGCGGTGAAGCACCGTTTTATACCCTTGGGCCGCTGACGACGGATATTGCACCGGGTTATGACCACATCACCAGTGCGATTGGTGCGGCAATGATTGGTTGGTATGGTACTGCAATGCTTTGCTATGTCACGCCGAAAGAGCACTTGGGCTTACCCAACAAGAAAGACGTCAAAGACGGCATCATTACTTACAAGATTGCTGCTCATGCGGCGGACTTGGCAAAAGGTCATCCGGGGGCGCAAGTCCGTGATAATGCTTTGTCAAAAGCACGCTTCGAGTTCCGCTGGGAAGATCAATTCAATTTGGCACTAGACCCAGATACAGCGCGCGAATATCACGATGAAACCTTGCCAAAAGATGCACATAAATCCGCGCACTTCTGTTCGATGTGTGGGCCAAAATTCTGCTCGATGAAAATTACTCAAAACGTGCGTGACTATGCTGCGCAGCAAGGGTTGAGTGAGCAGGATGCTGTGCAAAAGGGTATGGAAGAAATGTCAGTGGTGTATCACGAACAAGGTAGTCAGTTGTATAAAGAAGTTTGACTTTAGTCGGCTTTGTTCTTATCAGGATTGCCGTTGCTAGATTGTGACGGCAATTGATTGAAAAAAATAATAAAGATAATTACCTGTGCGGTTTTATTTGGTCTTTCAATTTTCAAATTGAAAAAACGGGTGTTGTTAAGACTGTTGAAGCAGAAAAGAAAGATATATCTACAGAGAATGCTGAACTGATATTAGATATTGCTAACATGTTTGAGAAAACATTATTTTCAAGTAGATCATCAGATTATTCGGAAACCTATAAATTCTGTTTTTTATCATAATGAAGCTGTTTTTTTATTAAAAGGTAAATAATTTGACAATATTCGTTGTCATGTTTAGTTTGTCATCCGTTGCTGTATATTTAAGCGTTGCGCATTTATCGTAGGTCCATATTTTTGGAGCAATATCGCATGTCTACAACTCGCGTTTTAATCACAGGTGCAAATACTGGAATTGGTTTGGCAACCGCAAAAAGACTTGTTCAAAGTGGTGCTGATGTCATTCTGGCATGTCGTAATCCCATTAAAGCAAAAGCAGCGCAGGATGAGCTATTGAAACTTGGTGGTTCTGGTCAAGTTGATTTGATTGAGCTTGATTTAAATAGTCTTACCTCAGTCAAAGCAGCAGCGGAACTGGTTAAATCTCGTTATGGTTCAATAGATGTATTGATTAATAACGCAGGTATTTTTGGAGAGTCTCTCCAACAAACAGTTGATGGCTATGAACAGCAGTTTGGTGTGAATTATCTCGGCCCTTTCTTGCTGACACAGTTGTTACTACCTGCATTGCAAGCGGCGCAGGCAGGGCGAATTATTCATTTGTCTTCGATTATGCATTGGCTGGGGCATATTAACCCTGAATCCTTCCAGCAATCATCAGGCACTTATCATGCGGTTTCTGCTTACGGACAGTCCAAATTGGCAAATTTATTGTTTAGCCATGCGCTAGCACGTCAGTTGGAAGGCTCTACAGTGACCAGTAATGCACTACATCCAGGTGGTGTGAACTCAGATATTTATCGTGATGTGCCAAAACTTCAATATGTCGTTATGCGACCATTCTTGATTCCGACCAGCCGACCCGCTGAATTGATTACTAAAATGGCGATCAGTCATGAATGGTCAACAAAAAATGGTCAATATGTCAGTGCACATATGCCAAGTTGGCAATCACATCATGCAAAAAACACGCAATTGGGTGATCAACTTTATCAGCAGTCACTAGAGTTAGTGCGCGAATATTTATAATGTTTTTACAATAAAGGAAAAACTGAGATGACCACCATTGATCCAAAAGCACCAATTTTGATTACAGGCGCGAGTGGCTATGTTGCAGGTTGGATTGTCAAAAATCTATTAGAGGCAGGGCATACGGTTCATGCCACAGTTCGTGATCCTGCAAAAACGAGCAGTGTCGCCCATCTGCAAAAGATTGCAGACCATAGTACGGGCACATTGAAACTGTTTAAGGCGGATTTGTTGACTGATCGCGCATTCGATGAAGCAATGGCAGGATGTGAGTTAGTGATTCATACCGCATCCCCTTTTATTATTTCAGGCTATAAAGATGCCAATGAGGCTCTGGTTCGCCCAGCGCTGGAAGGTACTCGCAATGTGTTTAGATCCGTTGAGCGTACGCCGAGTGTCAAACGTGTGGTGCTCACATCGAGCGTAGTTGCAACCTATGGTGATAATCAAGATGCGAGCAATTTGCCTAACAATACATTGAATGAGTCACATTGGAATACGACCAGTAGTGTTGATCATCAGCCGTATAATTATTCCAAAGTTGTTGCGGAACGCGAGGCATGGAAATTACACGGTGAGCAAAGTCAGCCGAATCGTTGGGATTTAGTCTGTGTTAATCCAGGTCTAGTCGTTGGCCCTGCGCTCACGACCAATAGTATTTCAGCCAGTATTTCGACGTTACAGCAATTTGGCGATGGGACGATGCGTTTTGGCGCGCCGCATTTGTTGATGGGTTTGGTGGATGTTCGCGATGTTGCGGATGCGCATATTCGAGCAGGTTTCACCCCTGAAGCCAATGGTCGCTATATTGTGTCTGCCGACACTTTAAGCATGTTACAAATGGGTTCTGCGCTTCGAGAAAAATATGGCTCTAAATATCCATTTCCCTTGATTCCTGCACCTAAACTGGGTTTTTGGTTGATTGCACCGTTGTTCGGCATGACGCGCGATTTTGTGGCACGTAATGTTGGTCATAAAATTGCGTTCGATAATGGTCGAAGCCAGCGCGATCTTAAAATTCAATATCGGGATGTGCGCGTCGCGATCTGTGAGCATTTCCAGCAATTGATTGATGATGGTTTGATCAAGAAAAAGTAAACATATTTAACGTTAAACAATGAATATAAAAAAAGACGAGTTAATCGTCTTTTTTTATATCTTAAGCGTGGAAAGCTGTTGTATCAGTTGCCTTGCTCAACGACTAAAGCATCAATTCCGCTATCTTGCAGTTGTTTTTGTGCTTTCATGGCTTCGCTTTTACTATTAAAAGGCCCTGAAATCACGCGATACCAATCTTGTCCATCACTGGTTGTATGACGAACATCTGCAGGTAGTCCTGCTAGCAGTACAGAAGCACGTTGCTTGTCTGCCTCATCTGAGGACTGGAAGCTGTTGACCTGCAAAATATAATGCGTTTGTGCCGCTTTAGTTTGCGTTGATTTTGTATCTGAGTCTGAATCAGACGATGCCGAGTTTGCAGCATCAACGACTGGTGTTGATGGATCATCAGGAACAACATCAGGCACGGTCTGTGTTGGAATCGGCGTCACTTCTTGTTTAGGCAGTAGATCATAAAACTGGAATTTAGCAGGTTTATCTCCGTCAGCAGTCTTCGGCGCAGAAGTCTCAGTTTGTGCCGCCGACTCATGCGAGGTCGGTTGCCATGGCTGCCAGAGATACAGCAATGCAAGACAGGTCAGTCCAAATAAAACACCAAAAACCGTCCATAACCAAGTCGGTACGAGCGGACCTCTGCGTTTTGCTGTTGCAGTAGGACGTTTGGTTGCTCCTCTAGGTTTTGTACCAAGCACGATATTTTCCTTTTTTGATCTTATCCATCACGGTGATTGATGGATATTACATGACTCTTTGTGTAGATGCCCAATGACACGACCAACTACATCGAAACAGGTGCAGAAACACCAAGTAATAACAAACCATTATGAATGACCTGACGCACCGATACACTGAGTAGCAAACGTGCTTGCATCAGTTCGACATCATCGCCAATCACTTTATGTTCGTTATACCAGCCGTGGAACAAGGATGCTAACTCTTTTAAGTAATTGCCGAGTTGATGCGGTTCATGTTGGCTGGCTGAATTATTCAGCACATCTGGATATGCAGCGAGTTTTGCCAAGAGTTCGGCTTCAACCGTTTCAACTAGACGTGATGCGGCTGCACGACCGACTTTGGCATCAAAAGTGAGTCCCAGACTTGCAACTTTTTCCAGCATACGATGGACACGAGCATGGGCGTATTGAATGTAATACACCGCATTATCTTTGCTTTGTGAAACAGCTAAATCTAAATCGAAATCAATGTGTTGAACGCTCTTACGCATCACATAGTAGAAACGCGCTGCATCATTACCCACTTCCTGGCGAAGTTCACGCAAGGTGACGAATGAACCCGAGCGCGAGGACATTTGTACCGCAACACCACTACGCCATAGGCTGACGAACTGCACCAGTAATACGGTTAGTTTTTCTGGGTCATAGCCGAGCGCGCTGATCGCGGCTTTGACGCGTGCGATATAGCCGTGATGGTCTGCACCCCAGATATCGACGATGTGATCAAAGCCACGTTGGTATTTGTTGAGATGGTAGGCGATGTCCGCTGCGAAATAGGTGGTTAAGCCATTTTTACGCTGCACCACACGATCTTTTTCATCACCAAAATCGGTTGAACGGAACCAGATGTTGCTGTCTTTTTCGTAGAGGAAGCCTTTGTCTTGCAGGATTGCCAAGGCTTCGGTGATTTTGTCTTTTAAGGTTGCTTCGCTAAACCATTTGTCGAAATGCACACCAAATTCACCGAGGTCATCTTTGATATCATCGAGAATTTCATTCAGGGCTTGTTGATGGAAAACCGCATAGCCTTCTGCGCCAAGCAGTTTTTGCGAGTTTTGGATTAAACCATCGATATGCTTTTCTTTGTCGCCTGACAGTATTGTTGGATTGCCTTCGCTGTCTTTTTCACCGTACACCACATCAGCAGGAACATCGTTGAACACATCAGCCGCAGCGCGTTCAAACACTTTGCCGTGTTTGTCGAGGATGTGCTGAGCAATATCGTAGACGTAGTCGCCTTTATAAGCGTTTTGCGGGAAAGTCAGCGTTTGTCCACAACGTTCTAAATAACGCAGATAGGTACTGGTTGCCAGAATATCCATTTGGCGACCTGCGTCATTGACGTAGTATTCGCGTTGAACTTGATAGCCTGTCGCTTCGAGCAAGCGAGCAACGGTCATGCCGTATGCTGCGCCGCGACCATGACCAACATGGAGTGAGCTGGTTGGATTGGCGGAAACGAATTCGACTTGTACGGTTTTACCCGCGTTCAGTTTATTTTCACCATAAATATCGCCACCTGCTGCGATTTGATCGAGGATGGCGAAGCGTTGGTCGTCATTTAAGAAGAAGTTAATAAAGCCAGGGCCTGCGATTTCGACTTTTAGGATGCTGTCGCTTGTTGGCAGTGCGCCGACGATTTTTTCTGCGAGATCGCGGGGTTTTGCGCCTGCGGCTTTTGCTGCGAGCATGGCGATATTCGATGCAAAATCACCGTGGTTGCGATCTTTGGTGCGGCTGAGGCTGCTTTTGTCTTGCCAATCGGCGGGTAGTGTCCCGTCAGTTTTGAGTTGGGAGATGGCGGTTTCAAGAGCAGACTGGATAGCAGAATTCATGGTGATAGCTTAGTAATGCGGCAAAACGAGTAATATAGCAGAGCAGGGCTGTACAACAAACCTTATTGGTCGTTTTTGTTAGACAAGTTGGTGATGTGGGATGTTGGTTTTGATCACCAAAATAGAAAGCGAGTTATGGAACTCAACTTAATTTTGGCATTCCTAACTTTTGAATTAAGGGGCGCAGCTAGGCGTCCCGCTTGAATGATGGGTTAGGCGTGGTTTTATCTTTACCTGCTTTGAGATTAGGAATGTCCTTAACAAGACCTGTGCCTTGCCACTCGACCACATAGTTAATGGTTATGTAGTCGTACTCAATTTTTACCCAGTATGAGGAAAGGAAGGCAGCGGTTGCGAGAAAAAATGTCCCATAGGTCAGTAGAACATCAGACCGAGATGTGACTGATATAGATAGCGCGATAATTGAAACGGCTAGTGCAGTTAGCGCCATCAACAAACGTGCTAGATGCCTGAACAAATAAAAAATTAACTTTCGATTTGTCTGATCATTTTTAATGAAGGAGTAAGCTGTTCCGCTTCTCCAATAACGCCACATACGCTCTTTCTGGAGGTAGCGCAAAGGTTTAGAGAACAATTTCTGCGCAGGTGGCCCCAGATACTTTAGCAGCCAAACAGCAACAATACTGCCAAATGCGCCTAACAGAACAATGCCTGCAATTGTTGTTTTTAACCAGTCTTCAATTTGAACAAAATCCATGTGAGTACCTAGTTCAGCCTAACTACTCTTATGCGGCAACAGTGAAAAAATAAGATCCCAAAAGCTACTGCATAAGATACTTTTTGAATTAAAAACCACGGTAAAAAAATTTATTGATATCAATGTAAAACTACCATAGTTTGAAAAAAATTAACAGATTATAGAATCTTAATAATTATCAAAGAACCTACTGTTTAGACTTAACTTTTTGCCACATAAACACCAGCGCCACCACCAACACAATCGCTGCACCCGTGGCGATATTCAACCACGCTACCCCACAAGCCACTTACAATTCCAATCTGCGTGAATATGATTAGGCGAACGCGCCCAGAGATAAGGTGCGTATTGCGCACCAAATATATGGTGGTATTTAAATTTGTACGCAGCTAGCTATCGACAAATCTTAAGAAAAAAGCCCAAATCTTTCGAATTGGGCTTTTAAGGGAAATGGTGCGGAGTGTGGGGGATTATCCCACGCGGCTCTTAGCATAGATCTTGTTCAGTTATTACCTACAGTCAAGCGCGGGAGTTGATACCTCCGCAGCATCGCAACCACACTTCGCACGCTTGTTAGCTTCATCTTATTTAGCCCCATAATATTTCTCCATGAGATACTCGATTGTGGTGTATGCGGATAGCATATTAAAAAAAAGCTTGGCTATCGGTAATAACGTTACTCCATCCATGTTGCCAAACAATCCGGTTAGGGACAGGGCACAAACAAAGACTTTAAAATTTTGAATACCGTATTCCTATATCAAAAATCATATCATTTTATTTTACTAAGTAAAAGTCGTATGGGTTTTAGCCTCATTTTGGTGGGAAACAATAAAGATCAATATATTTTTCAGTGAAATTGAATTTACTATGAGCTCGCAACAAGTTGCTTAGCTTTCACCTTCTGCCCCACAAACAACACCCCAAACACAATCGCCATCACCAACACAATCGAAGCCCCTGTAGCGATATTCAACCACACGCTACCCCATAACCCACCTGCAATCCCAACCTGTGCAAAAACAAAAGCCAGACCAACCATATGATGTGGTGAACGTGCCCAGAGCCGTGCGGTCAAAGCAGGAATTACCAGCAGCGCACCCATCAGTAACGTGCCAACGGCTTTCAGTGCCAATACTGTAAATAAAGCCAAGATCAACATAAAAATCAAACGTTGACCACCAGCATGAACGCCTTCGCTGGCGGCCATATCGGAATCAATCGCCAGACGAAGCTGATATTTCCAGTTCCAGACCAGTATGCCGACACCTGCGATAATCGCAGTCAGCAAAATAGGCAAATCCGCCCAATTCAAAGCCAACAAATCACCAAACAAATACCCAATCAGTTCAGGACGTAACGCAGGCAATTGATTCACAAGCAACAAACCACTGCACAATAACGCAGAGGAGCAAAGCGCCAATAGCGCATCTGTCGGTAAGCGTCGATCCTGTAAAACCCATAAAATCAACACTAAAAGTCCTGAAACACTCAGCACGCCTGCCCAATAAGGCAGCGCTAATAATCCAGCCATTGCAACACCGAGCAGTGTGCCATGTGCCAGTGTATCGGCAAAGAAAGACATGCGCCGCCACAGCATTAAACAACCGAGTGGTGCAGTGAGAAAAACCAATAATGCGCCCATTGTCCATGCGGGAGCGAGTAGGCTGATGTAGTCCATTATTGTTTGGTCTCTTTTTCAGTTGTCTTTAACGGGGCGTCTAATAAATCGATAGCGACTTCTGGGTGAATGTGGGGTAAATCATGCCCGTGATCACAGTTTTCATGATGGTGATGCTCATGATGCAGGTCTTCATGGCGACAATGATCATGGTGATGCTCATACGGCACACGTTCAGTGCCAAAAATCGCTTGATAAGCAGGGTCTTGTAATACTTTGGCAGGCGTACCGCTGCAGCAAATATGATGATTGAGACAAATCACACGTTGCGTACCTTGCATCACCCACTGCAAATCATGCGATACCATCAGCACCGCGCAGCCATAACGTTCAGGCAGTGTGCGCACATACGCATACAGTTCTTCTTCGGAATGAATGTCCAAGCCCTGCATTGGCTCATCCAATACGAGTAGATTGGGACGAATCAACAATGCTCGTGCCAATAAAACCCGCTGTCTTTCACCACCTGATAAATCCTGAACATCACGATTTAGTAGGTTTTCCGATCCAGTTTCTTCCAGAATCTGGTTGCGAAAGTCAGGCGTGGTGCGAATCAAATCAAATAAATCACGCACCCGTAGCGGCATGCTCTTGGATAAATGGAAACGCTGTGGAACATAACCAATTTTTAACTCGCCATGAATCTGTCTTGAGCCGCTACTTGGTTTTTGAAGTCCGAGAACGACTTTGACGAGGGTCGATTTTCCCGCACCGTTTGGGCCAATTAAACTCACAATCTCGCGTGGTGCAATTGCCATGGAGATGTTATTCAGCACAAGCCGTTGCTCGAATCGTACGGAAACTTGATCGATGGTCACTAATGGTGCTGGCGATGCGGGGAGTACAACAGCATCGTGTTGATGCGTTGTGATCGGCTTATTCATGATCTTTTCTACGCTTTTTTTGATTTTTCTCAATTAAATCATTGGTTGGTTTGGTATTCGGAGAGGTTGTATGTTGTTCAGCAGTCGATTCTTGCTGGCAAGAGATACATAAACCTGCGATTTCAATGGTGGTTTGTTGAACTAGAAAGCCACCTTGTTGCGCGATCATCTGTAAGCTGTTTTGTAAATTCAATGATTCAGCCTCATCAACACGATGACAACGCTGGCAAATTAAAAATGCCGCTTGATGACCATTGCGTGGGTGACAACAGGGGACATATGCATTAATTGATGTGAGCCGATGAATAAAACCTTGTTCCAGCAAAAAATCGAGTGAGCGATAAACCGTAGGCGGAGCAGGTGGACGACCTTGATATGCCATTTTGGCGAGTAAATCATAAGCCCCGATGGGTTTGGGCGCTTGTAAAATTAAAGTGAGTACGTCACTGCGCAGTGTGGTCCAACGCACACCACGACGTTGGCATTCTTGTTCAGCATCTGCGATTCGTCGTGCAATTGAATGCGTGTGCGTGTCATGGACACTATTGTCATGGCTATGATGCGCAATACTATGGTCGTGGCTGTGATGTGTGTACCCGCAAGACGCAGCATCGTGCGTGGTGGTCTGAAGCGGGGTCAAGGATATGTCTTTATTCATATTCTCACTTCACGATCAAGGTTCGTTGAGCAATGCGAAAGTTGGATGCGCTGTGATCTAGGCAAAGGCTGTGATCTACGCAAAATTAGTGTAATAGTGTAACATATTCGGTCAGTTTTGAAATTATGCTTGGCGCGCTCATGTTTTTTCTGCATCGTTTGTTGGCTTTGGTTGTGATTGCAATATTAACTTGCCTGACGCAAGCACAAGCTGGGGTTTTGGTTGCGAGCACACATCCGCTGTATTTAATTGCCAAAGCAGTGACGATGGGTGTCGAGAATCCAGTGCTGTTATTGCCACCTGCATCGAGTGGACATGATATTAATCTGCGCCCGTCAGATCGTTTGCTACTCAAACAGTCTGATTTTGTCATTTGGTTTGGGCGGGATTATGAAGCGCCTTTGTATGAGCTGTTGGCGCATCAACAGAATGCCATTGCGTTATTTGATCTTAAAATCTTTCGCCGTTTACCACTGCGTGATCTTAAAGGACAAGCGATTCCACAATCCCTCGATCCACATATCTGGTTGGATCCTGAGAATGCCATTAGCATCGCAAATTACATTGCGCTGGTTCGTGGTCGGCAATTTCCAGCGCATGCTATGCAATATCAACGCAATGCCCAGCGTTTTGCTGAGCAATTACGAGCGGCGGTCACTGCAGAAAAGTCTCAAACCCCTAGATCCTATTGGGCATATCACGATGCTTACCATTACTTAGAGTCTTCCCTAAACTTTAAATTCGCGGGTGCATTGACTGTGGACCCTGAATTGCCCCCGAGTATTGGACAACTGATCTGGCTCAATCAAAATCGACCGCATGCTGAGACGATGTGTTTGTTTGCAGAACGTCAGCCAACTGCGGCATTGACTGCTAAATTAAGCCCAATTCACTATTATCCGATTGATGAAGTGATGGCAAGTTCCACGGATTTTGTCCAAGGTTGGCAATTTTTGGCGCATCGTTTGGAAGAGTGTAAACGCTAAAAAGTTCTTTCAAAAACGCACGCGTATTTTAATAAAAAATCAATCATTTTCTTGCTTGCCCTTGCAACAAACCTGACACATAACTATAATGAGCGCGCCCTAATTTGGTGAAATTTTGTCCAAAACGATTTTTTTGTCAAAACTGTTAAATGTTGCAGTGCGGATGAATGTTACGTATGAGTAAGCCTAGTCCGTTGATACAGCGTGAATTTCCTGTTGGCTTGGTTTTGGCTCAGGCTTGCATTATTCCTTGTGCGGGATTGATTGCTTGGCAGCTTTTTGGTCTCGTGGCTGCAAAAAGTGCAGCGATCGGTGCGTTCATTGGCTGGTTGGGAAGTGGCTACGCGGCATGGAAATCATTTCGTTTTGGTGGAAATGGTCAACTGATGTTGGCAAGCTTTTACCAAGGTGTGATTGGCAAGTTTGTGATTGTGATTGCTGGATTCTTTATCGCATTTCGGACAATCGATCCTTTGTCAGCGAGTGCGCTATTTGCAGGTTTTGCGGTGATACAAGCGATGGCTTGGGCGTATCCAGTCTGGCTTGGACAAATATCTGGAAAGTCATAGGTCATATAGATCGACTGATGGATTGTGTTAGATAGATTGGTTAGATAAAAGCGTAGATTGATGCTTTTTTAAGTATTTTTTCATCGAAATGACTTCAAAAACGATGAAAATCTATGATGTGGTCTTTAAAGTATTTTGGCATTGATTCTTTGTAAAAGAACAATTTGGTCAAGAGAAAGAAACAATGCGACATTGTTGGATTGATAAAACGTCGATTTAATCAGTGCGCTTTTAGAATTCGAGTTCTGATTTAGGGTTTACGTATGCTAGTTTGTCCGATTGACGACTAGGTACAAGATTTTTTGCTTTTATATTAACTTTAGTCTTTATTAGGTGTGCCCAATGGCTGAACAGCAGACACTCACCTCCTCCGAGTATATTTCCCACCATTTGACTCATTTGACTTATGGTAAAAATCCAGTCACTGGCGAATGGTCACTTGCACATGATGCTGCCGAAGCACATGCAATGGGATTCAATGCCATTAATCTGGATTCAATGGGCTGGGCAATCGGTCTAGGAATTATTTTCTGTGCATTATTCTGGTTGGTTGCACGTCGTGCAACTTCAGGTGTGCCAGGTGGATTACAAGCAACGATTGAAATGGTTGTTGAATTTGTGGATACCAGTGTGCGTGATACCTATCACGGCACATCGAAACTCATTGCACCTTTGTCACTCACGATTTTCGTGTGGATTTTCCTCATGAATTTCATGGATTTAATCCCTGTTGATTTTATTCCTAAAGCAGTGCAATGGGCTGCTGCAACCTTCTTCGGTGCTGAAGAACATCATGTATTCATGAAAGTCGTACCAACAACAGACCCGAATGTCACGATGGGCATGTCATTGTCTGTTTTCGTACTGATCATTTTCTTCAGTATTAAAGAAAAAGGTCTGGGTGGATTTGTTGGTGAACTGACGTTGCATCCATTTTCGGCTAAGAATAAGCTGGTTCAATTAATTTTGATTCCAATCAACTTTTTCTTAGAGATCGTGGTGTTTATCGCTCGTCCAGTATCATTGGCTTTGCGACTGTTCGGTAACATGTATGCAGGTGAGCTGATCTTTATTCTGATCTGCTTGTTGCCATGGTGGTTACAGTGGACATTGTCTGTGCCTTGGGCGATCTTCCATATCCTGATCATCAGCTTGCAAGCCTTTATTTTTATGATGTTGACGATTGTTTACTTGTCGATGGCAAGCGAGAAACACTAAGCGCTGTAGACTATTTTTAGATCGTCGTAACTACGTTTAAATTGTTTTTGATTTTGTTTTTTTAACTTGTTTTTTGTTTTAACCAACCTTGAGGTCACTCTAAATGGAAAGTTTAATCGGTTTATCAGCTATTGCTGGCGCACTTCTTCTTGCTTTCGGCGCATTGGGCGCGGCGATTGGTATTGGTATCCTCGGTGGTCGTTTCATCGAAGCGATTGCTCGCCAACCAGAACTCGGCCCACAATTGCAAACCAAATTCTTCGTTGTAATGGGTCTTGTTGACGCTGTGCCAATGATCGCTGTTGGTTTGGGTCTGTTCATCATTTTCAGTAACCCGTTTGTTGCTCAAGCTAAACAAGCTGCTGCAACTGCACCTGTTGCTGCTGTGACTGCACCAGCTGCTGTAGCACCTTAATCCTTTCCCCGTAACATACTAGAGGGAATATCATGGATATTAATTTAACCCTGCTAGGTGAAATTATTGCATTTGTGCTTTTTATCGCATTTTGCATGAAATTCATTTGGCCGCTATTGATTGGCGCAATCGAAGAACGTCAGGCGAAAATTGCTGATGGTCTAAATGCTGCTGAAATGGCGAAAGCTGAATTGGCTACTGCTCAAACTCAAGTTCAAGATGAACTGAATGCGTCTAAAGCGCAAACAGCTCAATTGATCGAACAAGCAAATCGTCGTGCTGCGCAAATGATTGAAGATGCGCGTGCACAAGCGACTGCTGAAGGTGAGCGTATTCGTCAACAAGCACGTGAAGCAATTGATCAAGAAATTAATCAAGCACGTGAAGCGTTGCGTAGCCAAGTTGCGGCTTTGGCGGTTTCAGGTGCTGAGAAGATCCTGAAAGCTCAAGTCGATCAAAATGCCCATGCTGCTATGCTCAACCAGCTAGCTGCTGAACTGTAATCGAGACAAATCATGGCTGAACTTTCAACGCTAGCGCGACCTTATGCCAAAGCGGCATTTGCGTATGCGACAGAACAGCAAGATACAGCGAGCGGTGTAGAAGCGTGGTCGACTGCGCTCGCTAATGCGAGTGCAGTTGTGCAAGACCAGGCTTTTGCTGACTATCTGGCACGCCCAACTTTGTCTTATCAGCAACAAGTTCAAGCTATTGTTGTGGTATTGGCAGAACAGCTCGGTAAAGTGGGTGCTGGCTTTCGTAATTTCTTGACACAACTTGCTGAACACGATCGTTTGTCATTGCTGCCAGAAGTAAGTGCAGAGTTCGAATTGCAAAAAGCCAAAGGCTTGCATGAAACTGACGTCGTCATTCAAACAGCTTTTGCACTGTCCGCTGAACAACAAAAAGCCCTGACTGATCGCTTAGCGGTTCGTTTTGGTACCAAGATTAATTCTCAGGTCGAAGTTAAACCAGAGTTAATCGCAGGTGTTGTGATTCGTGCAGGCGATCAAGTCATCGACGATTCAGTCCTTGGCAAATTGGAAAAATTACGCACTAGCTTGCTGGCTGGTTGATTCTTTTTTGAGTCCATCAACAGCAATATTAAAGAATTTTTAAATCATTGAGGAAAGCGCAATGCAACAACTGAATCCTTCTGAGATCAGTGCGCTCATTAAACAGCGTATCAGCGATCTGGACACCAGCGCCGAAGCCCGCAACGAAGGTACCATTGTTATGGTATCAGACGGTATCGTGCGGATTCATGGTCTGGCTGATGTAATGTATGGTGAGATGATCGAATTTGACGGCGGCTTATATGGCATGGCACTGAATCTTGAACAGGATTCAGTCGGTGCAATCGTACTTGGTGACTTTTTGAGCTTACAAGAAGGTCAAAAAGCGCGCTGTACAGGTCGTATTCTTGAAGTGCCAGTCGGTCCTGAGTTACTTGGTCGCGTTGTTGACGCGTTGGGTAACCCAATCGACGGCAAAGGTCCAATCAATGCAAAACTGACTGATAAAGTCGAAAAGGTTGCACCAGGTGTTATCTGGCGTCAATCAGTTGATGAGCCAGTTCAAACTGGTTATAAAGCTGTTGATACCATGATTCCAGTGGGTCGCGGTCAACGTGAATTGATCATTGGCGATCGTCAAACAGGTAAAACTGCATTGGCAATCGACGCGATCATCGCACAGAAATCTTCAGGCATTAAATGTATCTATGTTGCGATTGGTCAAAAACAATCGACCATTGCAAACGTAGTACGTAAACTTGAAGAGTCAGGCGCATTGGCATACACCACTGTTGTGGCAGCAAGTGCTTCTGATCCAGCATCACTGTTGTTCCTTGCACCTTATTCAGGTTGTACAATGGGCGAATACTTCCGCGATCGCGGTGAAGATGCGCTGATTGTGTATGATGACTTGTCTAAGCAAGCTGTTGCATATCGTCAGATTTCTTTGCTTCTCCGTCGTCCACCAGGTCGTGAAGCGTACCCAGGTGACGTATTCTATCTCCATTCACGTTTGCTTGAGCGTGCTGCACGTGTATCTGCTGACTATGTTGAACAATTCACCAACGGTGAAGTCAAAGGTCAAACAGGTTCATTGACTGCATTGCCAATCATCGAAACCCAAGCGGGTGACGTTTCTGCATTCGTTCCAACCAACGTAATTTCGATTACTGACGGTCAGATCTTCTTGGAATCATCACTGTTTAACTCAGGTATTCGTCCTGCGGTTAACGCGGGTATTTCGGTATCGCGTGTGGGTGGTGCTGCTCAGACTAAGATCATCAAGAAACTGTCTGGTGGTATCCGTACCGCGTTGGCACAGTATCGTGAATTGGCTGCGTTTGCTCAGTTTGCGTCAGATCTTGACGAAACGACACGTAAACAACTTGAACACGGTCAACGTGTTACTGAGTTGATGAAGCAAAAACAATACGCACCATTCTCATTGGCAGATCAAGCTGTGGCAATCTTCGCATCAAACGAAGATTATCTGACTGATGTACCAGTAAATAAAATTGGTGACTTTGAAACTGCGTTGCTTGCATTTATGCGTTCACAACATGGTCAGTTGATGACCACGATTGATACCACTGCAAACTACGACAAAGACATCGAAGCTGAATTGCATAAAGGGATTCAAGCCTTTAAAGCGACTCAAGCCTATTAATCAGTCGGGTTTTAGCATTTGAAACTTTGTAAAAAAAGCGTTCGGATGCTAAAGCCCTTCTGGCTTTCATATTTGCAGGGCATGGTAAGCGTATGGCAAGTCTAAAAGAAATTCGCGCCAAAGTGGTCAGCATCAAAAGCACGCAGAAGATTACGCGTGCGATGCAGTTGGTTGCTGCCAGTAAGATGCGTCGCGCTCAAGAACGCATGGTTGCAGGTCGTCCGTATGCCGAAAGCATGCGACGCGTGATTGCCCATTTAGTGCAAGCACATCCTGAGTATAAACATCGTTATATGATCGAACGCCCGATTAAGCGTGTTGGTTATATTGTGGTGTCGTCTGATCGCGGTTTGGCAGGTGGTTTAAATATCAATTTGTTCAAACGTGTTGTTCAGCATGTAAAGTTGCAGCAAGAACAATCAATCGAAGTTCAATTTGCAGTGATTGGCTCTAAAGCGGTTACTTTTTTCAAAAGTTTTGGTGGCAAGGTGTTGTCGGCAACGACTCATCTGGGTGACGCCCCAACGATGGAACAGTTAACTGGCGCCGTACACTCGATGATGGCTGCGTTTGATAATGGTGATCTTGATCGTATTTATTTAGTGTCAAATCGTTTTGTAAATGCGATGACGCAAAAGCCAACTGTTGAACAGCTTGTGCCTTTGCCAGCAGAACAGCTTGATGAGTGGCGCCTACATCGTGATCATCCTTGGGATTATATTTACGAGCCTAGTCCAGAGAAAGTGTTGAATGGATTATTGCTTCGTTATATCGAATCTATGGTCTATCAAGGTGTTGTTGAAAACGTTGCTTCTGAACAAGCTGCTCGTATGGTGGCAATGAAAGCTGCAACAGACAACGCAGGCGATCTGATCAAGAGTTTACAGTTGGTCTACAACAAATTGCGTCAAGCTGCGATTACGCGAGAAATCTCCGAAATCGTTGGTGGTGCTGCTGCGGTTTAACGCAGAAAACGTGATCAATGTAGTTGAATTTGTAATTGCGGTATGCAGCATTCACCAAAGTCGATGTCATTCTTAATGTGAGAGATGACATCGGATTTGATACTAGATTTTATTTTGAATTGAGGAGACAGCCATGAGTAGCGGTCATATCGTTCAGATCATTGGCGCTGTTATCGACGTATCGTTCGATCGCACTAGCGTTCCAAAGATCTATGATGCTCTGACAGTGGATAACACTGAGACGACACTTGAAGTACAACAGCAATTAGGCGACGGTATCGTTCGTACGATTGCGATGGGTTCAACCGAAGGTTTAAAACGCGGTTTGCCTGTAACAAACACCAACGGTCCAATTTCTGTACCAGTTGGCGGTGCGACTTTGGGTCGTATCATGGACGTATTGGGTCGTCCAATTGACGAAGCAGGTCCAGTTGATACTAAAGAACACTGGGCAATTCACCGTGCTGCACCAACTTATGCAGAACAAGCGGGTTCAACAGAAATCCTTGAAACTGGTATCAAAGTTATCGACTTGCTTTGTCCGTTCGCGAAGGGTGGTAAAGTTGGTCTGTTCGGTGGTGCGGGTGTTGGTAAAACCGTTAACATGATGGAACTCATCAACAACATCGCAAAAGCACACAGTGGTTTGTCTGTGTTTGCTGGTGTGGGTGAGCGTACTCGTGAAGGGAACGACTTCTACCATGAAATGAAAGACTCTGGCGTTCTTGATAAAGTTGCCATGGTTTATGGTCAGATGAATGAGCCACCAGGTAACCGTTTACGCGTTGCGTTGACTGGTTTGACTATGGCTGAATACTTCCGTGACGAAAAAGATGCAAACGGTAAAGGCCGTGACGTTCTCTTGTTCGTGGATAACATCTACCGCTATACATTGGCTGGTACTGAAGTTTCTGCGCTCTTGGGTCGTATGCCGTCAGCTGTGGGTTATCAACCGACATTGGCTGAAGAAATGGGTGTTCTGCAAGAACGTATTACTTCAACTCAAGCAGGTTCGATTACTTCGATTCAAGCGGTTTATGTTCCAGCCGACGACTTGACCGATCCATCACCAGCAACCACTTTCGCTCACTTGGATGCGACTGTTGTTCTGTCACGTGATATCGCGTCATTGGGTATTTACCCAGCGGTTGATCCATTGGATTCAACTTCACGTCAGCTCGATCCAGCGATTGTGGGTGAAGAGCACTATACTGTTGCACGTGGCGTACAAACCATTCTGCAACGTTATAAAGAACTCAAAGACATCATCGCGATCTTGGGTATGGATGAGTTGGCAGAAGAAGACAAGTTGGTTGTTTACCGTGCACGTAAAATCCAACGCTTCTTGTCACAACCGTTCCACGTTGCTGAAGTGTTCACTGGTTCACCAGGTAAATTGGTATCATCAAAAGATACGATTGCTGGCTTTAAAGGCATTATTGCTGGTGATTACGACCACATGCCAGAACAAGCGTTCTACATGGTCGGTGGTATCGAAGAAGCTGTTGCTAAAGCTGAAAAGCTCGCAGCTAAATAAGACCATTAAGCAGGAGAACGCCACATGGCAACCTTACATTGTGATGTAGTCAGCGTAAGTGGCTCGATTTTCAGCGGCAATATTAGCATGCTGATTGCTGATGGTGTTGCAGGGCAAATGGGGATATTACCAGGGCATACGCCTTTGGTAACATTACTTAAGCCAAGCACGCTGCGAGTTCAGGATGCTAATGGTCATGAAGAGCAGATCTATGTATCGGGTGGCGTACTTGAAGTACAGCCACACGTTGTAACCGTTTTGGCGGATACTGCGATACGTGCTGCGAACTTGGATGAAGCTAAAATCTTGGAAGCGCGTCAACAAGCGGAAAACTTGTTGGCGAACCAAAAAGGTGATTTTGACTCTGCTGCTGCATTAGCAACATTGGCAGAAACAGCCGCTCAGCTTCAAACCATCCGCCGTTATCAAAATCGTGCTTAATTCCTAGTCATAGGATGTGTCACAAAAAAAGCAGCTCATGAGCTGCTTTTTTGTTGGGTTAATTTTTTGAGTGATTACGTTGAGGCTGCTTTAGCTTGCTAAAGCTGATTTCTCGGGGATCGTCTGAGTGACTTTAGGTATTTGCTTAGGCTTAGGCGCGAGCCATAGCAGGACTTGATCAATGACGCGTTGACTATATTGCAGTTGCATATGATCCACGCCATAAAAAACAACTTTCCGATCTTGTGGGATATTCAGTTGATATTCTGGATTAGCGTGTTCGCCCAGAGCGCTTTTGACGCTGACCAGATAGTCGCCAACTGTTTCGCGAGCTTTAGAGTGGATATTCTCGCGCTCAATCGTACCTGCAATAAAATAGGCTTTGATATTTGAGGGTAGTGGCGCTGGTCGACGGTTATCAGCAAAGTCGCCACGACGCCCAGATTTTAGATGTTCCCAGTCATCATCGCGGATACTGCCCCAGCGTAAGTCAATAATCCCTGCACTGCGAAGATCCCCAAGTCGTGCTACTGAGCCAGCAAAGGGAATTTTACCGACTTTGTCGATGACCATGTAGCCGAGACGTTCGAGCAGTGCACCTTGGTGTGGTGATCCAAGACACATCAAATGATCAACCAAGAAGATCCAGTTAAAACCAGATTGCTTGCCATAAAATAGAGCGCTACGAGAAACTAAGCCGCCCATGCTATGACCAATGATGTCGAGATGACTGATATCTGGGTTTTTGATGACGAGATCATTCAGGAGGTTAGAAAAAGATCGACCATTTAAGGAAATACGGCGTCCTGTGTTGTAGTTCAGATAAAGAACAGTGCAATCTTGCTGACGATAAATTTGCTCGCCCATGCTTTGATATTTACTTGGATACCAACTATGTGTGTCCATGCATAGACCGTGAACCAAGATGACAACTCGACCACTGAGAGGGCCTGTAAATACTTTGCCATGACGATCGTATACCAACATCGGCAACGCCAATGGGTTGCAGTCATAAACTAAATGATCACCCATGATTCCGTTTAGGGCACTGACGAGCATGTGTAAAGGTGGTGCGAGGGGTTTCTGAGCGTGTTCATGGCTGGCGCGACCTAGGATACGTAATCCATGCGCAGCATATTGCCCCGTATGTTTCATCACAAATTTGATAAACCAGAAAGTGCGATCTGAAACGCCTTTTTGTAATGGAGTTTGGTTTTCTTCGCGGTATAGTCCAACGGAACGTAAGAATGTCTCACGATAGATTGCTTGAACGAATTCAGTGGTTCGGGCAACGCCAGTTGTTGCAAGTTGTGCCAGTCCTTCGATTAAATCGCCTTGTGTAATGGCTGATTTACGTAAGCTGCAATAAGGTTCATGCAAGGGCGTTGGGCTAGGCATAAGACTCTCAATAACGGTTATTACACAGTAAGGATACGGCATGAATAATGCGAAAGAGAAGTAGGAGGCATTTTGAACTGAAACTGCCGTCGAAACATCCTGTATCGTACTGTGTATGCTAAACGATTCAAAAGTATGATTATCAGTGAACTGTTAGACACAATATAAACATATTCGACCCTAGCATAACATTAAAGTACTTTTTGTGAACTGTTTATTCATTCCGTTCAATTGACGAAAAGTGACTATATGGTGGTTGATTGATGATCCTTTGATGTGTTGTACAGCGTTATGGTGTGCAGATGTGGTAAATTCTCAGTTATTCGATCAGTGACTTCTTAGGGATATTTCATATTTATTATGCAACTGATTTATATCCATGGTTTAAATAGTGATGCGCAATCTCCCAAAGGTCAGATGTTGACAGATTGGTGCGCGATTCATCGTCCTGACATTAAGGTGGTTCGCCCAGACCTCAACCTACCACCCATGCAAGTCATGGCAAAGTTGAGTCAACTCATTGAAAGTGATCAAAATACAGGGCTGGTGGGGAGTTCGCAAGGCGGTTTTTTTTCAACAGCTTGCGTGGCCAAATTTGGTGTCAAAGCTGTGCTCGTCAATCCATCAGTGCGTCCCTTTGAAACGTTGAAGCGTTTTTTTGCAAATGGTCATCATGGACATACCACACTAGGGGGTTGGACGATTACAGAAAGTGATCTGGCGGACTTTGCGACTTTATTTAATCCTGTTCCGCTTCATCCTGAAAATATCCTTGTACTATTAAAGCAAGGGGATGAAGTGTTAGATTACCGTGTTGCCGAAGGATATTATGGGCAAGATGGTGCGCAATGTTCGATGATTATTGAATCAGGTGGTGATCATTTCATGCATGATATGGCAGATAAGATTCCCTTGATGATTGATTTTTTATTTACGTGATATGATTTCAGCTTTGTTTTTCAAGCAAAAATCATTGTCGGTACGCGCTATATTTACAGCATAATGAATGAAGGATTACGTGTTTAGTGACTCAATATACTGCTGAATCCCTAGAGGTTCTTTCTGGTCTAGATCCTGTTCGTCGCCGCCCAGGGATGTACACGGATACCACGCGCCCCAATCATTTGGCGCAAGAAGTCATTGATAATGCTGTCGATGAAGCATTGGCAGGTCATGCCAATCAAGTCGAAGTGATCCTTTATAAAGATGGTTCGTTGTCTGTACAGGACAATGGACGCGGTATGCCAGTCGATATTCATCCTGAATATGGTCAGAGTGGTGTCGAAATCATCATGACCAAGCTACATGCGGGTGGTAAGTTTTCAACCGATAATTATCAGTTCTCTGGTGGTCTGCACGGTGTGGGAATTTCCGTGGTGAATGCTTTGTCGACGCGCGTCGATGTCAGTGTTTTGCGTGGCGGCACTCAGTACCAGATGAGTTTTGAACATGGTGACAAAGTCACAGATCTGATGGCAAAGGAAGGCTTCCCAAAGCGGCAAAGTGGAACGTTAGTGCGTTTTTGGCCTGATGCCAAGTATTTTGATAATGCGAAGTTTTCTGTTCGGGCGCTGAAGCATAATTTAAAAGCCAAAGCAGTCTTGTCGGCAGGCTTAAAAGTCATTTTCACTGATGAAGAAAGCGGTGAAAAACTCACGTGGCAATTTGAAAATGGCTTGGTGGATTACCTTAAAGATGAGTTGCAAGGGCGCGAAACAGTTCCGCTAGAGCCTTTTTCTGCGAGTGGGAAAGCAGAGCGCGCTGCGTGTGAGTTTGTGGTGTGTTGGTCGGCGGAAGATGGCGACAGTATTCAAGAAAGCTATGTCAATCTGATTCCAACCGCGCAAGGCGGTACGCATGTCAATGGTTTGCGTACAGGGACGACTGATGCGCTGCGTGAATTTTGTGAGATGCGTAACTTATTGCCACGCAATATGAAGTTGTCAGGCGATGACGTCTGGGATGGCGTGAATTTTATTCTGTCACTCAAGTTCCAAGAACCACAGTTTTCAGGGCAGACCAAGGAACGATTGTCGAGTCGTGAAGCTGCGCCGATTGTGCAAAGCATTGCCAAAGATGCATTTTCCCTGTGGTTAAACAAGCATCCTGATGTCGGTACACGTCTTGCTGAAATGGCGATTGAGCGTGCAGGTCGTCGTTTGAAAGCGGCGAAGAAAGTGGAGCGTAAGAAAATCGTTTCGGGCCCTGCATTACCCGGGAAACTGGCGGATTGCTCTGGCGCGACGCGTGAAGATACTGAATTATTCCTCGTCGAAGGAGATTCGGCAGGTGGAAGCGCGAAGCAAGCGCGGAATCGTGTCTTTCAAGCGATTATGCCGCTGCGCGGTAAGATTCTGAATACGTGGGAAGTATCGAGCAATGAAGTGCTGGCATCGCAAGAGGTGCATGATATTGCGATTGCGATTGGCGTTGATCCGGGTAGCGATGATTTATCAGAATTGCGCTATGGCAAGATTTGTATTCTGGCGGATGCGGATTCGGATGGATTACATATTGCGACGTTGCTCTGTGCGTTGTTTGTGAAGCATTTTCCAGCGTTGATTGAGCAAGGACATTTATTTGTCGCAATGCCGCCGTTGTATCGGATTGATGCAGGGAAAGATGTGCATTACGCGCTCGATGATGACGAGTTGCAGGGCATTTTGGCAAAGATTAAAGGCAAAGCGCCACAAATTACCCGATTCAAAGGATTGGGTGAGATGAATCCGTTGCAATTGCGTGAAACGACAATGGATCCTGATACACGTCGATTGGTACAACTTGATTTGGACGATACACATACGACCAATCATTTACTCGATAAATTGCTGGCAAAGAAACGTGCGCCAGATCGTAAAACTTGGTTGGAAGATAAAGGTAATTTAGCGGACATCATGGTTTAATGCGGATTTCAGCATAAGTTTGTAAAATTATAGCTAAAGCTTATAAAAAATTATAGCATAAGTTTATAAAAAGCTTATAATCTGAACATGGAAGTTCAGGATGAGCTGGAGCATGAATAGTCCTGCGCGTAAAATTAAAAAATCTGCTGTTAAGAACATCGTTCGTTTTCCCTCTATCAAAGCAAATGGGGGAAAGCCTATTCTTGTCGAATCCATCCTAGAGTCGAAATACTGTCTTCATTTGGAGTTTGACTCCGAGGTCGTAGCGTATTTCCCACAACCTCGCACATTTAATCTTCCTGATGATGAGGATGGTCAAAACATCTATACCCCCGATTTTGAGGTGCACTATGTCTGTGGTGCTCGCAAATATGTGGAGGTGAAACCGTTTAAGTATGTTCAGTCAGCACATTATCAAGGGCTTTTCTCCCGTTTCGAGGATCTCTTGCAAAGCACTAACATAGGCTTTCTGATAGTGAGTGAAATTGAAATCTATCAAGAACCGTTACTTTCAAATTATGAAAAGCTTTATCAGTTCAGAAAGAGACCATTCCTTGACATGAAAAACCTACACCAGTGTGCTGAAGATATCAGTGATTCGATGCCCTTAGTACGTTTGATGAGTAGACTAGGTGATCGTGTGCACTTA
>JAGWUI010000020.1 GCA_028868515.1 Gammaproteobacteria bacterium
TATCTTCACTTTTTTAGTTAACTTACAATTAGATATCTTCATTTTCATAGACTAACATAATGCTAATCTAGTACAGCCCCATTTGGGAAATACAATTACATGTTCTGATACAACTATTGGAGCAGATACAATGTTTTATCAAGAAAATAGTTTTATTGGTTACTCACATATCCAACATTTAACATCAAAAACAGACCGATTCAATAAAGAAGTAGCGAATTTTATTATCTCATCTACTAGAGTTGCAACATCAAATAATAAATATGATTATGGAAATAAGTTCAACCGCAACGAAATGAGAAACACCAAAATCCAACTCCCGACCGAAGACGGAAAAATCGACTTCGATTTTATAGAACGGTTTACTGCACAGCTTGAACAAGGTTATATGCAAAAACTGGATGCTTATTTAACTGTAACAGGGCTAAAAGATTATCACTTGACTGATAAAGAAAAAGAGATATTGGGGCAATTTGAACGGTGGGAATGGGTGGAGTTTAACCTTAAAGCACTATTTGAAATCGCAACTGGCAGAGATGTAATAATTAGGGATACTCAAAAAGGAAACATCCCATTAATTAGTCATCAGCATGAGAGCAATGGAGTTTCAACAAAAATTGCCAGATTGCCAAATCGCAGATTATTCAATTGTAGAGATACGCTATCTGTGGCTGATAGAGGGGTTTTCTTAGCTACCACCCAAAATGAGGATTTTCATATTGGGACTAGGGTGAAAGCCCTAACTTTTAAGAATGGTGAGAAATCGGTAGAAATAAGACAATTCATTGTTGCTTGCATCAATAAGTTGCAAGTTTTATTTTTAGATTATGCAAGTAATGCGACTGATAATTTACCAAATTTAAAAATCCAACTCCCCACTCTCAACAACCAACCAGACTATGCCACGATGCAAACCTTTATTTCAGCCGTGCAAAAGTTGGTGATTAAAGATGTGGTGTTATATGCAGAGCGTAAACTTGATGCCACAAGGAGCGTGATCAATTAAGTTGAGTATCCCCGCGCATTTCGACAGGCTCAATGAGCTATTAAGTTTCATTAATAAAAAAACCGCACTCATCGAAAAATGGTGCGGTTTTTTATTTCAACAGTGAGTTACGCCGTTGCTGATTTTTTCTTCATCTGATCAAAGAAATCATCGTTGGTTTTGGTGTCTTTCATACGATCAAGTAAGAATTCGATGGCTTGAAGCTCATCCATTGGATGCAACAATTTACGCAGAATCCAGACTTTACGCAGAGTATCTTCGTCCATCAGACGTTCTTCACGGCGTGTTCCTGATTTCTTGATATTCATTGCTGGGAATACGCGTTTTTCAGCGATACGGCGTTCGAGGTTGATCTCTTGGTTACCTGTACCTTTGAACTCTTCAAAAATGACTTCATCCATTTTTGAACCTGTTTCGATCAGCGCTGTACCAATAATGGTCAATGAGCCACCTTCTTCGATGTTACGCGCTGCACCGAAGAAGCGTTTTGGACGTTCAAGTGCGTGTGCATCCACACCACCTGTGAGGACTTTGCCTGATGAAGGAATCACGGTGTTGTAAGCGCGTGCCAGACGGGTAATCGAGTCGAGCAAAATAACCACGTCTTTTTTATGTTCGACGAGGCGTTTTGCTTTTTCAATCACCATTTCAGCGACTTGGACGTGACGAGCAGGAGGTTCATCGAAGGTTGAAGCAACTACTTCACCGCGGACAGTGCGCTGCATTTCGGTGACTTCTTCTGGACGCTCATCGATCAATAAAACGATCAAGTAAACTTCAGGATTGTTGCGCGTGATCGACTGAGCCAGAGTTTGCAACAGCATGGTTTTACCCGCTTTTGGCGGTGCAACAACAATCGAACGCTGACCTTTACCAATCGGCGCCATCAAGTCGATAACACGACCTGTGAGGTCTTCGCTGGTGCCATTACCGATTTCCATGACCATTTGTTCGGTTGGAAAAAGTGGTGTCAGGTTTTCAAAGAGAATTTTGTTACGGGCATTTTCTGGTGAATCGTAGTTGATTTGATTCACTTTCAACAGTGCGAAATAGCGTTCGCCTTCTTTTGGCGGGCGAATTGTGCCGTTAATGGTATCGCCAGTGCGCAGGTTGAAGCGGCGAATTTGGCTTGGACTGACGTAAATGTCGTCTGGTCCTGCGAGGTATGAGCCTTCGGCAGAACGGAGAAAACCGAAACCATCCCCTAGAATTTCGAGCACGCCATCGCCAAAAATCTCATCGCCGTTCATCGCGTGACGTTTGAGCAGCGCAAAAATAATGTCTTGTTTGCGATTTCTCGCCATGTTTTCCAGACCAATTTGTTCAGCGATGTTAACAAGTGCGCTGATTGGTTTTTTCTTTAGTTCAGTAAGATTCATAGAGCAGGATTCGTGGAAAGGAGTTTGAAGGGAGTAGAGAGAAACAACAGGTATTGCTTAATTGAGTTTGTAGAATCTGATAAAAATTGCATCGTTGAAAATGTGTACTGCGCTTTGCATCTGTGTACAGACCTTAATTTTATATAGTCAGGTTCAGTGATGAATGAATACAGAAAATAATGCATGTAGTGTCTTATTTAAAAAATGGGTCGCTTAATAATGGATACGTTGATAACAGCTAAATGAGATCACGGCAATCAAGAAGTCATCATGGATGATTTCTCTACAACAATGGTTTTAAAGCGAGGGCAAATCTGGATAGATGTGTCAAAACGATAAAACCAAATAGTAAAACGCAAAAAACGTTCAATCATCATGCTAAAAACATTGAATAAACAGACGATATGAAAATTTTGAAACCACGAGTGCAATAACAAGAATTCTGGAACAAAGAATCTGGTTTGACCGACTGGTCTATTTGTTTAAAGTAGCGATAAACCCGCTAAAAATGTATAAATCCTTTCATTGATGGTTACTATAAAACCTTTGATATTGAAATGTCAATGTTGGATTAAAAATAACAATTAAATTTATGCAGAGATCGAAATTGCAGTTTTTGATGTTTATACGGTTAGTACGCGACCAGTAGGCCGCGTACTAAATGAATCAAAACTTAAGATCTACTTAGATGTGTTGTTCGATGAATGACACGAGTTGTGAGCGAGGTGCTGCGCCAACTTTCTGATCCACTTTTTCACCATTCTTGAAAATCAACAGCGCTGGAATGTTGCGAATGTTGTAGTCTGCTGAGGTTTGTTCGTTGGCAGTTACGTCAACTTTAACAATCTTAATTTTACCTTCGTATTCAGCAGACAGAGCTTCCAGCACAGGTGCGATTTGTTTACATGGCGCACACCAGCTTGCCCAGAAGTCAACGAGAACTGGAATGTCAGAATCGAGTACGTCAGCTTTAAAGTTGCTGTCAGTGGTGTTGATGATGTCGCTCATAGCGTGCTCCAAATTATAGATTTAGCAAAAATCATATTTTTAGTGCGAAGTTGAATCGCATAAAAAGTTGAAATTGCTGTGGTGTACTCGCTTGTTTGGCTAGTGAGTACGGCTGCATCACAATACATAGCAAGGTTATGCAGGGGAATGACTCGATTTTCAAGGTTAATGTGTCTGCTGTCAAATGGTCTGTATTGATGGTGTTGATCGATTTCGTCGATAAATGCAACATGAGAGATCATTTTTCACATTCGCAAATATTGTGTGAGATGTCATTAAGGATGTCTTATCGATGGAATGTGACATTCTTTATATGATGTTTGAAGGATTTTGATGGTGTTTTGAGTGGGTTTTGGTGTCTTTTCGCGTTAAACTCTGGCTTTGTCATCAAGATTTCATGGTTGTAAGGTGGAAGCGCGGCTTTGTGGGATGTTAATGTTCCAAAGTCTTGCATGATTGGGCAGTTGATATCCGAGTGGATTGCCGATCTTTTCTTCACCACGATGGCTGAATCATTTTTTTTAGCATTTTTATTTGTGTCTGGGGTTAGGTACTGATGGCTGATTTTTTTCCTGAAGAAGAACTACTGGCCGCAATTGATTTAGGGTCCAATAGTTTTCACTTGGCGATTGCGCGTCTGGATCATGGTGAGGTGCGTAAAGTTGCGTCCATGTCAGAAAAAGTACAGTTGGCTGCGGGATTGGACGCGGACAAAATGCTCAGTCTTGAGGCACAGCAACGTGGCTTGGATTGCTTGTCGCGTTTTGTGGGGCGATTAGGCAGTGTAATGCCACAGCGAATGCGGATTGTTGCGACCAATGCCTTGCGCGAAGCTGCAAATGCTCAAGAATTTATTGATAAAGCAGAAAAAATTTTACCAAAGTCCATTGAGATCATTGCCGGACGTGAAGAAGCACGTTTGATTTATTTAGGTGTTTCTCATACGACTGCGGCAGGTGGTCGTCGATTGGTAGTTGATATTGGCGGTGGGTCGACAGAGTTTATTATTGGGCAAGATTTTGAACCATTGCAAACCGAGTCCTTGCAGATGGGTTGTGTTGCGTTTACTCGTCAGTTTTTCCCTGATGGTCGAATTACTGAGCAAGCGTTTGAACGTGCGAGAACTGCTGCGCGTAAAGAAGTTACCGCGATTGCCGCGATCTATCGGGAGACAGGGTGGGATACCGTAGTTGGATCCAGTGGTACGATTAAAGCTGCGCGCCAACTGCTGATGCAGCAAGGCTTGGCGGATGAACAAGGTCATATTACTTATCCTGCATTGATCACCTTGCGTGATCAGATTTTGAAATGGCAGCATACCGATGACATTAGTTTTGAAGGTTTAAAAGAAGATCGTAAAGCGGTTTTGCCTGCTGGCTTAGCGATATTGGTTGGTTTGTTCGAAATTCTTGGCATTGAACGCATGAGCTATTCTGATGGCGCTTTGCGTGAAGGTGTCATGTACGATTTGCTTGGGCGCTTCCGTCATGAGGATGTGCGTGATCGCAGTGTACAAGCCATGATGGCGCGCTACTACGCTGATCCACGTCAAGCTGATCGAGTTGCGCTAACCGCGCGTGAATTGTTCGAGCAAGTTGCAGATGCCTTAGAGCTTGACGAGGAAGATGGTGATTTATTGCGCCGTGCAGCTTATTTGCATGAAATTGGCTTAGCGATTAGTCATGGTAGTTATCATCGTCATGGTGCGTATTTGCTTGAACATTCTGATGTCCCTGGTTTTTCTAAGGTTGATCAATTACGTTTATCCTATTTGGTGGGATTGCATCGTCGTAAACTCAAAGTAGAGTCGTTGGCGCTGGTTAAACAGGCTGGGGGTTCCTCTCTGGTGACATTATGTTTGTTGTTGAGATTGGCGGTGTTATTCCATCATTCTCGTTATGATCAAGTGGTGCCGAGTTTTGTGTTATCTGTGCAATCTCCTAAAGCATGGCAATTATCTGTGGATCAAAGCGGTGCTGAATGGCCGATGTTGCAGGCAGATTTGCAAACTGAAGTCACGCAATTTGAAAATTGGGGTGTGGCACTCAGTGTTGTACAATTAGTCACGGCAGAAATTGACGCATAACGTCATTGAATATGGCTGATAAATTATCAATCCTGTACAACTTAAATCATCAAGAACGAGTGATGTGAGAATGAATGCAGAAGTGAAGCGCGCCAAGAGTGCATGGCAAACCGTACAGATTGCGCGTCATGCGAATCGTCCACAGTTTTTAGATTATGTGGCGGGATTGTTTACTGAGTTTGATCCGCTGCATGGTGATCGTGCGTTTGGTGATGATCAGGCATTGATTGGTGGTTTGGCGCGATTTAATGGTCGTCCTGTGGTGGTCGTTGGACAACATCGTGGTCGAACAACGTCTGAGCGCCTGAAGCATAACTTTGGTATGACGAGTCCAGAAGGCTATCGCAAAGCGATGCGTTTGTTTGAAATGGCGGAGCGATTTGGTCTGCCTGTATTGAACTTTATTGATACGATGGGTGCATATCCTGGTGTGGGTGCGGAAGAGCGTGGACAAGCAGAGGCGATTGCGCGTTGTTTAGCGGTACTGTCGACATTGAAAGTGCCTGTGATTGCTACGGTTATTGGTGAAGGCGGTTCAGGCGGTGCGCTGGCGATTGGTTTGGCGGACAAGGTTTTTATGCTTGAAAATAGTATGTATTCCGTGATTTCGCCTGAAGGCTGTGCTTCGATTCTATGGAAAACCAATGAGCAGGCCGAGCGTGCCAGTGAGGCATTGGGACTGACAGCCGATAAATTATTTAAATTAGGTTTAATTGACCAAGTGATTGCAGAGGGTGAGGGTGCGCATGTGACGCCTGAGTTGACGCTTAAAGCATTGCATGCGGCGCTGACTGCTGAGCTGGATGTGCTGCGTACCTTGCCAATCGATCAACTGATTCAAGCACGTTATCAGCGGTTAATGAAATTTGGTAGTCACACGCCTGCCTTGCCAATCGCGGAATGAGTTTTGGATACGCCTAAAGGTGTTGCGCACGCGAACATCAAATCCAGCTTTGAAAAGCAGCTTGAGGAAACGCTGAAACGGTTTGCGCCGAATCAGCGTTTTTTGTTGGGTTGTAGTGGCGGTTTGGATTCAGTCGTATTGTTGTTTGCGTTGTATCGTATTTTGGCTGAATCAGGTCGAGAGTCTCAGTTGCGTGTGATCCATGTGGATCACGATTTACAAGCGCCTTCTGCGGCATGGGCGAAGCAAGTTGTTGCGCAATGTGAAGCCTTAAGCGTTGATGTCATTGTAAAAAAAGTTAAAGTCGCTGCGGGAAATATGGAAAATGAAGCTCGCAATGCCCGTTATGCTGCATTTCGGGATGTGATTGCGCCAGATGAGGTGTTGGTTTTAGCACATCATCAACAAGACCAAGCAGAAACAGTACTCATGCGATTGCTGAATGGTAGTGGTGTGAGCGGATTGGCTGCGATGCGTGTGATGCAAACACAAGATGAACTCACGATTTTTAGACCACTGCTCAATACATCGCGCGCTGAGATTCATCAGTTTGCTGTAAATCATGATTTACAATGGGTTGACGATCCTGCAAATGAGGATCTGAGCTTTGATCGTGTAGTGATGCGGCAAAAGGTTTGGCCAGTATTAGCGGAACATTGGCAGGGTTTTGAGGCTGCGATCGTTCGTACAGCGAGTTTGATGGTTGATGCGGAATCGGTTTTAGTTGTACAAGGCGAGACAGATTTAGCGGCGGTTGTATCCGTAGATGGATCATTAAATATTGAGAAAGTTCTGGCATTGCCCGAAGCGCGTGTGCGCTGGTTGCTTGCACGGTGGATGCAGGGCGAGCAGCATTATGCGCCGCCACTGAGTCGTGTCGATGCAGTTCGTCAGATGATGGAGGCGCGAATTGATGCCACGCCGCAAGTAATCTGGCAGGTAGAACATTGCAATCTGCAATTCCGTCGTTATCAAGGTCAGTTATATCGACTGCCTCTCGATTTGCCGAAAGCAACCACACAAACCTGTCAATTCAGTATGATGCAAACATTGAATTTAGCAACAGGGAATTGGCGTGTTGAGTCGATTGAAGAGGGCTTACCTTTATCGTTACTCGACGAAACCTTGCGTTTACGACCTCGACGAGAGGGTGAGTTATTGCATTTAAAGGGTCGTGTGGGACATTGGCCACTGAAAAAAATTTTACAGTCCTTGCAGTTACCGCAGTGGCAACGCGAACAGGTACAAATCCTCGAGACATTGGACGGTCAGCCACTTGCATTACTGAGTGCCGCAGGCTTTTGGCTGACGGCTCAAGCGGTAGAAAGTAATTCCAAGTCTTCAGGATGGGGCTTGGTTCGGGTGTGATGGAATTGAAGAAGCATTGCCGTTTGATGCCAATCTTAAATGAAGCTGTGGAAGCGAAGGTTCTAAATCAATGAAAATGTTAAAAATGAACATGTCGAATATGAGAAGTATGCTCAATCCGACGTCTATTCGCCAAGCTGTGCATGGTTTGATGATTAGCCCTGTGACGCAAGCAGATTGGTATAAACCGCTCACGCCTGTTAAAGGGAGTTCTACGCCTGTTGAATTACCATTCCATTCAGATTTTCCTGTTCCTGAGTCAGTTTTAACCGAGATCGGGAATTATTTATGGTCGCATCAGACGCGGGCATTTCTGGTGATGCACAAAGGTCGGTTGGTCCATGCGCAATATCGTGATTTTAAGAAAACCGATACCTTTAATTCGATGTCGTTGGTGAAGACTGTAGTGGCTATTGCGATTGGGATAGCTATTGAGCAGGGACTCATTGGTAGTGTTCATGATGCGGCGGCGAAATATTTACCTGAATTTCGTGTAGATGAGCGTCGGCGTATTACCATTGAACAGTTATTGACGATGCAATCTGGGTTGCATAGTGATACGTCGAACCGTTTGGGGGGTATTCCAGGGATTGTTCCTCTGTATTTTGGTGTGGATGTGGAACGACAAGTGTTTACGCTGCCTGCTATAGCGCCAGCAGGAACGTATTTTGAGTACAATAACTATAATTCTCATCTGCTTGGCGTGATTTTAGAGCGCGTATCAGGCATGCCGTTAGCCGATTTCTTTTCCAAAAATATTTTTCAGCCCCTTGATTGTCATGATGCGGCACTGTGGTTGGATCGCGAAGGAGGAAAAGCGCGTGCATTTGCGGCGTTGTTTGCGCAACCTGAGGATTGGCTCAAAATTGCGAATTTATTTCTAACTGAAGGTCGTTATGAGACGGCTAGCGGTGAAGTCAGACAAATCGTGTCTGGCACATGGTTGAAGCAAATGATCACTCCAAGTAATACCTTGGAGCGAGGCTTAGATGCGGGCGCTGCCGATTATGGTTTTTATGGTTATCAGGTCTGGCTGAAAGCCAAAAATAAAGGGTTGGTTCGTGGGATTCCTTGGTTTGAGTCGCTTCCTGCAAAGCAAGCGCATGAGGATGAGACGGCTTTTTATTTTGAAGGCTTAAAAGGTCAGTATGTTTTTGTCAGTCCTCAATATGATTTGGTGGTCATGCGGATGGGCGAGGCGATTGATCGTAAAACATGGGATGCGAGCTATGCCATCAATGCATTGACTCGTGCATTGACTGTGGCGGGTCTATAGGATGCGTAAGATTTGTCACGAAGCTGTGACAATATTGTGATATAGCATTGAATTTTTAAAATATTGATCGGATTTTATGATATGAGCGTACAACACCCACACAATTCTAAAAAATCATCACAGATTGTTGCCTTTATTGGTGGCGGAAATATGGCGCAAGCGCTGATTGGTGGTTTGCTTGCGGAGGGATTGCCAGCCACGATGATTCGCGTTGCTGAACCAGTCGCTGAGTTACGTGAGACTCTGGCACTGCGTGGAGTGGGCGTATTTGCGACGGCAACTGAGGCGGTTGCAGATGCTGATGTTGTGGTACTGGCAGTCAAGCCACAGATTATCCAAACTGTTTTGCAAGAACTTGCTGCACATATCGCTGATAAACTTGTGATTTCAATTGCCGCAGGGGTATCTGTTGCGACAATATCAAGTGGTCTGGGAGGGCATGCTCGTATTGTCCGTGCTATGCCTAACACGCCCGCGCTGGTTCAAACAGGCGCAACAGGGCTTTATGCTGCAGCCACATTGAGTCAAAAAGATCGGGATAGTGCAATGGATATTCTGAGTGCAGCTGGTCTAGTGCTGTGGGTGGATGATGAGGCGTTGATGCATGCGGTGACCGCAGTTTCGGGTTCAGGCCCTGCGTATTTCTTTTATTTGATGGAATCGATGATTGCGGCAGGTATCGCACAAGGTTTGGATGAAAAAACCGCAAAAGCCTTAACTTTACAAACTGCTTTAGGTGCGGCGCAAATGGCGATTATCAGTGGCGATAATCCGACAAAATTACGCAAGAATGTTACGTCACCAAATGGTACAACAGCCGCAGCGATTGAGCATCTAGATGCTCAACAAGTGAGTCAGCATATTGTTGATGCGTTATCGGCAGCAGGTCAGCGTAGTATTGCATTGTCTGCAAGTTAATGGTGGCCAGCTAAAAGTTTGCGAGTTCATCAACAGATTTTTATTTTAAATGTAGCCTTTCATTGCTTGATAGCAAGCGTGAATATGAGGAAACGGTGGTATGGATTCATTGCTTTTGCAGGTATTTAACATTGTCACTGGGGTGGCGATGTTGTTGTTGTTCCTACGATTTATGATGCAACTGACACAAGTTGATCCTTATAATCCAATCGTCATGTCTACCGTACAAGCAACGCATGTTGTTGATATTTTTAGTCGAATTTTGCCGACGGTAGGTCATGGTCGCGTGAATCTTGCAGCACTGGGCTTGATGATTTTAGTGCGATTGGTGGATTTGGCGGGCAATAATTTACTCAATGGCGTGGTGGATTTTGGGCCAGATGTGCTGCTTTTGCAGCTTATTTTTGGGCTGTTAGATGATTTTTTGTTGATGTGTAAGGTTTTAATTTACGTATCGATCATTGCTAGTCTTGTCCTGATGTTTACTCAAAATCATACGCCAATTATTGTATTGGCCATGCAAATGACAGAACCGTTGTACGCACCCTTTAGACGGTTTATGCCTGATCTTGGGCCGTTGGATATATCTCCGATTGTGGCGTTGTTGGCGATTTATATTTCACGGGCGCTGTTGTCGCAAGCACATGGGATATTGTTGCAAGGGTTAACTTAGTTTGATTCTAAGCTCTCTTTTTATCAAAGTTTATAGATTAAACAGAGATTCATTGTTGAGTGTGGAATGATGAATAACCCCAAAGAATCTTTGCCTGATCAACTGATTTTGTGGATAAAGGTTCAGCCTGCTGCAAAAAAGACTGAAATCATGGGTGTGGAAATGGTTGAGCATCCTGCATCGGGTAAACCTGTGCAAATGCTCAAAATACGCCTCGCCGCGCCGCCTGTAGATGGCAAGGCGAATCAAGCGTTATGCGCATTTCTAGCTAAGTTGTGTGATGTACCGATTCGTAACGTAAGTTTGCTCAGCGGTGAAACGTCAAAGATTAAGCGGATTCAGATTGAAAAGCCGAAAGTCATACCTGAATTGATTCAGTGCAATGGATCATGAAATACGTTTGGATTTTTTAGTCCATATATTTTGAAGGCATATGAATTAGTTTTAAAAAAAACCAGCGTTTGATCGCTGGTTTTTCTTTTGAATATCAAAAACTATCTATGGGCTATTTTGTTAATTGCGCGCGGACTGTTTTTGCCAAGGCCACCATTTCCGTTAGCGCCGCTTTGGTTTCGATCCAATTCCGTGTCTTCAAGCCACAGTCTGGGTTGATCCAGAGTCGTTCTGCTGGAATTGTCGCGAGCGCGCCATCAATCACCACTTTCATATTGGCTTCATTGGGCGTACGTGGGCTATGGATGTCATAGACCCCAGGACCAATCGCGTTGGGATAACCCTGCTCATGGAAGACTTCAAGCAATTGCAAACCTGAGCGACTGGTCTCAATGGTAATTACATCCGCATCCATCGCTTTGATTTGTGGCAAGCAATCTTTAAAGTCGGAATAGCACATGTGCGTGTGGATCTGCGTATCGACATGCGCTGAACTGGCGCAATGTTTGAATGAATTGACCGCCCAATCCCAATATTCAGCTTGATCCGCTTTGCGTAGTGGCAAGCCTTCGCGGAATGCTGCTTCATCAATTTGAATAATCGGAATGCCAGCATCTTGCAAATCACTCACTTCTTGGCGAATCACCTCAGCTAATTGCAAAGAAACTTCACGACGGCTACGGTGACTTGGTGGGAATGACCAGTTCAAGATCGTCACAGGACCTGTCAGCATGCCTTTTACGACTTTATCAGTCAGGCTGTTGGCGTATTCAATCCATTTCACGGTCATCGGTTTTGGACGGCTAATGTCTCCAACGATGATCGGTGGGCGAACGCAGCGACTGCCGTAACTTTGCACCCAACCGAATTTAGATAACCAGAAGCCATCGAGTAGACCTGCAAAATATTCCACCATGTCAGTCCGTTCCGCTTCGCCATGGACAAACACGTCAATTCCCAGCTCTTCTTGCACATCAATCGCATGTTTGATTTCAGCTTGCATGGCTTTTTCGTAATCTTGATTTGACAAGTCGCCTTTGTTCCATGCAGCGCGTGCAGCGCGAATTTCAGTCGTCTGTGGGAATGAACCGATGGTTGTCGTGGGAACAAGCGGTAGATTCAACTTCGCTTGTTGTGCTTGATAGCGGACGGTAAACGGCTCTGTGCGATGTTGTGCGACCAAATTGAATTCAGACAATGAGCCTGTGTTGAGCTTGTCGTTAGCCGTGATTTCGCCATGGGCGAGTGCAACTAACTCGTCTAGTTTTTGGCGTGCAAAAGCAAGTTTGCCGTCAATCGCCGCAGGTACTTGTTCTTGTGATAAATCGACAGGCACATGTAGTAATGAACAGCTAGTCGATAACCACAAACGCCCGCCTTGATTCTTGCCAAGTGCAGTGGTTGCCGTTTCAACAATACGATTCAACGCAACCAAATCACTTGCCCAAACACTACGGCCATTAATCAAGCCTAATGATAGGATTTTGTGTGCAGGCAAATGATCAATCACTTGCTTCCAGAAGTATTCGCCTGCTTTTTCACGACTGATATCGATGTGTAGCCCAGCAACAGGCAAATGACAGGCAAGATTTAGATTGTCGCCTAATGTGCCAAAGTAAGTGGTGATGAGTAATTTGAGCGTATCGCGGCGTTGCAGACGGTTATAGACACTTTCAAAAGCATTTTTCCAGATTTGCGGTAAATCGAGCACCAGCGCAGGTTCGTCAATTTGTAACCATTCAACACCAGCATTGGCGAGTTGGTCAAATAGCTTTACATACGCAGGAAGGAGCGCATCGACAAGGTTTAATGTGCCTTGATCCGCTTTATTCTCGTTGCTGTGGAGACAACCTTCATCGTGTTGATGGGTATGATCGCACGTCTTGGTTGTTTCACTGTGATCTACAATACGAGACAAATATAGGAAGCTCAATAAGCCAGGTACGACGACTTTAAGTGGTTTGTTAAATACTTTGGCACGCTCTACTTGTGCGAGAAGGTCGGAGAAGTCTGCTGTAAATTTTTGATCACGAGTCAGTTCTGGTACTAAGTAATGATAGTTGGTATCAAACCATTTAGTCATTTCTAGCGCGGCAACATCTGGACAGTTCGATGCTTGTGGTGCACGACCACGTGCCAGATAAAATTCACGGTCAAGTAAATTTAAATCTTGTGCGGCAGCAAAACGTTTGGGCAAAACGCCTAGACGGGTTGCGTGGGTTAAAATACTATCGTAATAGACGAAATCGCCGACGGTGAGCAGTGAAACATCCGCATCAACTTGCGCTTGCCAATTGCTTGCTTCGACGGTTTGGGCTTTTTCAATTAATTCAGCTTGCGTTGATTTGCCTTGCCAATAGGCTTCGGAGGCAAATTTAAGTTCACGTTTTGCGCCAATACGCGGGTAGCCCAAAATGTGGGTGATGGGTTGGTATGGACTAGTCATTTTTGGTTACTGCCTCTTAGAATTTCGTTGAGGCAGTGTGACTTTATTTTAAAGATGAATCAAACTCATCTTTTTCATGATAAGATGAATAATATTAACTATAAATATGTTGCTTGAGAACGCCGAGAGAAATCAGGTTTGAGTCTTCTCAAGATTATGAGGGAAATTCATTATGATTGAAATTCGTCACTTGAGAACACTCCATGCATTGCGTGAAGAAGGATCTTTGGCTGCTGCTGCTGAACATTTGCATCTAACTCCTTCTGCGTTATCGCATCAGTTAAAAGAGCTTGAGCAATGGCTCTCCCTGTCTTTACTCAGTCGCAAAACGAAGCCTTTACAGTTTTCTGCGGCTGGACAACGATTATTGGAGTTAGCAGATCAAGTTTTGCCCCTTGTGCATAATGCGCGTAGTGATCTGGCTCGTTTGGCGCATGGGCAAACAGGGCGATTGTTATTGGCGTCTGAATGTCATAGTTGCTTTGATTGGCTGATGCCTGTTTTGAATCGCTATCGTCATGATTTTCCTGATGTTGATTTGGATTTTTCCAGTGGTTTTGAGCCTGAACCACATGCTCAATTACAGCAAGGAGAGATTGATTTATTGGTGACAACGGATTGTTTGCCAATGAAGGGGATTCAATATTATCGGTTATTTGACTATGAATCACGTCTGGTTCTATCGCCATCTCACCAACTTGCGACACAAGAAGTCGTCACGCCAGAGGATGTCGCTGCCCAAACGCTGATTGCCTATCCTGTTGAGCCCACTCGATTAGATATTGTGGCGGGTTATCTTGCTCCGTATGGTTTGCAGCCCGCAAAGCTGCGCACTACGGAACTGACGCCGATGTTGATTCAGCTCGTTGCGAGCGGTCGTGGCATTGCGGCATTACCAGATTGGGTTGTAAAAGAATATGAACAAAAAGGTTGGGTTGTTAGTCGTCGTTTAACGCCTAAGCCGAGTGAGCAAGTCGATGAGCAAAGAGGGACTCAAGGGTTACGTCGCACACTTTATGTAGCAGTACGTCAGGTTGATGAGGAATTAGTGTTCATGCAAGGGTTTCTGCAATTACTTATTCGGATGACACAAAATCGACAGTGACGTTTTTTGTCACAAAAAAGGCTCAAAATGGGCTTTTTTTGTTATGTAAGTGCAGTTTTGTCTAATATTTTGACAAATATTGCTCCCTAATGTCATAAAATGTCCCGTTTTTTGTTAGGCATAGCCATGATCTAGTTGCGCGTCTATTGAGGCAACGTTACACTGTTGAATGTCAGTGATATGGACTATTTGCTGAGATCATTCAGGCATCCAGATCCTCGGATGATTTTATGGTCATATAAGTAGGGGCGATCAGATGATCGATAAGCGGTATCATGTTTTTATCAGCACAACAGGCGCGGATATGCAGCCTGAACGGTCAGTGCTGGCGCAAACTTTAGCAAGTCTCGGTTTCTTTTCTTGGGGTTTAGAGACGCGGACGCCTCTCACCACTGCATTTGCACGTCGTCAGATTGATGATTGTGATTATTTTGTCCTGCTGCTCGGATCTCGTTATGGTGACTTATCCGCATCAGGTGTTAGCTACGTTCATCTCGAATATATTTACGCAATCACAAAACAAAAGCCTGTTTTAGTGATCATGCATGAGTCTCCAGATAGCCGTGCGCCTGAAGTCCAAGAGCCAACAAAAGAAGGTCAGCGCAAGTTTGAAGATTTCCGCCGTCAGTTACAGCGCGAGCGTGATATGGTGGTCACTTTCCGTGAGCCTCGTGAGCTTGAAGTGATCCTACGTCATGCAATGCCTCAGTTGACGCAACGCTATCCATCATTGGGCTGGGTTCGTCCGAATGATGCTCCGATGCAAGCTCTGCAACTTGAAAACGAAAAATTACGTCAGAAAAATGCACAGCTCATGGCGAGTCGTGGTCGAGGTGCAGCAAGTTCGGCATCAAGTTTAGATGATGATATGTCTGCGACCATGGGTGATTCTGGTGTCTTAGATGTGCCAGTTGTTCGCGGTGATGAGTCGATGTCGTTTGATTATCGAGTACACGCATATCAGGATGGTAACTTCCGTGAATTGCGTCCTCGTAGACAGATGACTTGGAATGAGTTGTTGGTTGTGATTGGTCCAGGATTTCGACCACCAGCACCAGAAGAAAGCTTTGCCCGTCTCCTCAATGAATATCTGAATATCTCTGCGCTACGAGATGTACAGGAAACGATGCCACGTGCTCATGCAACCGCTCGTTGTCAGATCAATGTTCGTGCACTGCATGCAATTAAGGTTCAATTCAAAAATAATCAATGGATTATCCCTGTGGGTCGTGATTCTCGTCACCATATTTTATGGGGGTTATCTGATGCAGGTGAAGAACGTCTCAATGAGCTTATGGCAGTTCAAAGCTTAAGGGTTGGATCTTAACTGTACCGTGCCCATCTGGTTTTCTTAATTGAGCTCTAATTCACAATGAATCAAACTGATTCTGATACTTCTCCTGCTGTTGCGGTTTTATTGGTGAATCTGGGTACCCCAGATTCACCAACGCCGCAAGCCGTTGGTCGTTATTTACGGCAATTCTTATCTGATCCTCGTGTGATTGAGATTCCACGGATCGTTTGGGCGGTCATTCTCAATCTTTTTGTCATTCCATTGCGGTCTAAGCGTGTCGCTCATGCTTATGCGTCGATTTGGGATGGCGACTCTCCGATGCGGAAAATTTTGATAGCGCAAGCAGGGGCTCTATCTCAGAAGCTAGCAATGCTCGGCCGGAAAAATGTTGATGTACTGCCAGTGATGACTTATGGCAATCCGTCAATGGCATTAGCCTTAAATGACCTGTATCAGCGTGGTGTTGAGCATATTGTCGTTTTGCCTTTGTTTCCGCAATATTCCGCAACATCGACAGGTGCAGTATTTGATGTCACCAGCCGTTGGTTGCAAAGCCAGCGAAATCTTCCATCGTTGGTTCTGATTAAAGATTATTTTGATCATCCGCTTTATATTGAAGCGTTAGCTGATCGTGTTCGTCGTTATCAGTTACAGCATGGTGTCCCTGACAAGTTGTTGATGTCATTTCATGGTATTCCTCAGCCTTATGCAGATCGTGGCGACCCTTATGCTGAGCGTTGTCATGTGACAGCACAGCTCCTTGCCCAAAAGTTAGGTTTGTCCAGTGAACAATGGGCAATCAGTTTTCAGTCGCGCTTTGGTCGTCAAGAATGGGTCAAACCATATACCAATCAGTTGTTAAGCGAGTGGGCACAAGCAGGTGTTCAATCGGTACAAGTCATTAGTCCTGCGTTTTCAGCAGATTGTTTGGAGACTTTGGAAGAGTTGGCTGTAGAAAATCGTGACGTGTTCTTACACGCGGGTGGTCAGTCTTATGCTTATATTCCCGCACTCAATGTCGATGATTTGCATATCGACATGATGATGAGCTTAGTCGCGCCAATGATAGATGGGTTGATGGCATAGCTGAACAGTCAGAGTATTCTAGATCGACAGATTAGGCCGTGTTGATGTTTCGGGAAACGACTACTCCAAATCATATTTCGACGCACATCGACTTCGTAGAGTAGAGCTGCATAGCTCGTTGAGCGGAGTCAAAACGCGCGGTAAATGCGCATCATGTTATGTTTGGCCAAACCTCAACATGCCCAGTATCATTCTTTCTAGGCATAGTGATAAATGGTTATGCAGTTTTCTGATCAAGCGTGGATAACGGTGTCACTTGAGTTTGGATATGATGACGTAAGTGACCATCAACAAATCCCAATAATTCTCCACATTTAAATGCTGTCCATTGCTCGTTATCGGTCAATGGTTCTGTGGCAACAACGGCAACGCGATCTTCTGGAGTCGTGTATTTACTAAAGTCGATATCGACATCCATATCGACCAGATGCGCCTGACTAAACGGCCATGCGCGAATCAGCCAATGAAGTTTAGTGGTCGCATAAGCAAATAACGCTTGTCCATTGGACAGCATAAAATTGAATGTGCCATGTGCTGCAATTTGTGGTGCAATTTCTGCTAAAGCTTCAAAAATCTGTTCTAGCGATGGTTCTGTATATCCAAAGCGCTGACGTAGACTTTGCAAAATAGCGCAGTAGGCGCGTTCGCTGTCCGTCGTTCCCACAGGCAAGAAACTGCCATCAAGCTCAGGCGTATAATTTTCCAAATTACCATTATGAGCAAAGATCCAGTGCCTGCCCCATAGCTCACGCATAAATGGATGGCTGTTTTCTAGTTCAATCTTACCTTGAGTCGCTTTGCGAATATGTGCGATGACATTCTTTGATTTAATTGGATGATTGCGTAGGCAATTGGCAATTGGAGAGTCTACGGCGGATTGACTCTCGACAAATAATCGACATGCTTTGTGCTCAAAAAAAGCAATGCCCCAGCCATCAGAGTGATCCGATGTCACGCCTGCGCGCTGCGTAAAGCCTTTAAAGGAAAAGGTAATATCTGTGGGTGTTGCGCAGTTCATGCCGAGAAGTTGGCACATGTCGAGGTCGAAGCTCCTAGAGAATCATGTCGTGTTGAATCATGATGATGACATCATCTTTCAAGAATAAAAAGGTCAATTACGTGACTAAAGTATCAGGGATTGAGACCTGCTGTAAATTATATTCTGTCAAGTTTTTCATATTTCATGCAAGCACTCAATTCAAGAGTATTTTACGTGAAATATGATAATTAGTTATCAAAAAAGACATCCGAAAAAGCACTTAAGTAGTTGTATTGTAACGAGCAGAGTGGCTCATGTTGTTAAAAAATGATCAATGTTATAGGATGCGCGACAAACAAATAGTGATGATTAACTTTTAAGCGTTGCTCGTCGGAAATAACAAAAATTGGATGGTATCTCGATATCGAAGCTATGCATGCTTGGGCACTCTTCGATGATGGACATACCTATAACTGGGTTGGAAGGAACATGACGCTCCTTGAAATAAAAGTTATAAAAAGCCTTGCCGAATTATACCGTCGCACACTGGGTTCAGTGATTGTGATGGAATGGAGTTATTTGCAAAAAAGTATATTACTTCATGTGTTCACCATTATTCTTTATCTTTCATATGTGTTGTACATGTATGTCGTTCTACAACATCATGAATGGTATCGTTATATTAATGTCGAGTTATTCCATGTATTCATTTGGAAGGATTTGCTAATTGCACTTTTGGCGGTAGCATTAGGTTTGAGTTGTTACGTCTGGCGAACGCGTGCTTGGGCTGAGCAGTATTTACCGACTATTAGTATCTTGTTCTATGTGATCGCGATGTGTAGCACAGGTTATGGTGTTGGTGCGATGGGACCTGCGACTGGTGTTTTTTTAATGGGAACATCTTTAGTCGGTTTTGCATTATTTCCAAGAAAAATCATTTTGTTTTGCACCATTATGTCCGCAGTCACGATGACTGGTCTAGCATATGCGGGAGTTTCGGGCTGGATTCCTTATGCTCCGATGTTTTCAAATAACATATTGGATGTAAAACTCCAGTCGACATTTTACTTCTATAGTCAGATGTACTTTGTTGTACCGCCAGCAATTATCATTTTGTTGACGACAGATCTTGTTTTAAAACAATGGCATGATCGTGGTCGTGAGGTGGCGCTACTGAGTCAATTAGACTCATTGACCAATTTGTATAATCGACGGACTGTGAATCAGCATCTTGAACGATTACTCGAAATGAGTACGGAATCCGATCAAATTTCGATTTTGCTGCTCGATTTAGATTATTTTAAGAAAATTAATGACGCCTATGGGCATATTGCAGGGGATAGCGTACTGCGTGAGGTTGGGCATCTATTGCAATCGACGATGCGTAAGAATGATTTAGCGGGGCGTTTTGGTGGCGAGGAATTTATCGTTGTTTTATATCGCTCTGCATACGAAATAGGGATGAGTGTTGCTGAGCGTATTCGTAAGCGAATTGCGGAAATCAGTGTCCAGACGCCTACAGGTCAAGTGATTAAGGTGACGTCTAGTGTGGGGGTATCGACGTTTGCACCTTTTGGAATGACTAGCATTGATCAGATCCTTTCTCAAGCCGATCAGGCGCTTTATAGAGCCAAAGATCAAGGGCGTGATCAGGTTGTCCATTATAATCATTTGTTGAAAGACCATCATGTCGAGGGCAATGTCGAGTCATTGTATAGACCTACATCGGTCAGCACATATCACCACATGGATTCTGATGATTTTCCTCAGGTATCCAATAAACAGCTCCATTCAACATTTTAATTTGAAAGAAGAGGGCGTGTTGATATTTGATCACGCTCCAGAATTTTGTGAGATATCTAGGATTGTTTGTGCTGCTTTTGCATGAAAAATGGCGAAATTGATCTTATCCTGCGTTAATCCGTTTGCCAATATACTGATATTGGCTGCACGGATTGCCTTGTCTAAGACCAATTTCGCCATTTTTCATCGCAAAGACCAAATGTCAACACGCCCTCAATCTTCTTGAAAGTCAGTGTCTTGTTCATCGGGATGCCGAGAAGTGTCGTTCACTGGAACACGATAGTCTTCATTTGCCCAAGCACCTAAATCAATCATTTTGCAACGTTCTGAACAAAATGGACGAAAGGGATTGTCTGCCCAACGTGCTGGCTTCTTACAACGAGGACATGGAAACTCTCGGTTTGGGATTTCAGAAAGAGTTGGGTTCATAACGTTTCTCATTCAAAACAATTCATATTGATGTTTTTAGGACTTTGTTTGAAAGCCCTAATGCTCTTTTTAAAAGCTGACAGCCAGTGTTTCAAAAGCAACAGGTGAGTTACTGCTGTCAAATAGCTCAACGACGGCGCGATAGGGTTGACCACGAGTCACATTGTTATTGACGACGTTGATGGTATTGGGCGCAGCAGTGGTCACAATTTGGCGAATGACTGCATTATTGCCGCTACTGATTTTTGCAGGATCTAAGATCATGATCAGTGCTTTTTGTGCACCGTTTACAAAAGACCAGTTCAGTAGATCACCAGTTTGTGTGATCGTGAAATTAGCTGGAAATACGAAGGCCTCTTTATAAACTTGCCATGTGCCTTTATCCGCGACAGTATAAGTACCACAGCCCGCGACAGTTTTAATATCGTCGCCATTTTTATCGATGCGATTATATTTTCCTGTGTAGTTGTCGCCTGTGCGAGAGTAACTTCCAGAAAAGGTCGCGGAGAACGTTGGGTTAGGCTGGTCTACAGTGGCTGAGTCTAAAGTTCCGATACTTGTGCCATTTAGATATGCAGTTGTTTTTTGTCCGCTAATATTCAGAGCATTGGTTCGTTGACAATCAAAGAATTGATAGGACATGCGACCCGTAAAGCTGGCTTCACTGTTGGGTAATGATAAATAGAGTCCGCCAATATTTGTGGCTGGATCAACAACATTATCCGATTGAATGTAATAACCGTAAAAATTTCCACCAGGACCATCTGCGAGTGCTGGTGGTGTGACCGAATTTAAAACTTGATCTGTTGTTCCGCCTCCACAACCAGCTAGAAGTAAGGTTGTCGTACAGCTCATAATGATGGTAAGAGGACGTTTTACTGACATAGTGAAATAGCTCTATTTTTTAATGATATCAATAAATTGATCAAATAATGATTTGATTGGAAGATCGTTAGTTTTGCTGATGCTTCCGCATAATGGCCTGCCATTGCTCAGCGCTTACAGGCATTAACGACAAGCGATTGCCACGACGAACTAAAGCAAGATCCGCCAGTTCTGGCATATTGCGGAGCTGTTCAAGGGAAATCATCTTGTCCCAGATCTCACCAAAAACGACATCAACACCTGTCCAGCGCGGATTTTCTAGCGTTGATTTTGGATCATAATAATGGTGTTCGGGATTAAATTGCGTTGGGTCAGGATATCCTGCACGACCAATCGTCATTTGACCGACAATTCCCGGTACTTTGCAATTTGAGTGGTAGAATAACGCTTCGTCACCAACAGCCATTTGTCGTAAGAAGTTACGCGCTTGGTAATTGCGTACACCATCCCAGAGTGCGGTTCCACGCGCTTTAAGATGTTCAATTCCAAATGTTTCAGGTTCAGATTTCATGAGCCAGTAGGCCATAGGATGTTCCTATTTTGAGTCTTTTTTTAGATGGTTCGCATCATATTCCATTGGCATTGTACATTCATATGCCTTGGTGTGTGAAAAAGTGTCCGTATTGTGATTTTAACTCACATGCCGTGCCACAAGGTGCATTTTCCGCTGATGGCACATTATCTTCCAGTTTAGAGCAAGAATATTTAAGCGCTTTGGTTGCGGATGCGGCAGAACAAGTGAAATGGGCTGCTGGTCGAGTGTTATCAAGTGTATTTATCGGTGGTGGGACGCCATCATTGATTTCTGCTGCGGGTTATCAGTGGTTATTTGCCGAGCTGCGCAAGCTCTTTGCGTTTACAGATGATTGTGAAATTACCTTAGAGGCGAATCCAGGGACATTAGAGCATGCACCCTTTGTGGAGTATTTAGCTGCTGGGATTAACCGTTTGTCTTTGGGTGTGCAGACATTTGATGACGCGCTCTTACACACACTAGGGCGTGTTCATGGATCAGAGGAGGCAAGGCAAGCCATTCAGCGAGCGAAAGCAGATGGCTTTGCGCGATTAAATGTAGATTTAATGCACGGTTTACCTGAGCAAACAGTCGAGCAGGCTTTATTTGATCTGCAAAGTGCCATTGATTGCGGGGCGACACATATTTCATGGTATCAGTTGACGATTGAGCCGAATACGGTATTTTTTAGGACTCAACCGATACTGCCTGATGATGATCGTTTAGCCGATATTCAGTCGGCTGGCGAGGCGCTGCTTCGTGCGCATGGATTTGTGCAATATGAAGTGTCGGCATGGGCAAAAGAACGTCCAAGTCAGCATAATTTGAATTATTGGCAGTTTGGGGATTATTTGGCGATTGGCGCAGGCGCACATGGCAAAGTAACAATTTTAAATGGATCAGGTACAGATCATGCTGAACTGCTAACAATTTATCGTTTCCAAAAGTCTCGTCTTCCGAAAGATTATCTGGCTCAGATTCCTGCTCCCGCTTTGCAATATGAGGCTGTTGCTGCCGCGGATTTACCGTTTGAATTTATGATGAATGCACTGCGGTTGGTGGAGGGTGTGCCGAGCGCGTATTTTACAGAACGTACTGGGCTGGCATTTGATGTGGTGCGTGAAACCGTACAGCAGCTACAACGAGAAAAATTAATGGATGATCATCCAGATATATTGAAATGTACGCCATTGGGTTTTAATTATTTAAATGAAGTATTGGCGAGATTTTCTTAACCATTTATTGTAGGGGCGGGTTCTAAATCTGTCCTATAATAAAAAACCGCCTCAATTTCTTGGGCGGTTTCTTGATAAAGGTCTGTGTTACGCAAGTTTCTGTGCAGTCTCTAAGACTTTTAAGTGATCAATTGGATCGTTGCTTTGATCATTGGTATGACGTGGCAAACGATCTGCTTTCAGCGTTGGTTTCTCGCTGTTATTAATCACTGCTTCATTGATCTCAACTGTGCCAACATCTTTCATTGATGGCAGGTCATACATGGTGTCGAGTAGTACATTTTCTAAAATAGAACGTAATCCACGCGCACCTGTTTTGCGATCCAGCGCTTTTTTAGCCACAGCTTGTAATGCGTCTTTATCAAAAGACAAATCCACATTTTCCATTTCAAATAAGCGTTGATATTGCTTCACCAAAGCATTTTTCGGTTCGGTTAGGATCTGAATTAATGCTTCTTCGTCGAGTTCTTCCAATGTTGCCAATACAGGCAAACGACCGATGAATTCAGGGATCAAACCATATTTAATCAAGTCTTCAGGTTCGACTTCACGGAACAACTGCCCAAGTGATTTGGTTGCGTCTTTGCTTTTCACATCTGCGCCGAAACCAATGCCGCCTTTTTCGCTACGCTGCTTCACAACTTTTTCAAGTCCAGCAAATGCACCGCCGCAAATAAACAGAATGTTCGATGTATCCACTTGAACAAATTCTTGTTGAGGATGTTTACGTCCGCCTTGTGGTGGAATTGAAGCCACAGTGCCTTCAATCATCTTCAATAGTGCTTGTTGTACACCTTCGCCAGAGACATCGCGAGTGATCGATGGGTTATCGCTCTTGCGACTAATCTTATCGATCTCATCGATGTAGATAATGCCCATTTGTGCTTTTTCGACATCGTATTCAGCTTTTTGCAGTAATTTCTGGACGATGTTTTCAACATCTTCACCGACATAACCTGCTTCGGTCAGTGTTGTGGCATCAGCCATTGCAAAAGGAACATCAAGCAAACGTGCTAAAGTTTGAGCTAATAATGTTTTACCTGAACCCGTTGGGCCAACGAGCAAAATATTACTTTTGGACAGCTCAACCATCGCATCGCGCGCACCTGTTTTGGCGGGCACGTTGTGTGATGCTTTCAGACGTTTGTAGTGGTTATAGACCGCAACAGCGAGCGTTTTCTTTGCCTGTTCCTGACCAATCACGTACTGGTCGAGTGCAGCACGGATTTCTACAGGTTTCGGCAACGGACGTTCAGCCCACGTTCCAGAAGTGGTTGAAGTCGGGGTTTGGACGAGGTCAATGCAAATGTCGATACATTCATTGCAAATATAGGCGTCTTCACCCGCAATTAGTTTTTTGACTTCATCCTGACGCTTACCGCAGAATGAGCAACTCTTATCGCTATGACCAGAGTTTTTGGTAAGATCGGACATGGGTGCTCCCAACAATACATTACAAGGTATTAAAAATTACAACGATAACAATTCAGCTTATTCTGGACTGTTTGGTCGTTTCGTTAAAACTGCATCAATCAAACCATAATCACAAGCGGCTTCTGCGCTTAAGAAATTATCGCGATCAGTATCCTTTTCAATCGTCTCAACAGACTGACCAGTGTGGTGTGCGAGTAAGCTGTTCAGCTTTGAGCGAATATATAGAATTTCACGTGCATGGATTTCGATATCCGATGCTTGCCCACGGAATCCACCTAATGGCTGGTGAATCATGACGCGTGAATTACTCAAAGCAAAACGTTTACCTTTTGCACCCGCAGTCAATAAGAATGAACCCATTGAACAGGCTTGTCCAATACAAATCGTCGATACATCGGGTTTAATAAATTGCATCGTATCGTAAATCGCCATCCCAGCGGTGACTGAACCGCCAGGCGAGTTAATATAGAGATGAATGTCTTTATCTGGGTTTTCTGCTTCTAGAAAAAGGAGCTGAGCAACAACTAAGTTCGCCATATGATCTTCGACTTCACCAGTCAGGAAAATCACGCGCTCACGGAGCAAGCGAGAAAAAATGTCAAAAGAGCGTTCACCGCGTGCGGACTGTTCGACGACCATTGGGACTAAAGCATTTTGCAAGTCAATCACCTTATTTCTTCCTTTTGACTGGGCTCATCGATTGAGCGAATGAATAGTACAGCTAGTCTCTAAATATGGGGGATATGGTGCGAAATTGCAAAGGGCATCTGTACGATTTATTTGCAAAAAAAGACGCATTTCGCGTCTTTTTTTACGGATTCACTTTTTCAAGTGAAATTTTTATCAATTAGCCTTGTTGCTGCTGTTGATTGCGCTTTAAAAGCTCTTGATAATCAACAGTCACTTCAGTGACTTTTGCACCAGCAAGAATATGATCAACCACTTGATCTTCAAGCACTACAGCTTCAACTTGAGCGCGCTGTTGCTTGTCGTTGGTGTAGTATTCAATGACTTCTGCAGGATCTTCATAAGATTCAGCTGATTCAGCGATCATTGCTTTGACGCGATCTTGATCAACTTGCAGATTTGCATCAGCAATCACTTTGCTAATCAATACGCCTAGTTTAACTGAGCGCTCTGATTTTTCTTGGAACAGTTCATCAGGAAGCATTTTTTCGTCAAACTGTTGCGCACCACCAAACTGCTGAGCAAATTGTTGTAGCATCATTTTGCGTTGGCGAGTGATTTCTTCAGCAACCATTGCTTTTGGCACTTCAATTTCATTTGCAGCTAATACAGCATCAAATGCTTGTTGTTTCAATTGATTGCGTAAGCTGTTTTTAACTTCGCGTTCCATGTTTTTACGCACGTCCGCTTTCAGCTTGTCGATACCACCAGCTTCTGGAGCAAGCTCAATGCCGAACAATTTTAAAAACTCTGCATCAACTTCTGGAAGTTTTGCGCTTTCAACCAATGACACATTGATTTTGAACTGAGCCAGTTTGCCCGCGAGGTTTTCTGCTTGGTAATCGGCAGGGAATGTCACATCAATGACTTTTTCTTCACCTTTTTTCATGCCGATGATGCCAGCTTCAAAGCCAGGGATCATTTTGTTTGAGCCAAGAACCAATTTAAAGTCTTTCGCTGTACCGCCATCAAACAATACGCCATCAATACTGCCTTCGAAATCAAAAGTAACTTGATCACCATCAGCTGCTTTGCCATTTTTCTTCGCAGCAAAAACTTGGCGTTGTTTGCGCAGATTGTCGATCATGGTGTCAACGTCTGCATCACTCACAGCGCTGATTTGACGCTCAACAGTAATAGTGTCAAAGCTGTTTACAGTGACTTCTGGATAAACTTCAACCAGTGCTTTGTAAACTAAACCTTCATCATTGACATCTACAGATTCAATGTTCGGCATGCCAACAGCATTAATTTTTTCTTGTTCGATCGCTTCAAATATGGTGTCGCGAACGAGATCGTTAATGACATCTTGTTGAATCGATGCGCCATATTCAGCTTGAACGCGTGAAAGTGGTACTTTGCCTGGACGGAACCCGTTCACTTTGATTGTTTTTGCAACACGCTTCAAGCGTGCATCGAATTGGGTTTTAAGGCGTTGTGCAGGAACGGTGATATTCAGGCGGCGTTCTAGCCCAGAGACCACTTCAGTCGTAATTTGCATGGTTTTCTCGATCCTAGAAAAGAATGATTATAGAGAATGAGGGTTCATTCACGCTCACGCGCTCATCGAATCAGCGCTACAGCATGAAAAAATTAGTTGCGGAGTATAAGCGATATTGGCGATGGATTCAAAAGGAATGCGATAGTTGTGTGGGTTTTTCGCTAATGGCATTAAAAGCATTATTCTAAGCAGGATTGGATGTGATAGGCGAGATCAAATATGAACCCGCCTTTATTGCAGAGGGCTATTTTGAACAATTATCGTGGTGACGATGATGGCATCGGCGATACGCTGCGGTTGCTTGATCAGCGTATTCTTGTTGTAATGCTGTGAGGGCTTCAGCCGCTTCTGTAAAGACATGATTGCCATACAAAATGCGCAGCTCACTGAGCTCTTGACCCGCTTGAATGGGCTGGTTGTTTAGTGCGAGCGCTGTTGCATAACGAGCTAAATTTTCAACTTGTGGGAAACGATATGCGACTTCTCTTGCCCAATCCAGTTGTTGTTCAGTCATATTGGGTGTTGGGTTGATCGATTGTAACTGCAAATAATCACGAAGCTGTGTGAGCACAATAATATGATCAGGGTTGTATATGGCTGTACTGGCTTTGTTGGGTGTCAATTTACTAGGCTTAAATGCACGATAATCACGATTAAGTGTGTGATATTCATAACCAAGCCAAATCATAAATACTGTGCAAATTGCTAGGAAACTTGCAAATACTGTGCGTGGTAACTCACCAGAAAGTCTTGGTAAACGGCTTAAATATTTTGAGATAGGTAGTGTTTCTATGTATTTCTGTGTTGAGCTAACTTCACCGTAGACCATACCGAGAAGCAGACCGACAGGGAGCAAAAAATAAGCATATTCCAACGGATATTCTAACATTCCGTGGATTAACGCAAATCCAACAGCGAGTAATGCGTAAACACTAGTTAGACTTTTTGCACAATACGCCAGGCGTACTAACCACGTCATCGCCATAATAATAATCAGACTACCTAAAAGGGGTCCATTCCAAACCAAAAGATCTAATAAAATATTATGACTGGAAGTCGTCATGACGCTGACAGGAAATAGATTTGAGACTGTCACTTGAGCCACGCTCACTTGGTTCCAGCCATAGCCCCAGAGTGGCCCGTGGAGTACGGCGGTTGCAAACTGCTGCCACAATAAACCACGTCCGTTATCCATTTTTTGGATACTCGTGGCAAGGCTTACAGCACTATGTCCATGCGTTACAAGAGGTGTGAGCAAGGGCAAGCTAATAATGCAAATCACGTAAAAGCATAGCCAGCCAGTCATAAATTGCCAAGATAATCTTGGGTTAAAGTTCTGGCTTTTCCAAAACCACCAAGCTAATGCAAACACAGATCCAACCCATGCAGTGCGAGACTGAGTAAGGGCGACACCAAAGATTAAGCATACTGCGAATAAGCTCGCAATCACTCGTCCAAATCTGCGTTGTTCAAATAAAAATAGGGTGCTGGCAAGTCCCATGCAAAGTAGTGTTGCAAGATTATTCGGTTGTCCGAAATTGGCGAAAGGGCGTGAGCCAGAACTGGCTGCTTCAAAAAAACTAAAACCCTGACTTAATCCCAGCCATTGTCTGAATGCAATCACTACAGAAAGTGTTGAACCAATAATAAATAAGTAGGCGAGAGCTTGGTAACTTTGTGTCCGAGCTGGTTCATTTTGAGTCAGATTGTAGCCAATGAGAATAACTAATGAAAAACCAATTAGATAGCATGAGGAAAGGATCGCGTCGCCAGAAAAGAAAACAATGCCGAACATCCATTGAATTACGGGAATCGCTGCAGTGCATGCAAAAAGAGCCGCAGCATGAGGAATAATAATTTTTTTGTGAAAAATAACGAGGCTTAAAATTAAAGCTGCACCAAATGCTAAGAACTCACTATCTCCCGTTAACCATGGGTAGTAATGGTGTGGAGTTAGCCAAGAAAGAAGTAGTGATAATGCGGCAATGCTAGAGATGAGCGTTTTAGTCACGCAAGCAACCTTTATTGTCGAAAAATTGAGACGATTTAAGTTATGGATGAATAGCTGGTCTAATTATAATCAATTTGTGTGAAAATGTAAAAGCTTGTCGGCATGGCTGAATTGGTGAGACATCGACGCCATTCTCCTCATGATTAAAAAAGGACGGAACATATGTTCTGTTATTCTCATTGATCATGATGGTTATTGGGCATTAGGTCTTCAGCAAATATTCAACAATCCACTGGCGTAAAGGTATAGCCAAAGCTGGATCTTTAAATGCGTAGACCATGTTTGCTTTGAGGTGACCGAGCTTGCTACCACAATCATAGCGAGTTCCTTCAAAACGATGAGCACGGAACTCAAAGTGATCAAGAATTGCAGCGATTCCATCGGTGAGTTGAATTTCGCCACCAACACCAGGTTGAACCTTTTTTAACGCTGAAAAAATTGCACTAGGTAATACATATCGACCTACCACCGCGAGCGTACTTGGCGCTTCTTCAGGATCTGGTTTTTCAACCATAGCGATGATGTTGTATCCTTTGAGTTGGACAATGCCATATTTATTTGTTTGTTCACGAGGCACTTCTTCAACTGCAAGTGAGCAAGCAGAAGTGTAGTTATAGAGTTGTACCATATCAGCTAGACAACCAGTCCCTCCACCATCAATCAAATCGTCGGGCAGCATGACCGCAAAAGGTCGATCCCCGACAATTTTTTCAGCACAGAGTACAGCGTGCCCAAGACCCAATGATTCATATTGATAGGTGATATGCATCGTTACTCCTTCTGGCAGAGTATCACGAATGCTTTTAAGTGCAGCTTGATTTCCTTTTTTGATGAGGACTTGCTCTAGCACTGGTTGCGGTCGGAAATAGGCTTCGATGGCAGGTTTTTCTGGATTGGTAACTAGTACAATTTCGCGCACACCCGCGTTAATTGCTTCATTCACAGCAAGCTGAATCAGTGGAATATCCACAATGGGGAGCATTTCTTTGGGAATGACTTTGGTGGCTGGAAGAAAGCGGCTTCCTAAGCCAGCGACAGGCAGCACAACAATATCAATGGACAAAATGATCACCAATTAAGAATAGGTTTTGGGTTTTATATCATATAAATGTTTGGTAACTAAATCCTCAAAGAAATTAAGCAATATAAAAAAACGTAAAATTGTAGGGTGTAAGACCTATATAATTGTGTGTGAAGGCATAAAATTAGGTAACATCAGCTCAACAAAAGCATTTTAGCAATGACATGGAAAGTTACATGCTCTTTCTTTGACGTTGTCTAAAGATGAACAAGCACCTTCAACAACCCTTAGAACTTTCGTATGAGATTACGGATATCTCATCTACAAAGGATTATTTTAATGCACGGCAAAACTTCACAATCCAAGTATTTTCGTAGTGATATTGAAGGATTGCGCGCTATAGCTATTTTATTGGTGCTTGGAGCACATTTTTCTATACCAGGTTTTGCGGCAGGATTTATTGGGGTTGATATTTTTTTTGTTATTTCAGGTTATTTGATTACGAGTATTTTAGTCAGAGAATATTTAGAGAAGGGGCAGATTAATTTTCAGCGGTTTTATGCCAATCGATTACGTCGATTATTTCCAGCACTAGCAATAATGCTAATGATTACAAGTGTTTTAGCTTATCAAATACTCCCTCCAACTCAAAACCTTGCCCAAAGCAAAGCTGCAGCAATGGCAGTAGTTTGGCTAAGTAATTTTCATTTCTTATTTGCAGATGTAAATTATTTTGCGGTAGAAAATAATGCGAATGCATTTTTGCATACTTGGTCATTAGGGGTGGAGGAGCAGTTTTATTTATTCTGGCCGATTTTGTTGCTGCTAACATTTAGATTTGTATCTATTAAATATAAAAATATAGCCCTATTAATTGTATTGATGATTGTTGCTATCAGTTCAAGTTTTGCTTGTATTGCTCTATCAAATCGTTGGCCAGCATTTGCCTTCTATATGATGCCTACTCGAGCTTGGCAATTTGCAGCTGGAGCGTTTGTTTGGATTTTAAGTAATCGTATAGAGGTTTCAAAAAGAACAAATGATCTAATTGGTTTGCTGGGTTTAATTGTATTGATTGCTGCACTGATGATCATTAAAGCGAATAGTATTTATCCTGGTTATCTCGCGCTACTTCCCACTATTGCGGCCTGTTTATTTTTATGGACGGGTGGTTTTGCCAATTCGTTAACTCAGTATTTGATCTCATTAGCTCCCTTACAATGGTTTGGACGTATTTCCTATTCTTTGTACCTTTGGCATTGGCCAGTGCTTATATTAGGTGAACAGTTTCAACCCATAAAAGGAGTATTGAGTAATACCCTGATTGCAATTGGTATCTCATTGTTTTTGGCAATAGTTACACATTATCTTATTGAAAATCCTGTAAGATTTGGACGTTTTAAACATATTCAAGCTCGATATCAAATCGCGGTTGTTGTTTGTTTGATGGTTCTACTGAATTCTCAGTTTTTACGTTGGAATACGCATTCACAAGAATTACTGACAAATAACCAAAATAATATATTTGTTAAAGCTGCTCAGGATATGCCGTCTTTTTATAAAGATGGTTGTGATGCTTGGTATTACAGTGATGAAGTCAAGCCATGTAGTTATGGGAGTAACACAGCAAAAAAAGTAGCAGTTTTGTGGGGAGATAGTATCGGAACACAATGGTTTCCTGCGCTGATGGCAATGTATGATCCTAGTGAGTGGAAAATTATTATATTAACCAAATCGTCTTGTCCAATGGTTGATGAGCCATTTTTTTATCAGCGAATTGGTCGGGAATATACGGAATGTAGTAGTTGGCGGAATAAATCGATAGCGTGGCTACGCAACCAACGTATTGACGCTCTTTTTATGGGGAGTACGGCATCTTCTCCTTTTACTGATGCGCAGTGGAAACAAGGCACACAGGGAATATTAAAACAACTGCCTAATATACCTAATATCTACTTAATCGAATCAAATCCTGTTTTAGGTTACAATGGACCAGAATGCTTAATGCAACATGAGATAAGCCAGTGTACTCATGGTAAAGCTGATAATAGTGGTTACGCTCATGTTGCTCAAATTTTAAAAAATACGACGCAACAATTTAATAATGTTCACTGGATTGAAACAGCGAGTTTTGTGTGCCCTCATAATCAATGCAGCGCTATGCAAAATAATGTGATAGTTTTTAGAGATAATCAGCATTTAACAGCAACTTTTGCAGCTTTATCTGCTACACAATTTAAGAAGCAGCTTTAAAAAATGGATAAACGACATATTTTGCTGGTCACACGCAACTTGCCACCACTGATTGGTGGAATGGAACGTTTAAACTGGCATATTGCAGACGAGTTATCCAATAGTCATGATGTCAGTATCGTGAGTTATGCGGGGGCAAAAAACACAGCCCCGCCCAAAACTCATTTTTATGGCGTGCCACTTAGTCCACTACCTGTTTTTCTAATTTGGGCTTTTTTAAAAACGTTTTGGTTCTGTCTCGTTCAGCGTCCAGATATTTTGTTTGCGGGTAGTGGTCTAACAGCACCTATTGTTGTTTTCTGGGCAAAGGTATTTAAGAAGAAAAGTATTGTTTATATTCATGGTTTAGATATTGGAACAGATAATAAATTATACAATCTATTGTGGGTTCCATTTATTCGTAGTGCCGATCAGGTGATTGCAAATAGCTCTCCAACCTATGATATTTGTATCAGTAAAGGTATTCCTTGTGAGAAACTTAGTATTGTTCACCCAGGCGTAAGTTATCCGCCTAAACTTAAAAATGGCCAATTAATACAGCAATTGATCAATCAATATCAACTTCAGGGGAAGCAAGTTCTGATTTCTGTGGGTCGTTTAACTCAGCGTAAGGGATTGAATGAGTTTATTGATTTAAGTCTGTCTAAGGTCATTGATAAAATTCCCAATACAGTTTTAGTTGTGATTGGTGATACTCCGAATCAGTCCTTAAATAAAAATCTGCAATCGAAAGAATTAATTATATCGACGGCTAAAAAGCTGGGTATAGAAGAAAATATTATCTTTACTGGAAATATCAGTGATGATGATATTTTAGCGAGTTTCTATTATTTGGCCGATTTACACATTTTTCCCGTCAAGCATATTCCAGAAGATCCTGAAGGCTTTGGTATGGTTGCCATTGAGGCTGCTGCACATGGTACACCTACGGTTGCTTTTGCAACGGGCGGAATTGTTGACGCAGTACAACATGAGAAAACAGGTTATCTTATAGAAAATCAGGATTATCAAAGCATGACGGACAGAATCGTTCAGGTTCTTGAAAAGGAAACATTGATATCTGAACAAACATGCATGCAGTATGCTGAACAATTTGCGTGGTGTAATTTAAAAATTAAATTAGAGAAAATAGTGGGTCAAGGATGACAAACATAAAACCAGCAATTTGGTTCCCTGCCGTTAGAACGAATACTGGTACAGACCGATTCACAGAGCAACTTGTGTCGGCTTTAAATCAAAGAGGATTTCAAGCGGAAATCACATGGTTGCCACACCATGCAGAATATTTGCCATGGCTTGTCCCTGTCCCAGAGAAACCAGATTGGGCTAATATCACTCATGTAAACACATGGTTACACCCGAGGTTTTATCCTCAAAATATTCCAATGATTGCGACACTACATCACTGTGTTCAAGATAAATATTTTCTTCCTTATAAATCTTTTGCCCAAAAAGTCTATCATCGGTTTTGGATTACGCCAATTGAAAGGCATTGTTTGAATGTTGCTAATTTAATTACAACGGACAGTCAATATACAGCTCAATGTGCTAAAGATATTTTTGGCATTGATCATGCTCATGTTATTTATCTAGGTATAGATAGCGAGACTTTTCATCCAAATGAGCTGATAGAGTCAGTTAATAAAAATAAACCTTTTAGGCTAGTCTTTGTAGGAACCAATTCTATTCGTAAAGGCTTTGATTTATTACCAAAAATAATGCAGCAGCTTGGCGATGATTTCCAACTTTTTTATACGTCAAATGCAGAGCAATATGAACCGCTACCAAAAAATATGATTCAGTTGCCTCCTCAAAGAACAGCACATGACTTAGCCAAAACATACAGAACGATGGATGCTTTAGTTTTCCCTTCGAGGTTGGAGGGCTTTGGATTAGTTGTTGCTGAGGCAATGGCTTGTGGATTACCTGTGGTTATTGCGGATAGCTCTTCATTAACGGAGCTAGTGGAGCATGGTAATACTGGTTTTCTGTGTGAAAAAGATAATATTGATGATTTTGTTCAAACCATCCGAGAGTTGAAAGAAGATCCAGAGTTGTCTGTTGTAGTTGGAAAAAGGGCTCGAAATAGTGCGATTATCAGATTTAGCATAGATGAAATGGTCAATCAATATATCGACATCTATGCTGAGCTGCTTAGTCATGTAAATGTTTAGGGTATGTTGAGATCTTTAAATACTCTTACCATACTTTCTGCACCAGTTTTCCATGACACTCTATCTTGAGCGAGTGGTTTCTCTGAAGATAGCGCTCTAAGAATACCTTGTGCCAAGTCATCTACAGATAATGGGTTAATGTAAATGCTTTCAGCACCACCTGCTTCTCGAAGTTCAGGTATATCAGAAGCCACAACTTGCGTACCACATGCTCTGGCCTCTGCCGCAGGCATTCCATATCCTTCATAAAATGAAGGAATAACAAATGCTTCTGAGCCGGAGTAAATCGCCGCCAAATCTTCATTAGGGACATACCCTAGTTCTAAAATCCCATCAACATTTTGATCAAGTTGGTTTTGTAGTTGTTTGTTTCTCCAACCCTTTTGCCCAACTAAAACTAAGCTTAAATAAGGAAATCCATTTTTACGAACAATTTGAAAGGCATCCAACAATGTTGTAAGGTTTTTACGTGGCTCTAAAGTTCCAATAAATAAAATATATGGATTAGATAAATTATATTTCTGACGCACTGTTAATATTTCTGACGTGTTTTTTGGGGCAAACTCCATACCAGTCCCTGGTACAACAATAGAATCTACTTGCTTATTTAACAGACTTTTCACTCTTTCTGCTGTGCCTGAGGAAATGGCCACGACTTTTGTTGCGTTCACGACATCATGCTTAAAATATAGTTGATGTGTGAGCATATTAATGAAAGGCATCGTTTCTGGACAGATTAAATGATTTAGATCATATACTGTCGTTACAACAGGGGTTTTGCCTATGAGTTGTGATGGATATAATGTTCTTGTTGCCCAAAAGACATCTATATTATCTTTTTTAATGAGCGATGCAGACCTCCACTTCAGCCAGAAATATCCTGGTAATGAATATGTTCGATTTGATCTAATTAAAGCGTGCTGGAGATTTTCAGGGAAAGATGGAGTTAGTCCTTCTGGACAATAAGCGATGAATTCTGCATCTGGCATGAGATTAGCCATTTCATCTAATAAGCTCCAAATATAATTTCCAATCCCAGTACGCCTCCCAACTAAAGCTCTGGCATCAAATCCTATTTTCATAAAAATATCCAATTCATCATCGTTTATATTTAGTTAACCTAGGGCATGTTGAGTTTTTCTGATATGTTCATTGAAGCGATTCGCGAAAAAGTGAATAGGCGGGTTTGTCTAACAGCATATCTTTCATTATCCTCTTCTGAATCGTTTGATTGTATTCTGATAAATTAGAGTTATTATTATTCTTAGTTTTAGCTTGATGTGTTGCATAGTGAATTGATTTAACATTTTTTTTTGTTTGTAACGTGCTATTTTTAACCACTCTTCAGATTCAATGCTTATTTGCCCAGAGACCAAATGCTGTTGTTGAGCAACACAATTTTCTAGTGCAGCTAAAGCTTTCTTTGCGGATTTTTCCCACGAGAAATTCTTTGATTGTGCCAGTCCATGTTGTATGAGTTCTTCACGAAAAATTGGATTTATCAAAACCTCTGCTATTTTTGCAGTAATTGTTCGTTCATCAAATGGGTCAAATAATGCGTCTTGCCGACCAATGACTTCAGGTAAACTGGATGTATTCGAACAGATTACGGGAGCACCACAAGACATTGCTTCCAGTACAGGTAATCCAAATCCCTCATGCCAAGATGGAAACACAAATAGCTTGCATAAATTATAAAACAAAATCATTTCTTCATCTGTGACAGCGTCTGTTATAACAACATTGCTGGAATTCAAGCCACAAGATTTAATACAAGCCTCAAAGGCCATACGATCTAATTTTGGTAATTTCCCGACAATGGCAAGTTGAGTTTCATTTCTTATTTCTAGAGGTAAGTCTGCAAAAGCTTTTATCAGGCGTAAAAGATTTTTGCGCGGGTCGGATGCTCCTGAATACATGATGAAAGGGTGCTGCAAACCAAATTTCTGGCGTAGATGTTGCTCAATGTCATGATCAATATGAATGGGCTTAAATTTTGAGTCTGCTGCTGCTGAGATATTAATTACATCGTTAGGATCTACCCTTAAGTATCGAATGGCCTCAAGCCGTGATGAATTAGAAATCGCAAGAAAAAGATTAGCCCAATTCAAATGTTCTAACTTCTCTCTATATAGTAGCTCAAATTTTGGATTGGGAGTGAGGTAGGTCTCTTTGTATACTAAAGGAATGAAATCATAAGAAGTTACAGCTGTTAACACTCGATTAGGAGAAAACCCAATGCTATGAACAGCATTATCAGCATAACCTTCAATAAGGCTAGTGATATGCACAATATCTGGTTTTAGATTAACCAAAAATTGTTCTCGAATTAACTCGGCTTGATGCCTGCGTTTAGTATCGCTCCATCCTAACCCAAATACTGGTCCAGGGGCATGCCAGACTAAAATATTGTCGATTGGCAATAAATCTTTAAATGCGTCTTGAATTGGAATAATCGTTTCTGGAAATAAACCACTCAACACGATGAGGATTTCATGTTCACCTCGTTGGCGTACCATTTCTAATGCTAATGCCAACGTATAACGTCCAATGCCGCGATAACGACTATCGCTTTGAGCGCCTTGTAAATCGATCACGATCCGCATATAACACCAATGTATTTAACAAGTAAAACGATATAACTGTACGTTTTACAATGTATGATTGAACATCCACTGTAGAGTATTCTGTAGAGGGATAGCTGGTACTTTGCCAATCACGGCGTCCAACTTTGCACTCGATCCGACTAAGCGGTGAACTTCATTCGCCCGTACAAATGCAGGATTTACTTTAATTTCTGGATTATGACCTGACACTTCCTGCATTATTTGCAACACGTCAAGTAATGAGTGACCTTGACCGGAACATACATTAAATACCTCGCCTTGAGTTTTGGATTCGAGCAGCAAACGATAACGTTGTACAACCGAACGCACATCAGAGAAGTCTCTCACCACATCCAAATTGCCAAGCTCTAATATAGGAGCGCGCCGTTTAAAATGATCAACAATTTTAGGAATCAAAAAATTTACTGATTGACCTGCACCAGTATAATTAAATGGGCGAACCACTGTAATCGGTAACCGATCCATCCATAGCCGAGCCATGTATTCCATACTTAGTTTACTGACAGCATAATCATTGGCAGGTGCAGCCGATACTATTTCATCAATAGGCTCAATTAATGCATTACCATAAATATTTGCACTACTTGCAAGTAATACTGAACGCGGAATATGCTTACTTTTAATAATCGCTTCCAATAGATTACGAGTCCCAACAACGTTGGTACGATACATCGCATCCACATCATTATGTGCAACGAAGGCAATTGCAGCCAAATGCACAACCACATCTGGCTTTACTTGAGTGAGAATATTTACTAGCTGTTCACGATCAAGCACATTGCATAGATAGTTTACACGTGACCCGCTTGGTTCGATCTCTGTTGAACTTAGACCAACGACAGTATAACCCGCTGTGTGAAGCTCCTCTGCTAAGTAGTGACCAGTAAATCCATTAATTCCTGTGATAAGCGCAGTGGCCAAAGCTAAACTCCAATGTTGAACTAGAATGAAAGTCCATGAACATTGCGACGAAGATCCGCTTCAACCATCATCTTACAAAGCTCTTCCAAGTTCGTCTTTGGCACCCAACCTAATTTATTCTTTGCATATGTAGAATCACCGATGAGCAATTCAACTTCTGCTGGGCGATAGAATTTTGGATTGATTTTCATAACAGTTTTGCCTGAGGCGGTATCAATTGCAACTTCATTAATATTTGTACCCTGATATGCAACAATAATTCCTGCTGCTTTAAATGCCATGGTGACAAAATCACGTACGGTTTCAGTTCGATTGGTCGCCAATACAAAAGTATCAGGCTCATCTGCTTGCAACATACGCCACATACCTTCAACATATTCTTTTGCGAAGCCCCAATCTCGTTTGGCATCAAGGTTGCCAAGCTCGAATGCGTCAAGTTTGCCTAGTTTAATTTTTGCAACGCTATCAGTAATTTTTCGAGTAACAAATTCACGTCCACGTAGTGGCGACTCATGGTTAAACAAGATACCACTTGATGCAAAAATTCCGTAAGTTTCACGATAATTGATCGTCATCCAGTGTGCATAAAGTTTCGCTACACCGTATGGGCTACGTGGGTAAAAAGGCGTGTCTTCTTTTTGGGGGATCGCTTGTACTTTGCCAAACATTTCTGACGTGGAGGCTTGATAGAATCGAATTTTTGGGTTGACTATGCGGATGGCCTCAAGCAGATTTAAGGCTCCAATCCCTGTAATTTCAGAGGTCGTAATGGGTTGTTCAAATGACACGCCCACAAAACTCTGCGCGGCAAGATTGTAGATCTCGGTGGCACCAGTAGTCTGTAGCAGGCGGATACTTGCGGATAGATCGGTCAAGTCATACTCGATTAAATGCAAATTATTATTTTTTTCAATCCCAAGTTCTTCAATGCGCCAGAAATTGACTGAACTGGTACGGCGATACGTACCATAGACTTTATAACCTTTGTTCAGAAGTAATTCCGCTAAATACGCTCCATCTTGCCCTGTAATGCCAGTGATAATTGCTGTTTTCATGTCCAACCTCTATTAAGTATTTATAATGTGAAGAAAATTTAATGGGAAATTCTAGAAAACTCTATTTCCACCAATAAATTAATCGTCAATCCAATTAGTCTCAGCTGAGTTTCTAGCAAAGCGGCCTAATAATCTTTGTGATACTCATTTGTTATTCCCTTAATCATCATATTCTTAATGCGCATTCTGCATAAATTCTACAAATTTGATTTCATCGCTAGCATTCGATTAGAACTCAAATCTTTCTATATTCTTCCGTACTCATCTTTCAATCTCACAATATCATCTTCTCCCAAATAGCTGCCAGATTGTATTTCAATTAACTCTAAAGGAATGCAACCAGGATTTTCTAAACTATGTACCGTACCTAGGGGAATAAATGTGGATTCATTTTCCGTGACATAATATTGATCTTCGCCGTTAGTTACTTTTGCAGTGCCTTTCACCACCACCCAATGTTCAGCCCGATGATGATGCAGTTGTAGGGATAATTTTGCTTTGGCATTTACAGTAATACGTTTGACTTGGTAGCGTTCACCAATGTCAATACAATCATATTTCCCCCACGGCCGAATGATTTCTCTGTGCTGTAGTAGCTCTATTCTCTGTTCATTTTTTAATTGTTCAACGATTTTTTTAATTTCTTGCGACTTTTCTTGATGTGCAACTAAAACGGCATCTTTAGTTTCGACAACAATGAGATTTTCTATACCAAGCACAGTGACTAAGCGAGAAGATGAATAAATATAATTGCGCTGACTTTGTTCGGCGATTACATCACCAAATATCACGTTTTGATTTTGATCTTTTTGGTTAGATTGCCACAGGGATGGCCATGAACCTAAATCATTCCAACCTGCATCAAGACATACAACGACACCTTGAGTAGTATGTTCCATTATTGCATAGTCTATTGAGTTTTCTGGAGATTGTTGAAATTCTTGTAAGCCAACACGAGTAAAATCTAAATCTATAGTTTTATGCTGCCAAGCATTCAAACAATATTTATAAATATCAGCTTGAAAATGTTGTAATTCTTTCAAAAATAGCGATGTTTGAAACATAAACATGCCGCTATTCCACAAATATTTTTTGCTTGATACATAGTGTTCGGCTGTTTGTAAATTTGGTTTTTCTACAAATTTATCCAGTTTATACACACTTTTTTCTGTAATGAGTTGCCCCAGCTTAATGTAGCCATAACCTGTGTGCGGTTCTGTTGGGGTAACTCCAAAAACAACCAAATGTTCTAATTGAGCCTGTTGCTTTGCAAGCAAAATGCTGTGCTGGAAGGCTGATAGATCCGCAATATAATGATCTGCTGATAAGACGAGCAAGCTGACATTTTGGTTGGGGTAGAGTTCTTGTGCTTGTAGCGCAGCAAGTGTAATCGCTGGGGCGGTATTTTTTGCACAAGGTTCTAGAATAATCGAGGCTTGTTCAATATTAATCTGACGCAACTGTTCTGCCACGATGAAACGATGATTTTCATTACAAACAATGATAGGTGGTAGGACGGGTTTAGGAAAATTTTCTAACCGTTTCAGTGTTAGTTGTAGCATGGTGTATTGTGGATCCACCAAGTGCAAAAACTGCTTTGGATAGGATTGCCTTGAGAGAGGCCATAGTCGTGTACCAGATCCTCCCGCCAAAATTACAGGTACAATCATGCTTTTGTCCTTAAATACGCTATACAGTTCTAAGTTGTCCTTATTGATTAAGTAAGATACCATGAATAGGTTTGCATCAGGTCTTTTTTAATGAAAAATTGATGCAGTTTTCAAGTTTGTTGATATGATTCTTATCAGTTTATTTTTTAAATATAACCACCAAGTTTCCATAAGAAAAAAAATAGATAGTTAAAGGAAAATAAATTTTCTTTATACAATAGCCAATAAATCTTCCTAAAAGTAGTCTGCATAGATTAAAAATAGTTTCACTTAGTCTTTTTGCTTTAATGATTTGACGTTCTCCTCCTAAATAATGAATTTTTAGATTACATATTCTTGATATTTGAATTATTTTTTCTGTGCCGATCGCATTGACATGAGTAATATCGCCATTCTGGTTTCTCATACCAATTGGCGAGTCGCCATTTGGAAATCTTGCCAGAAAATAGCCATCTTTTTTAAGCTTAGCTTTAATAGTGTTTACAAATTCAATGATATTTGTAGGGGGAATATGCTCTAGCACATCAAATGCTACGATTAAATCAAATGTACCATCATTAAAAAGTTCAATAGAATCGTAAGCCTGAAAGCCTTTTCCTGTAGCAGTAGCTATAAGACTCTCATTTATCTCGACTCCGTATATATCCCAGTTTTTCTCTCTAGCATAGGTTAAGAATCCTCCATTACCAAAACCAATTTCCAAAACTTTTATATTTTTATTATCTAAGTTGCTAATCACTTCTTTTAATTCGATATCGTAATACCGTCTGGTATAGTCATCTAATATACCAAAGTCTTCCCCCCAGTTTTTCCCAACTAAATAGCTCTCATATATATTATTTTCTTTCATGGTGTTCCCTTGTAATGGCAATTATCTGATCACAGTTGGCGACAGCACTTTCTCGATGTGCAATGATCACCATGGTTTTTTGTCCACTTAAACTTTGAATCGCTTCATTGACGGCGGCTTCGGTTTCTGTATCTAAAGCACTGGTTGCTTCATCCATAAATAAGATTTGTGGATTTTTATACAGAGCTCGAGCAATACCTATACGTTGTCGTTGTCCGCCTGAGAGCATTACGCCTCGTTCACCAACGATAGAGTCATAACCTTGTGGCAGTTGTTGCGTAATAAAACTGTCAATCTGAGCCTGCTGTGCAGCAAGTTTAACGGCTTGCATGTCTATGTCACTTCCTGCGACGCCAAAGGCAATGTTTTCTGCCACAGTTTTATCGGCAAGATAAATATGCTGTGGTACATAACCGATGATATTGCGCCATGAAGACCAATGGTCAGGTATTAACTCCACGCCATCAATAAGAACTCTACCATTTTGAGGCTGCAATAAGCCCAGCATGATATCCATTAACGTGCTCTTGCCACTGCCACTTTTTCCAACGATACCAATACAACTGTTTTTATCAATTGTTAAATTGAAACCCTGCAAAACAGGGTGGTCTGAGCGATTGGGGTAAGCAAAGCTGAGGTTTTCAATTTTAATTTCTTTCCGAAATTGGATCGTGGATAAGCGAGATGGTGAGGCATTCTCATAATGCTCCAAAGAGAACTCTGGTTGTAGGATATTAAATGTCTGCTGAGCAAATTTAATTTGAGTAATTGAACGATACATAATCTGTGCGGCAGGCAACATACGGTAAGCTGCGAAGCCATATAAACCAAGAACCGGTAAAATATGTGATACGTCTTTTCCTGACATTACTAGAATAATTGCGAGAATAATTAAGCTGCCATAACCTACAGTTTCAATGATATAAAGAGGAATTTGTCCTAGGGTATCTCGTGTTGCAATATGCCGTGCAAAAATCCGCGAAGATTGCTCAAAACTGTCGATATAACCTTGTTTGGCATTATTAATCATCACGTCTTTAATGCCCCCCAGTGCTTCTTGACAGGACTGATAGCGCTCGCTATTTGCGTCTGTAAAACTTTTTCCAATTTGATCTAGCTTTCTGCGTACTAGCCAATAAATAGTTAAATAGAATCCGCTTAATACGCTTGCTGTCGAGATTGCCATTATAGGGTCATAGATTAATAGAACACCGATCATAGCCAGTAAAACGACTCCAGATGACATTAGGTTCAATGAGGGAATAATCATTGCTGCAATCAGATGGTCGATTTCAGACAGGATATTTGTTATGAGTGCAGAACTGTTACGTTGCACAAAGAATTCATAGGTTTGTTGAAGATAAATTTTGAGAAGCCGTGTGGCAAAGTAATGCCGTTGTAAACTGGAGAAACGATTTAATGCGTATTGAGAGAGAACTTTGATACACGTTGAAAACACAACGATGATTAAGGAAACAAAACCCAAATACATAATAAATTGCTGCGGGGTATTGCTAGAAGACAAGTAGTACAGTTTTTTTAACAGCGTATTACTTTCAATGACGCTTGGATTCGATAAGACTGCCAGAAAAGGCATAATAGATACGACACCAGCTGCTTCGATAAACGCCATAATCATGACAAGGGCAAGCACAAGTAATAACTTGCGTTTATCAAGAGGTGTGAGAATCTGCCAAAGCTGTGTTAGGGTGGTGAACACATTAGTCCCTTATTTATTGTCTTTATACATCAAGGCAGTCATTTGTTCTGAAATTAGCCCCATTAAGAAAATCATGATACTGCCCATATACAGCAATGCGCTCATATTAGTAAAACGATGAAACTCATATAGCGTGTAGCCGTACCAACCCGTTGCCATTAAAAAAATTAAAAAGGATATCGGCAGAAACATTTTTAATGGTGAGAATAAGGTTGCAATTTTGAAAATGATGAGTAGAAATCTAATCCCATCTTTTATTGGGTGAATATGGCTTTTTCCAATTCGTTTTGCTGCATGAATGGGAATATAGGTGACTGAGTAACCTGCACGAAAAAATGCCATCGTACTAGTCGTTGGATAAGAAAATCCGTTCGGTAGCAAATATAAAAACTCTCGGAATTTATCGGTTCTGACCGCACGTAACCCGGAAGTTAAGTCCTCGACTTTATGTTCGGTCATATAGGTCGCAAGATGGTTATATAAAGCGTTAGCGAGACCTCGGCCGACGCTCGCCTGAGAGCCACGTTGTCTTGCCCCAACAACAAGATCATAACCTTGCTCAACTTTCTCAAGCAGTCTCGGAATATCTTGAGGATCGTGCTGCCCATCGGCATCCATGAACACAATGACTTCACCAGTTGCAGTTCTGGCCCCAGTTTTAATGGCTGCACCATTTCCCTTAGAGTAGGCGTGGGATGTTACTTTAGCTCCAGCTTGCTCTGCAATTTGCTGGGTGTTATCAGTTGACCCGTCATTGACGACAATAACTTCCGCGTGGGGAACAGTTTGTTTGATTTTCTGAATGGTCAAACCAATTGCACCAGCTTCATTTTTGGCGGGTAATACGATACTGATATTCATTGACGACCTTTCTCCTTGTCCATGCCTGCAAGTCTACCAGCTTGCATATCAGCCTGTATATCTGCTCTTAACTTTCGCATAATCGCCTGATTATCTGGTGAGCCGATGAGCTGTTGTTGATACTCGCGTTCAGTCTTATTCAGTAACTGCAATGCCAATTGTGGGTAACCACGATGATCTAGATCAGATATCGCGATCTGCGCTAAATTGATTCTCTGGAACTGTATCGCATATGCTTCATAATGTGAGTAAGCCTGATTGACGTCGCCTTTTGCTAAATAAAGTTGCCCTTGTAATAGTTGGGTGAGCGGACCCATTCCATAGCGTTGGTAGCTGGTATTATTTTGAATTAATTCATTTAATAATGCGACGAGCTCATCTGCATGCAGTGCGGCTAATCTTGAATTACTAGCAACGGTTTCTACTAAGCTACGCAAGCCCATGACATCATCGGGCTCAATACGCTGTACTAATAATTGCTGCCGTAGTTGTTGGAAATCAGATGATTTTTCCTCATTCATCTTTATTTTTTGTTGTATCAGTTGAATCATCAGCGCGCCATTTGGGTGATATTGAATGGCTCGTATCAATACCTGATTGGCTTGTTGATACTGGTCAGCATTCATCAATAGATCAGCAAATTTGGCCTGTGCACGCGCAGAGTCAGGGCTATTTTGGGCCCAATAGATTTGTAGTTTACTTGTATTTGACCATAACATCGCTCTCTGCCATGTCAGTGTCGCCAATATGCCTAGGACCAATATGCTCGCAAGTATGCCAATACTCGGTTTAACTTTTTCTGATAATGTAGACAGTCCAGCCGCGACTGGTAAGAACAAAAAGATAGCTGCGACATAGTTGCGATGCTCAAAATACAGTTCAAGCCCAATGACTGTAGATTCCATCAGATGCGCCGCAACAAAGAATAAGATCGCCAATGCCAGCAAAGGATATTTTTTTCTACAGACAAAAGCGCTTACCAATAAAGTCAATAAAAATAGAATAGAGAAAAGTGTGCTGGGTGGAAATAGCCACCCTCGAGATATTTGATAGCCATCTTGGAATAGTCCGTATCCTTCAATACGCGGGATAAATAATAGTTTTAAATAATCAATCATCACTCGTCCCTCCGTCCATAATCGTTCCATTTGATTAAACGGACGAGTAGGCCATGGATTGGGAGATAAATCGATGTAGCGTATGAGCATCACTGCTATCGCTAATGAGGGTAGCCATAAGCAGAAAGCGCGCCATTGCCATAATGGCTTATTGTTTTGACTTGGATTACAAAACTCAATTACTACGATGAGTAATGGGAGTAAAGCCCCATTTTCTTTGCTCAACGTCGCCAAGATCGTACCAAGCCCAATTGACAAGGTCATGAGTGCATAAGCCAACATTGGCTTACTATTTAATATTCCACGCCCTTTAAAGTACCCAACTATTGCCAGCAAACTAAACAACAATGGTAATTGCGCCATGCGTTGAATGACATAGGCTGTAGTTGAAACAAATAATGGGTGCAATAGCCAGAAGCTTGCGGATAGAAGTGCAATCCATACAATTTTTTCTTTTGTGTACCCGTATGATTTGAGCAGTAGTACGGTTACCCAGTAGAGTAATACCCCGCACAGGAGGTGGATGATCAGATTGATGATTTTGAAAGGCTTTGCGTTATGGTTAAACCATGCATCCGCTTGCGGTACAAATGTCAGCAGTGAAATGGGTCTTCCAGTAGGTCCAGCAATGCCGTTCATGACAAATTGTCTAGCATTTTCCCACTGGTGCATATCGCCATATTTGTTCATTTCTCCAAGATTGGGAAAATCGTCAAATAAAAAGCCACCTTGTAAACTTGGAAAATAAACCAATACAGTCAGCAGCAATACTCCAAGTAACGCTATCTTTGACCAATCGCTACGCCGTATCATGATTTAGCTTTTTTTAATTCAGTCTGTAAATCGATTTGCATGTCATGTCTTGTTTGTTTAATTGTTTCCTCATAATAGGCTTTTGATCGTTTTAAATTTTTTTCAGGTTGTTTTTTGTAGATAGCTTCTGTTTCATCGAGTAATTTTAGTGCTTGTTCGAGATAACCCGCATTACCTAAAGAAATAGTCATAGTTAAACCCTGTGTTACGTCGTCAGACAGTAGTAACGATTGATGGTAATGTTGATAGGCTTCTTCAGGTTTCTTCTGCGTAGTTAAAATTTGCCCCTGTAAATACATAGCATAAGATTTAAAATCGACTATTTGCAAATATGATGGGTTAGCCATCATTTCATTTAAAATGGCAATGAATTCACTGCCATATAAGTCCATTATTTTTTGGTCGGGTAATTCGCGCAATATTAAATCTCTAATGGCTATTCCTGCTTGTACATCAGCTCGTTGATACTTAATTTGTTGGCGCAGTGTAACAAAATCTTGTCGCTGGACATTGTTTGCAGCAATTTTTTGTAAAAGTAGCTGGGTTGATAGTAAACCACTTTCTGGATGTGTTCGTAATGCTTGCTCGACCACTTGGTCTGCTTCTTGATAGAGTCCGTCGTGCATCATCATGACGGCAATTGCGCTCTGCGCTCGAGGAGAGTTTGGGCTATTTTGTGCCCAGTAAATTTGTAATTTATCAGTATTTGACCAAAGGTTTGCTCTTTGCCAAGTCATTATTGCCAACATCGATAGAATCAACACACTGACGAGGATCACAATATTAGGTTTTATTTTTTCAGATAAAGCTGATAGTCCTGCTGCTACGGGTAGGAATAAAAAGATCGCGGCAACATAATTGCGATGCTCGAAATATAGTTCAAGTCCAATTAGAGTGGATTCCATCAAGTGCGCGGCAAAAAAGAACAAAATTGCCAGCGTGATTAACGGATATTTTTTGCGGCAGACAAAAGCACCAACTAATAATGCCAATAAAAATAATATTGAAAACAATGTGCTTACTGGGGTTAGCCATCCTGTTGAGATGAGATAACCATCTTGAAATAAACCAAACCCCTCAATATGTGGAATAAATAGCTGAGTTAAATAGTCAACAACGATACGTCCTTCGGTCCATAACCGCTGCATTTGATTGAATTGACGATTAGGCCATGGCTCAGGCGATAAATTAATGAATTTTGTTAGAAATACAATAATTGCCAAAGATGGTAGCCATAAACAAACAGCTCGCCATTGCCAAGCGGGTTTTTCTTTGAGTACTGGATTACAAAACTCAATGACGAGGATCAATAAAGGCAGTAAAGCACCATTCTCCTTACTGAAAGTGGCTAATAATGTTCCTAAGCCAATTGATATGGTCATGAGGCTATAACCGAAGAAAGGCTTAATGGCTAATTGCTCTCGACCCTTAAAGTAACCAATCATCGCAATCAAACCAAACAACAATGGCAACTGAGCCATACGTTGAATGACGTAAGCGACAGTGGATAAGAAGAGTGGATGGATGAGCCAGATATCTGAAGATAATAAAGCAATCCACAGGGCTTTATCTTTTGCATAGCCGTAGGCTTTGAGTAACTGTATGGTGACGTAGTAGAGCAGGAGACCACAGAATAGATGGATAACGAGATTAACGACTTTAAACGGCATGGCGTCTTGAGCGAACCAAGCATCTGCCTGAGGTGCAAAGGTTAATAAAGAAATTGGTCGCCCAGTAGAACCTGCGATGCCATGAGTGATAAATTTGCTGGCATTTCCCCATTGATGCATATCGCCATATTTGCCCATCTCCGCTAGATTGGGAATATCATCGAAGAGAAAGCCGCCATATAAGCTAGGCAAATAAATTGACACTGTCAAAAACAATACAACAAACAGTGCAATAGCAGGAAGATAACGGGACATAGGGTATTAAACAAATTTTGGATTTAAGTACTGATAAAAAAGAGGCTCATTTGAGCCTCTTTGTTCGCATTATAAACAGAATTATAACTAAACAAATTACTGAACTGCTTTGGGAATGTATTTTGATAGCAGGTTAGTGGTGCTATTTACTGCGCCACCGATAGAACCATTCGCAGAAGAATAATTTACTAACACGATCGCACCTGAGATTTTACCAGAAACACCATTAGTCTTGTAGGTAATGGTGGCGGTACAGTTAGGAGCAGTACCACCAAGAGCCACGGTAGTAGCATACTTACCAGACAGAGTGTTGCTGCCAGCAGGACCTGTACAGCTCTGAGCTTGCAAGTTGTCAGCAACAGTAGTTTTTAGACCGTCAGCCAATGAGAAGCCTTCAGAAGCTTGTGAGCGCGCGATGTAATCTTGGTATGCAGGAATTGCGATTGCAGCCAAGATACCGATGATCGCGATAACGATCATGAGTTCGATCAAAGTAAAACCTTTTTGTACTGTATTCATTTTTTAACTCTCCTAGGGAAATAGATAATCAGTTCTCACTGATCTTACTAGTCATAACGCAAGTGATGTGCCAATAATTAAATTAAAATTAATTATTAAAAATAATTAATCTACTATCTTGTTTTGGTGGTGGTTCTTCCATAAGAGCAGGGGGGATAAAAGTGGTGCAATTTTGTGGTGTGGTTCTCATATTTTTGCTTTTAAAAAATATCAATTTCCGTCTAATACTTTGCGGCGACCGTTGGTCGCGGTATTCGCGCTAGGCTGTTAAAACAACTAAGGAGTTGATTTTTGTCTGATCAATGATCACTTGTGTGCAAGGCAAGCGAGTTTAAAAAGAATATGTGGAGTCTTAATTGAATGTCTGTGGAAAAAAAATGTCATATTGTGTCGCACTTTGGTGTATTTCTTTAAAAAATGTTATTTGTAATTTATAGATATTATTAGCGTAGATACCGTCTTGCTCGTCATGCCATTCTCAAGCTAATTTAGTCAAATAATTGGCTTGATAAGGCATCTGATGTTTCAAAACCCCAAAGCATAAATGTACCAACTTACGCATCGCAGCACATATGGCTGACATCTTCGATTTTCCATTGGTGAGTAAACGATCATACATTGCTTTGATATGTGGATTATGTCGAATTGCAACAACAGCTGCCATATATAATCCTGCTCTGACCTTTGCTGAACCAGCTTTCGAGATAGAACTTATCCCTCTTACTGAGCTGCCCGACTGACGTTGCACTGGAACTAAACCCACATATGCAGCAACTTGACTAGCCTGACTAAACTCATGACTACGCAACAAACCAAGCATGAGTAAACCAGTACGTTCACCAATTGCAGGGATACTGGTGAGTAAATGCATATCATTTTTTAAGTCTGGATCATGAACAATATGATCTTTGATTTCCAGATCTAATTTCGTAATTTCAGCTTCGATAAAAGCAATACTACTTTCAATTGAAGCTAAAACTTGGGGCGGAGTTAATGTCGATAGGGCTTTTTCTTGGCGATTAAACTCCCGTTGTAAGTCTGCAACCAAAGACTCACGCCTTGCCATTAATGCTTTGATGAGTCTTATTTTAGGGCTAGGTGGCTGCCATGCTTCTGGTTCAGCAAATGCTGCAAAGCGCGCTAACACTTCACTGTCTACTTTATCTGTTTTATTCAGGGTAGAAAGTCCTTCGGCAAAATGGCGAACACGAGCAGGATTAGCAACGCAGACTTTTTGTCCTGCATCATGCAGCCAATACGTCAGGGTTTCGTGGTAAACCGAAGTGGCTTCAAGAGCGACGGTGGTTTGTTTGAAATCAATATCAAGTTTTTGAAGCCACGCCAATAAACTGCTAAAACCACTTTGAGCATTGACAAATACTTTGGATTTCTTCTTACCAGATAAACCTTCTGGAAAAACACAGCAGTCTACTTTTGCTTTAGAAACATTAATCCCGAGAAAGTGCATGGCAAATCCCTCTACTTGATTTCTTAAATTCACCGTTCACACCGACTTGCCTTGTACATACAGCGTCATTGCGCTTGGCTACCGTTCAGGGTTGGAATGGTGAGAAGGGCAAGTTGTGGGTTTAATCTACGCTAGAAACTTGATGTTTTAGGCTGGGCTCAAACTCTCACAACTTGCATATAGTGGCCGCTAACCACTACATTGGGTAAGATACAAGGTGTAGAGTGCTTTTTTGTGTATTCTCTCGATACTCTTTTCGCCTGACTCCAAAAGTTTTCTATCTCATTAATGTGATTTTACCTTCTGAAAACAGCAAAGAATGATTGATTCTTTCATGGTAAAAGCCACTTACATCTAATGCATTATAGCTACTAACAACCCGTGTAGATGATACTATCTGGTGCTATTTTGTTAATAATTACAGGTAGTAATGTAGCGGATCTGGTATCGGAGACAGCCTTGGTGTAGGTCTCACCTCGTTTTAAAATACCAAATACTACCACTTTACCAGCCGCATCACGACCACGTTTTCCTTTGCGGACATCACCAAAATAACTCTCATCAAGTTTGACCGATCATCCAATCTGTCAGTGACTTTTTGCTCTAAATAATCGGTATGACTTGCCTGGTTTTGGTATAAAACAAGGCAATTGAGTTGAGGAGGATTTCAAGTAAATCTGCAGCATAACGAGCTGTTACTTCGAGTATAAAAAAACTCAAGTAGCCGGATCTGTACTTTTTTATTTAACTTACAATTAGATATTTCTATTTTCCTAGACTAACATAGTGCGAATCTAGACAGCTCTATTACTTTTTAATGGCTGTATATAGTTTGTTAGTTTGAAAGAATCTATTAAATATTATTTGTGATGTCTATATAAAAAAAGCGACACTTCAGTGTCGCTTTTTTTATTCCAAAGATCAGCAGGATTACTGAACTGCTTTAGGAATGTATTTTGTCAGCAGGTTAGTGGTGCTATTTACTGCGCCACCGATAGAACCATTCGCAGAAGAATAATTTACTAACACAACTGCCCCTTTGATTTTACCAGAAACACCAATATTTTTGTAGGTAATGGTAGCCGTACAGTTAGGAGCAGTACCACCAAGAGCCACGGTAGTAGCATACTTACCAGACAGAGTGTTGCTGCCAGCAGGACCTGTACAGCTCTGAGCTTGCAAGTTGTCAGCAACAGTAGTTTTTAGACC
>JAGWUI010000057.1 GCA_028868515.1 Gammaproteobacteria bacterium
ATCGGTACTGATGGTGAGTTTGTGCCATGTGTTCACTCTGTTGGCGCACCGCTCGCTGCGGGTCAAGCTGATGTGAAATGGCCATGTAACGATACCAAATACATCGTGCATTACCCAGAAACTCGTGAAATCTGGTCTTTCGGTTCAGGTTACGGTGGCAACGCATTGCTTGGCAAAAAATGTTTGGCACTCCGTATCGCATCTGTAATGGGTCGCGATCAAGGTTGGTTGGCTGAACACATGTTGATTTTGGGCTTAACTAGTCCAAAAGGCGAAAAACACTACGTTGCAGCAGCATTCCCATCTGCTTGTGGTAAAACCAACTTTGCAATGTTGATTCCACCAGCAGGCTTTGAAGGTTGGAAAATTGAAACAGTCGGTGACGACATTGCTTGGCTGAAACCGGGTGCAGATGGTCGTCTGTATGCGATCAACCCAGAAGCAGGTTTCTTCGGTGTTGCACCGGGTACCAGCGAAAAAACTAACCCGAACTGCTTGGCAACCTTGTATAAAAACACCATTTATACCAACGTTGCACTCACTGAAGACGGTGATGTGTGGTGGGAAGGCTTGAGCAAAGAAGCGCCTGCTAACCTGACCGATTGGAAAGGTCAAGCATGGTCAAAAGATTTGGGTACGCCAGCGGCACATCCAAACTCACGCTTTACAGTATCAGCAGGTCAATGCCCATCTATCGATGCTGACTGGGAAAATCCAGCAGGCGTGCCGATCTCAGCGTTCATCTTCGGTGGTCGCCGTGCAGACACAGTGCCTTTAGTTACTGAAGCATTCGATTGGGTTGATGGCGTGTATAAAGCGGCAACCATGGGTTCTGAAACAACGGCTGCGGCAGTTGGTCAGCAAGGTATTGTTCGTCGTGATCCGTTTGCGATGTTGCCATTCTGTGGTTACAACATGGGTGATTACTTCCAGCATTGGTTGAACATGGGTGAAAAACTGCAAGCAGCAACTGCTGTAAGCGGTGCAAAAATGCCTAAGATTTTCAACGTGAACTGGTTCCGTCGTGATGCGAATGGTAACTTCGTATGGCCTGGTTTCGGTCAAAACACTCGCGTTCTCGAGTGGATGATCAATCGTTGTGAAAACACGATCCATGCTGAAGAAACTCCAATTGGTTATGTGCCTGCTTATGAAGATTTGAACTGGACTGGCACGACATTTAGCCGTGAAGAGTTCGAACAAGTGACTTCACAAGATCATGACCTGTGGGTTGCAGAGCTGGAAAGCCACAAAGAATTGTTTGCAAAAATCGGTGATGCATTACCAGAAGTTCTCCGTGAACGTAATGCACAATTGATCGCTGCGCTTCAAGAGAAGAAAGCATTAACTGCTTAATTTGATGTAGTGCTTTGAAGTAAAAAAACCGTCTCATTTGAGGCGGTTTTTTGTTAGGCAATGAACACTTTAGTAATAAGTATGATGTTAGGTATGAATTAATCTAGACTAGAAAGCAGATTTGTCTTTGACAGTTGAAAGAAGGGAGTGATAGGAATGATACATAGTTCAGTCATGGATAATTGGATGCAAGTGAAAATAATGCACTCAATTGCAAAAGATTACTACGAAAAGACGATTGATACTGAATATAGACATCTTCCTCGTCATTCTTTGGGGTTTTATGCGTTTGATTTAGAAAAAGCAGAGTTGATGGAAAAAGAGTGTTGTGTTGTAGGTATGGTGATCGTGTGGTCTATTGTCACACTTGAATCACTGATTAATCATGTAATTGCTGAGGTAATTAACAATCGATTATTAGCAGTATTAGCAATCGAATTTCCAGGAAATGTTACTGATAAAGTTGGTGGTGACAAGACTCCTAGATCTGATTTAGCTAAAAAAATAAGAATATTAAATCAAGGTGCTGTTGAGGATAAAAAAATTATTGAGCTTGCGAACAGTCTTTCTAAAATTAGAAATGAAATAGTGCATGACAAGCCTTTTTCTTTTAATAACCTAGAGGACGGGGAATTTTCCATCGAATATTTTAACTCTCGTGATGATGGAGATAGAAAACGATATAACTATGATGATTTATCCGATTTTTATAAAAAGTGTGAAGAGCTTACTATCTATATTGATAAGTTTTATAAAGTTACATCATTTTCAGGGGAACACGTTGATTTTAGATCTTTATTAGATAATCAATAAGAACAGGCCGATGATGGTTTTTTAGTATTTTGCCTAGCTTATTCTATGTTTTACTATTTGGCTATTCGAAATAAGAAGACAATATAATAATTGTCGAATAATGAACAAGTCTCTATTTGTCATGTGCAAAAAACCATTTTGATATATCAAACTAAGCGTTCACTCTGCGTTTTCAACATAAGGAATTAAGCAATGACCAGCTTATTTGCACTACTGAATGAGTATGGTGCGTTTGGTATTTTCTTTGTAGTGCTCTTTGTCCAGCTTGGATTACCAATTCCTGTGTTGCCTTTACTGTTGCTCATGGGTTCGCTTGCGATGGGCGACCCTCAGTTAGGTTTGGCTTCTTTAATACTTGCAATTATTGCGTCTCTACTGGGCGATTTTGTTTGGTATGCGGCTGGACGTCGTTTTGGCCACCGTATTTTGCATCTTTTATGTCGTATTTCATTATCACCAGATTCTTGTGTACGTCAGTCCGAAACTCATTTTAGTCGTTGGGGTGTAGCGACATTAGTGGTTGCCAAATTTATTCCAGGATTGGCAACGCTTGCACCTCCTTTAGCGGGAGCATTAGGATTACGTCGTTCAAGTTTTTTTATCTTTAGCACAGCGGGTGCTGCGCTTTGGGCTGGGACGTGGTTAGTTGTCGGCGCAATTTTTCACCAACAAATAAATGGAGTTTTGGCTATCCTTTCTGAGTTTGGTAAAGCAGCCATATTTCTGATTTGTCTTCTTTTAATGGCGTATGTGATATTTAGATGGTGGCAGCGCTATCAAATTACAATCTTTGCAAAACAGACAAAGATCACTCCCAAAGAACTTGCTGATCTACTCAATCAAGAGCAAGTCCCTTTGATCTTTGATGCTAGATCTCCGCTGGCTAAAAGCATGGATTTAGAGCGAATTGTTGGAGCTCGTTCATTGGACCCCAAAGCAATTGCAGAAACGATTGCAGACATTCCATTAAGTCAGGTGATGGTGGTTTATTGTTCGTGCCCGAACGATGTAAGTGCTGTTCAAGTCGCAAGGGAGCTGAGACAGCGAGGATATACACAGGTACGATCTCTACAGGGTGGAATCGATGCTTGGCGTGACGAGGGCTTTTCTGTTGAGCTCTATGAAAATGTGAAGCAAGAAACGTAAGATGTGTTTATGAAAAAACATCGCAAATCAAATACAGCGTAATAGATTGAGCTTCTTAACGGATTTTTTGCCAATCATCCATTGAAACTCGCAGCTAATTCCAGCAGGATGTAGGCTATTTTCAGGTCGTTCGTTGAGATGAGGCATGGTGCGCTTTAAGCGTATTTTGTTTAGACTCTGGATAGGGATTTTTGTGTGTCATTCTTTGCGATAAGTGCATTGGTTTAGGGTAATTGTTTTATGTTGAATGCGACGAATTTAACGGACGCGCGTGCGCATCGAGTTATGCTCACCATATTTTTGGTGATTATTGGTGCATATTCGCTGGTTGCGACAGTGACTTATACGCCTTTTGATCCAGGGTGGACGCACTTATCGAGTGATACTCAACATGTCAGTAACGCAACGGGAATTGCAGGGGCTTGGCTTGCTGATTTATTGCATGGCTTTCTTGGACGTGCGGCGTTATTTATTCCTTTTTTGATTTTGATTGAAGCCGTGCAACTATGGTATCCACATAGCTTTGTGCAACGTCCATTTCGTTATGCAGGTGAAGTTTTTTTAGTGGTGATTGCCGCAACATTGTTTGGGCTGCATGGCGTAGAGCCATCGGATACGTTGCAAAATGCAGCAGGTGGAATCTTGGGCTTTGAGATGTCGCAGCATCTGCTTGGATTTATGCCACTCATTTTGGTCACTGTATTACTTGTTGTTTTGTTTTTAGTTATTTTTACATTTTCATTCGGTGTGGTGTGGAGTAAAACTTTTGATGCAGTTGGTGAAATTCCATTATTGCTGAATGAGCTGTTTTATCGGAATGAACCTGAAGAAGCTCCATCTCATAAAAACGATAAACTTCCTGTGATTCCTGCTGCTATCGTATCAGCTCCTGTGGCAGCTAATGCTGCAATTCAATCAGAACACGTTAAGAAACAAGCGAGTATTGTCGCAACCAACGATATTGTTCAACCTTCAGCAACTGCATCAGTATCACCAGAAAGTATAGAGCAGCCTGCATTGCAGGCAATTGAGCCAGAAGCTGAATCTTTTGCATCAGTTATGGCAGAAGCGGCAGCGCAATCTTCTGCTGCATCTTCGCCAGTCACGCCAACCATTAGCCCCGTTGAACAAACTCCAGTATCTATCGCCACGCCGACTGTACAAATCACTGCTCCTGCTGCGGCTGTGCAGGCAAGTGTTGCATCATCAGTTGCGACACGGATTGCGCCAAAAGTGGATTGGGAAGATGATTTCTTCCATAAAGCATTAGATGTGATTCCAGAACATCATGAGATCGTACGGAATGAAGTAGTTCAGATCGAACAGCCGCTTGCTCAGACTCATGATTCAATTCATCACAATGTTGAGCAAAATGCTGTTTTTGAACAGAACGCTATTGATGATGTTGTTGAAAAGACTACGATTGCAAGTGGCACGATTGAAAAGAATCAATCCTTTGATGATGATTTAGCAGAGTTTCTTGAGCAACCCATTGTTCGCGAGCCTGTGGAGCGCCATCACAGTATTTCGACGCCTTATCAACAGATCGCAACGCCAGTACAACGCGCTGAGCAAGTTTCTAGTCCAGCCATTGTAGATCAGATTCAGAATGAGCAAGTGGCTGCTCCTATTGCGATAAAAAATGCGATTGCAAAAGATGATTGGGATGCGCCTTTGACGGATGCGATGGGACGCCCGATGTCACGTGCGATGCAGACTGCTCAACACCGTGCAGATTTGAGTCCGTTACCTAGTTTAGAATTATTAGAGTTACCTGATCCGAAGCGTAAAGTCAGTTATTCGGCTGAACAACTAGAGCGTTTATCTCGCTTGTTAGAAATTAAACTCAAAGAGTTTAATGTGGTTGCGCAAGTGATTGAGGCTCAACCCGGACCAGTGGTGACACGTTTTGAGTTAGAGCTGGCGCCAGGTGTTAAAGCTTCAAAAGTCACCAATATTGCGCGTGATTTGGCGCGGTCGCTGTCGATGGCTTCTGTGCGCGTGGTTGAGGTGATTCCAGGTAAACCCTATATCGGTATCGAAGTGCCAAACTCAAATCGTGAGATGGTTCGTCTGATCGAGCTACTTGAAACTGATGCTTATCGTGATCCGAAAGGATTGATCAGTATGGCGATGGGTAAGGATATTGCTGGACGACCTGTACTCACTGACTTGGCAAAAGCACCGCATATGCTGGTTGCGGGAACGACAGGTTCGGGTAAATCTGTTGCGATTAACTCGATGCTTTTGTCCATGCTGCTGAAATATACGCCAACGCAATTGCGTTTGATTTTGATCGATCCGAAGCAATTGGAATTGTCGAATTACAACGATATTCCTCATCTACTCACACCTGTTGTGACGGATATGAAAGATGCCGCAAGTTCACTGAATTGGTCAGTCGGTGAGATGGAACGTCGATATAAATTACTCGCTTATATGAAAGTACGTAATCTTGAGGCGTATAACCAAAAAATTAATGAGGCGAATGAGCGCGGTGAGGAGCTTTATGATCCGCTGTGGCGACCTGACGATAGTGCATTGCAACAGCGTGCGCCTCGACTGAAACCAATGCCGATGATTGTCGTGGTTGCCGATGAATTTGCCGATATGATTATGCAGGTCGGCAAGAAAGCTGAAGAGCTGATTCAGCGTTTGGCACAAAAGTCTCGTGCGGCGGGTATTCACTTGATTCTCGCGACACAACGTCCTTCAGTCGATGTGATCACAGGCTTGATTAAGGCGAATATTCCAACGCGTGCGGCATTGCGTGTGAATAGTAAGGTTGACTCTCGGACGATTCTGGATGAGGGCGGCGCAGAATATTTGCTGGGTCACGGTGATATGTTGTTCCTCGCGCCGGGTAAAAATGAGCCTGAGCGTGTTCACGGTGCGTTTATTAGCGATGATGAAGTAAACCGTGTGTGTGATGCGTGGCGTGAGCGGGGCAGTCCTGATTATGTCGATGACATCTTGAATGCCTATGATGAGGAAGCACCGAGCAAAGGTGGTGGCTATGACGCCTCTGAAGGTGATTCAGATCGAGATCCTCTTTATGATGATGTGTATGCTTTCATTATGGAAACGAAGAAAGTCTCTGCATCTGCGATCCAACGTAAGTTTTCATTGGGTTATAACCGTGCCGCGCGGATTGTTGATTCGTTAGAAGAACATGGCGTGATCAGCGCGATGCAATCTAATGGTAAACGCGAGATTCTGGTCTAAATTTCAGGATTTTTGAAATCTGATAAAGCTGCCTTCGGGCGGCTTTATATTTGCCTCAAATTTACTAAACTCTCTAAACTTCACTATATAAAAATACACGAAGCCAGATTTTTAATCCAAGTCTCAGCGCACAATACAATTGAGTTAAATCAGTATATGATGTTGATAGCAGAGTTATGTAGATACGCTTCTAGGAGAAATATGATGCGCTTAATGACTTATATGACTGCAACGACGACGTTGGTTTCGACGATGTTGTTAGTCGGCTGTCAAACGATGCCAATGGGTCCAAGCGTTGCGGTAATGCCAGCGCAAGGAAAACCATTTGATTTGTTCCAGCGAGAAGATCAACAGTGTCGTGATTATGCGGCAAATTCTGTGGGTGCTGGTGCGCAGGCTTCCAATAATGCAGCAGTCGGTACTGCGGTGATTGGCGCGGTGGTTGGTACTGCCGTTGGCGCGCTTGCGCATAATGCGGGTGCGGGTGCTGCTGTGGGTTTGGCAGGCGGAACGATGGTGGGTGCAGGCAATGCTCAGCAATCTTCTTATAGCTTGCAGCAACGTTATGATATTGCTTACCAACAATGCATGTATTCAAACGGTAATCAGTTACCTCAACAGCCGCAAGGTCGTGTGATTTATCGGACTTATGGACCTTACCCATATCCTTATTAATTTATAAGTCGTTGTTGATTTTTGGTGTAAAAAGCTGCTTGGAGGCAATCCATGCAGCTTTTTGTTTTTTGATATGAATTGTTTTTCTGCTACTTAGTATAGGATACTTCGTTGTTGTATATGGTGATCTCGTGGCGTTATGGACAAGATCTAGAACTTTTTCATAGTTCAAAAACTAGGAGAACATAATGCTGTTTGACCGGCTTACACATAGGTTTGCGGTTCTTCTGGATTCGTCACCAGTAAAACGAGCAATGATCATCCCATACTTTTTGTTGTTTGTTTTAGGCGAGTATTTGCTGATAGATATTTATTTCTTAATCTATCCAATATCATATGTAAATAATGAAATTATTATAAATATTCTCCCATTTAAAAGTATTATTTTATTGATTACTGTGCTTTTTATTTTTTTTCGTAAGCAGTTGGATCAATCAGCTTTAGCCCAAAAAATTGTACCCTATATTTTGGTTTTGCTTTATTTGGTAAGCCTAGCCCCATTGGGTTATATCGTTGGCTTTATCAGTCTAGTGACGGGTCTGGTCATGATTGCCGCACCATTGTTTTCAGTGATATTGTTTGAAGGGATGGTCACAGTTTTTTTATTGGTTATTGGTTTGGCGTGGTATTTATTCAGTGCTTATTTATATGCATTTAATGTTTTACCTTATGCTCCCATACTCAATATCTTGCCTATTACAACAAAAAATGTCGATGAAAAAATATTTTATGTCGGGTATATGACGATATTGGCATTACCCCATTTTATTAGTTTTATGTTGGGGACTTTCATTTTAGTTCGATATTGGCGATTGCGTGAAACAAAAATACGTCAAGTTGGATTACTGGATAGTCTGACCAATATTCCGAATCGCAGAGCAATTGGTGATTATCTGGCGCAGATATTAAGTCAGCGTGCTTATACAGAGCCAATTTCAATTATTATCTTGGATGTAGATTTTTTTAAAGTAGTTAATGATACCTTCGGTCATGCGACAGGTGACTTGGTTTTACGTCGTATTGGTGAATATCTCAAAGTGACATTACGAGGTACAGATCAGGTTGGGCGTTATGGTGGTGAGGAGTTTCTCATCGTTTTACCAAATACACCATTAGAACGTGCATTGGAGATTGCTGAGCGCTGTCGTGTGCAAATTGAGAGTAGCGAATTTAAAGGATTTGAACAGCAATCTATTCATGTCACCGCTAGTTTTGGTGTGCATTGTACTTCTAATGAAGATGAGGATGCTTCGAGCATGATTCATCGCGCTGATATGCAGTTATATCGTGCCAAACAAAGTGGGCGAAATCGGGTATGTAGTGATTATGAAGAGGTAGGAGAGATTGCGTAGATAGAGGATTTGGGCGTCTGATGTAAAAAAGCTGCACGGATGCAGCTTTTTTTATATTTTAGCTTTCTATTCGCTGGCTTGTACCAAATGGACAACACGTTGCGGAAATGGAATTCCGATACCTGCTTCGGTGAGTTTTTCCTTTGCAGCTTCTAAAAAGTCAAAGGTTACAGGCCAATAATTGGCATTCTCTACCCATACGCGCAATGTGATATTGATGGCATTGTCTCCAAGTCCTGTGACATACACAACAGGGGTAAATGTACTGACTACGCGAGGGTCTTGGGCTATATCCAACAGAACTTTGCGAGCTTGTTTAATATCACTGCTGTAGTCGATGCCTAAATTAATATCAACGCGGCGAATAGGTTCGCGTGAGTAATTTGTAATATTACCATTCGATAAGCTGCCATTCGGAACGATGACAATTTTTAGGTCAGATGTTTTTAGCGTGGTATGAAAAATCTGGATGCTGTGAACGGTGCCATTCACGCCACTTTGCGCTTCAATCCAGTCACCGACTCGAAATGGTCTAAATAATAGGATCAAGACCCCACCAGCAAAATTTGCCAGACTACCTTGTAATGCTAGACCAATCGCGAGTCCGATGGCGCCTAGAGCTGCGATGAATGAGCTTGTTTCAATCCCGATCATGGATGCAACACTGATGATCAAGGGGATTTTAAGCATGATATTTGTCAAGGTTCTAATAAAACCATGCAACGTTGGATCTACTTGTTTTTTCTTAAGAATGATGCCAATTTTTTGGGTGATTTTGTTGATGAGCCACCAGCCAAGAATGAGTGTGGTCGCAGCTAAAATTAATTTTCCGCTATATTGAATAATGATTGGAAGCCAAGCGGCAGTTGTTGCTGACAGTTCTGCGACAGTGAGTTGCATGAGTCACTCCTTCATGTAAAGTGATGATTGAGGGTTAATTGAATGGATTTTGAGTGGTGCTTGAGAGAGTTTTAAAGCATTGTCATTTTAGGAAAACTGATTGAAGAACTCATAAGAATAAACAAAAAATGGTCAGATTAAAGTTGAAAAGCTGTATGTTTATGTGCGAATTCGTGATGAATTCAACGGAGTGAAGATCTTGGATTTACTGTAGATTGATCGATTTGTGATTTTATAACAAAACATTAATCGTCATTGTGGCGTGAAATGTCAAAAAAGTGGCTGGTCGGAATCAAGTTTAGATTTCATAACTTTGTATGCTATACAGATTAAATAGGTGTATTGATATACAAAGGTTGAATAACTATGCGTCGTTGGAATGGCTGGGGTGATGATGCGACAGATTTTCCGCTCAAATCAAAAGGGCTTGAGTTTCTAGCGGAGAAGCTGTCAGGGAAAGGTACGATTTTGCCAGATGCGACTTTGTTAGAAGTCAAAGCAAAAGTGCCCGCGTCTCGATTGCCAGTCCATCCGTTAGTTTCGCAAGATGTTGAGCTACGTTTGACGCACGCACGCGGTGAGAGTTTTCCAGATTGGGTTGCAAAGCATTCAGGTGATTTTGGTCATTTCCCTGATGGCGTTGCTTTGCCGACAACCAGCGAGGAAGTGCGTGAAGTGCTGCAATGGGCATACAGTCATGGCTTCATGGTTATCATTTATGGTGGTGGTACTTCGGTTGCAGGACATATCAATGTGCCGTCATCGGACAAGCCAGTATTAACTTTATCCCTCGAAAAAATGAATAAGCTCCTTGATCTGAATCGTGAAAGTCAGATTGCGACGTTTGGTGCAGGAACGGCTGGCCCTGCGCTCGAAAAACAATTAAAGAAACAGGGCTATGTGCTTGGTCATTTTCCGCAATCGTGGGAGTTGTCTACGGTTGGTGGTTGGGTAGCAAGTCGTTCTTCAGGGCAGCAATCGCTACGCTATGGTCGTATCGAGCAAATGTTTGCAGGTTGCAAGATGGAGACGCCGCGCGGCACGCTAGAAATTAAAGATATTCCTGCTTCATCTGCTGGTCCTGATCTTCGCGAAGTTGTGATGGGTAGTGAAGGGCGCATGGGTGCGATTACTGAGGTGAAGGTCCGTGTGACGCCATTGCCTGAGCATGAAACTTTCCATGTTGGCTTTGCCCCAAATTGGGAAGCTGGAATCAAGATGGTTCGCCAGTTGGCACAAAACAAAGTGCAGTTATCCTTGATGCGTTTGTCGAATGCTGCTGAGACAGAGTCACACTTGTCATTGGGTGGCAATCATCCGTTATTTAAAGCCTACGATGGTTTGTTGAAGCTCAAAAAATGCCGCAATGGTGAACGTTGTATGTTTACCTTTGGGATTACAGGTAGTAATCGCCAAGCTAAATTTGCCCTTGCCGAAGCAAAACGTGCCATTGATGCTGCGGGCGGAACTTATATTGCGAGTAGCTTTATGGGTGGCATTTGGGAGCATTCGCGTTTCCGTTCGCCGTATTTCCGCAATGGGTTGTGGGAGCATGGTTATTCAGTGGATACGTTTGAAACGTGCATTAACTGGGATAAAGTCACAGCGTGTATGAATGAGATGGAGCAGGCAATTCGTGATGCGAGTGGCGAGCATCCAGTGCAGGTTTTCACCCATTTGTCTCATATGTATGGGCAGGGATGTAGCATCTATACGACGTATATTTTCAAGAATTCAGATAATTATCCTGAATTGCTGGAACGCTGGAAAAAGTATAAGCAAGCAGCGGGTGATGCGATTGCCAGAATGGGCGGTACAGCAAGTCACCAGCATGGTATCGGTCGTGATCACGCGCCGTGGTTGCATGTGGAGAAAGGTACAGAAGGGATGGCTCTGATCGACACCATGGTCAAGCATTTTGATCCGAATGGACAGTTAAATCCAGGGTGTTTGTTGCCCTGAAGCCTAGTATCTATATCGAATAGAGCTTGTGTATTGTATGCCTGAAAATCCCTCCCAACCTCCCTTTCTAAAGGGAGGAGTTTCCCCTCTTTAGAAAAGAGGGGGTAAGGGGAGATTTGAAAACATACGATAAATGACAATCTCAAAATTTGTATAGATATTAATGTGTTCAAAGCATCATCTTTCTAATATCAAATATTGTCTAAATGAGTGTGCAGTATGTTAGGTCATCGCCAAGCGTTGAATGAGCTGAATAAAACCGATTGGGATTTAATTGTGATCGGTGGTGGGATTACGGGTGCGGGAATTTTGCTGGAGGCCTCGCGTCTAGGTAAAAAGACTTTACTGCTCGAACAGCAGGATTTTGCTTGGGGCACTTCAAGTCGTTCATCAAAAATGGTGCATGGTGGTTTGCGTTATCTGGCGCAAGGTGATGTGGGGCTGACTAAACATTCTTTGCATGAACGTGAGCGTTTATTGGTTGAATTGCCACACATGGTGGTGCGTTTTCCGTATATTTTTCCGATTCGTCAAGGTAGTTTTCCAGGGCGTATTGCCATGACTGCTGTTTTGACCATGTATGACAAACTTGCTGGGGTGTCTGATCATAGTTGGATTTCAAAAGATAAATTGTTGCAGAAATACCCTAATTTAAACGCCGATGGCTTGAAAGGTGCGATGCGTTATACCGATGCGCTGGTTGATGATGCGCGTCTTGTAATGCGCGTTTTGCATGAAGCGACTCTGGAAGGTGGTACTGCAAATAATTAGGGGCTGTACTAGATTAGCACTATGTTAGTCTAGAAAAATGAAGATATCTAATTGTAAGTTAAATAAAAAAGTGCAGATGCGGTTACTTGAGTTTTTTGTACTCGAAGTAACTGCTC
>JAGWUI010000058.1 GCA_028868515.1 Gammaproteobacteria bacterium
CGAGGGTCGGCTGGGATTCGTGCAAAAATCCGCAAAAATGAGGAATAACTATTTGTAAAAAATGATTTATTCCCATTTTTGTGCACTATGCAACACGCGTAGGATAGTGATTTTGTCAGGATCGACTGTGTAGCCCATGATGTAATTCGGGTGGACAACCGCCTCGCGCGTTCCCTTCAGGCGACCTATTTTGTGCAGTTTTGGATGTTCCAGCAACTGTTCGGCTTTGCGTTTAAAAGATTCATCCAGATCAAATGCCGCTTGTGGGTTTTCGGATGCAATATAGTCCATGATACGGGCGCGGTCTTCTTGTGCCAGCGGTTTCCAGACGAGTCTCAATGCGCTTCAGCCGTAATCCGTGCACGCAACGCCTCACGCTTCTCTGCAAAAATGCGTTCAACCTCATCATGCGGGATGCTGGGGCGTACATCGTCAATGGACTCTTGCACTTGGGCACGGAACCATTGGTCATGAGCAGCGGCTTCATGCGCACGTCGCATCCGCTCTGCGGTATCCTGACGGAATCTACTCCCGACCCCTTCATTGCTGTGTTGGGTTGCGTCCAGTAGCTCAAAACGCGCAATATCCAGCTCATTCTTCAGATAGTCAACGCAACGGTCGAGTGAACGCCACAAGCGGGGCTGATCGCTGCGCTGGGTGCCAAGGGGCTTTTCAATACGTCCGAGTTTGAGCATGACACTCCAGCCGCCCGTTTGACCAATGATCGAAGCGCCATGAATCGCAGAAGCCTCAACCATGCGTTTAGCCATTGCCGTGTCAATGGTTCGATTGCTCATAGCAAGCACTCACAAAACGACTAAAATAGATAAAGTCTAGTATGTATTTATTCTAATAAAAGCGCAATCAAGATAAGATAATTGCGCTTTCTTGCTTAACATAACAATATTTTATACGACAAAACCCATTGTTTCAGTCGGTTATAGAGCATTTTGCGGAATTTCGCACGAATCCCAGCCGACCCTCACCTCGATCATGATTTTGCTCCCGCTCGCGTTTCTGGGTTTGTTCTTTCTTTCGCTCAGCTTCCCGCACTTTTTCAACTTTCTCCGATTGTTGTGCTCGCTGTTCTTGCTCAAGCTCGGCATCCCAACGTGCCATCAGGTCATCCGCACCATCCTCAAGAAATGCCATCGCTTTAGCATGGTCATCCAATTCTTGCTGTGCGGTTGCCTCGACGATTGCGGTCTTATGTTCACTTTCCAATTCAGCCAGTAATTTCTCAGTGGCGATAATCTCATGGTCAAGACTGAGCGGACGATCTAAACGGGCTTGATTTCGGGCTACTGTTTCTCGGTTTTCGTCGCCTAAATGCGAGGAATGATTTCGGCGCTCTAATGCTGTGGCAGACACACCCAGATGAATCGTAGGTTCACGGTCAATCCCTTGTGCGTCTAACGAACGATGATCGATACGCTCACGATATCCAGCGCGTTCTAAAGCGTAGTTGCAATGGTTCGCCCATTGCTCCCGCCAGTACAGCACTTCTCCGCTTTTTTTCTCATCCAGTTCACGGGTTTTTTCGGTGAATCCAGTATGGTCAATACGGCGTGTGGACATGAGGATGTGAGCGTGATAATTCCGATCATCCCCTTCACGGCTTGGTGCATGAATGGCAACGTCAACAACGCATTGATGACGAGTAATAATTTCTTTCACAAAACCACGCACCAGTTGCGACCGTTGATACGGGTCTAATTCGGCAGGAAGAGCCACTTCAAATTCACGGGCGACGGTCGAGTTTTTACGAGTTTCAGTAAGCTCGACTGTATTCCACAATTTTTCACGATCAGTCGCCCATTCTGGAACATATTCTGGTGTAAAAATTTCTCTATTTTCTACACCGCCTTTATGCGTGTAGTCAAAGGTTTTATCTTCGCGCTGGCAATGAATCTTCGTGCCTGAACGATAGGCTGCTGCTGCGGTTGCACTTCGCCCAGCACTGCGGCTGATTGTTTTTACGCTGAGATGATAAATTGCCACGACTTAGTTCTCTTTTGATTTTAACTCCGTAGGACGCACGCAAACTGGAATGAAATGAAAGTTTGCATAAGTGCGCCTTTATGGTATATTTGGCTATATATATCACGATTTTTAATTTTGTGCTAGGATTGATTCAATGTTGATTACAAAATGTGAGATTAATGATGTCTAAAGTGATGATCACTATTGAAGAACAGATCAAGAAGCAACAAGAAAAACTCGCTCAACTCAAAGCGCGTAAACAGGCGATTGAAGCCAGAGATAGAGCATCAGAATCCAAGAAAGAACGAGCAAATGATACAAGGCGTAAAATTTTGATTGGGGCCATGGTACTTGAGCAATGGAAGAACAATCCAGAATCAGAAGCAGAAACTAAACAGGCTTTAGATAAATTTCTGACTAAAGAAAATGATCGTAAGCTGTTTGGTCTGTGAGATATAAAGATGCTGGTCTATTTTAGTATTAAGCATGATAAACAGTTAAAGGTCTGGCATGTTTTAAGTCATATTAAACATAATCAGGTTTCAACTTCATCACTTGCTGAGTTTCCATATCAAGAAAATGATCAAGATCAGACTTATCAGACCGCATTAAAATTTGGTCATCAATGGGCTATGGAGCTCTCCATTAAACATGGCTGTTTTGTGCGTGATCCTGTTTTAGAAGTTTAGTCTGTTTTCTCTAGGCTAAAATCTTCAGCGGCTTTATAGTCTGCTTTGATTTTTTCCAAAACTTGAACGATGTCTAACCCAGATTGTTCTGCGTAATCACGGACGTATTTTTCGGTGATTTCGGGGTGATTCTTTTGAATCTGCTTGAGTAAAATGAGTTGTAGTCCTGCAAATGAAGATGGTGTTTTTTGCTGTCCATTATTTCCTATTAATTTTTTCGTTTTCTCTGTGACCTTAGCTTTTAATTTTTTACGCTGTACATCTTTGTTTATTGCCTCAGTTTTTCGGTTAAACCGAAGTTGAATAAACTGAAATGAACGTCCAATCTTACGCAACTTTATTTCAAGGTGGTAATCGGTACGGTCGTTGATTTGTTCAAGCACAGGGGTTATGACAAATTTGTTTAAATCACCAGTCTGTTTATATTTTAAATCCAACCCCAATAACTCTTTGAATTTATCAATTTCAAGTTCCTTATAACTCTGATTTTGACTTGCCCACATCACTATGAGTTCGTACACACGGATTGCATGCGTGCTCGTGAGCTGTACCATATTCTCAACACGGTAGCGTGTGAAATTTTCTTTCAGTTGGCTGATGTACGGCAATATACCCACCGAAAAATACAAGGTGGCTTCCTGTAAAGTGTCATCGAATTTTGCGGTCGATATAAAGCGCGTCAGTACTCGCTTGGTTTCATCTTCCGATTTGAAGCGCACATCGCGCTGGAATAACCGTTCACAAGCAAGATTCAAGTCTCGATAAGCATTATCTCGGTCACTCTCACTATAAAACAGATCGCGCGCCTGCTCGACGTTCAATGTAAATGGCATATTCGCATCCAACGGTTTGTTGCTATCAATCTGTGAGATACAAGCTAGTAGCAAACGCTGCTCATTCAAAGTGAGACTGTAGCTGGCTTCGATCAGCGCATTGGCTTTATAGACGAGGTTATTATCCATGACTAAGAACCACAAAAAAAAAGAGAATTAACTAAGAGTCTATTATATTTTCTCTTAGTTCGCATCTTTTTCTCTTAGTTCGCATCTTTTTCTCTTAGTTCGCATCTTTTTCTCTTAGTTCGCATCTTTTTCTCTTTTTTGTAGATTTTTTTCTTTAAAAATCAAAGCTATTTTTGGCTCTAAACAAGAATAAACAAGTAGTAAACAAGAAATAAATAAGCTTTCTTTTTATAAAGCATCAAAAACAAGAGCAAAAACCACATCTGATTGGATCATAGTTTACTTAATTTAAGTCTTGATCTACTTCCAATATAGGGCTACATTGTAGCTATATGTGGAGGATAGAAAACATGGCAAACGCAGAAGCTGTTATTCGAGCCAGAATAGATTCTGGCGTTAAAGACAGGGCTGGTATTGCTCTGGAGGCAATGGGGTTATCGTTCTCTGATGCAGTCAGACTGCTCATGGTAAGGATTGCAGAAGAACAAAGACTGCCTTTTGAAGTGAAAGTACCCAATAAGGCAACGCTTAAAGCGTTCCGAGAGCTAGAAAGCGGCAAAGGTACACGATTTGAAACTGCGCAAGACCTATTCGATGATTTGGGGATTTGATTTTGCTGCACCCTGTCCAAGCAAGTAGCTTTAAAAAAGATGTCAAACGCCTCGTCAAGCGTGGAAAGGACATGGAAAAACTAAAAACAGCGATTTTGTTGTTAGTTGAAGGGACTACTTTACCCAGTGAATACGGAGACCACTCGCTGTCTGGTAATTGGAAAGGTTACAGAGATCTACATCTAGAACCTGACTGGTTGCTCATCTACAAAATCGAAGAAGATATTTTGTATTTGGCGCGTTCTGGAACGCATGCTGATATTTTTTGATTCCCATTTGCATACTTGATTGGTATTTTTAGTGAATCTCATTGACTCTGCTAGACCAGTAAAACGCCATGAGAGGAAAAGATAAACGGCATTCTCTGAGAATGCCATGTTAAAAGAAGTTCATTAAATTTGAGTGAAAAATGTCTTTATAATTTAGTACATTGTATTTAATTATGGTTAGTTATTTTTAGTACAGATATTTTATTGGTGTACTAAAACGGTGGTTAGATCTCATGCCTGTTGACAGGTGACAGTGGCTCAATTGTTACTCCGCCATTTACAGTCGGAATAACAATTAGGTATGATCATGAGTGAATACTCATCAAATAAATATATCAACGTATACAAAAATAGGATTATTTCATGCGCTCGTTTTCACTATTTCTAATATTATCCATTCTTACAACAGCGGCATTTGGCGGCACTCAGACTGGTGTTCCCTATAATTTATATGTTAGAGCGACGGATGGTTTAGTTTATTTCTGGATGAATGGAGCCGCTGCGACTAATAGAGCACCTTGTGCCTCAAATACTGGCTATTGGATGATACAAAACGAAAATTCCAATGCTGGTAAAATGCAACTCGCTCAAATTATTGCTGCGATTGGGGCAAATCAAACGGTTACTATTGTTGGTAGTGGACAATGTACCAGATGGCCTGATGGTGAAGATATTAGTAATGTAATTATACAGTAATAAATGAATATAACTGGTGTCATGTGGTCTTTGCGTCTTTAAAAAAATCACAAAGTCAAAAGAATAAAACGATGATAAACAATAGGAAAAAGAAGAATGACATATCTATCCGCCATTCATCACACCAACCACAAAAAGTCGCCCCAATCCTATTTTTTATACGCTTTATTTTTATTCTTTAACCTGATTTTAAATCTCAGTCTTTGGTCTGGTTTAGCATATGCTGCTACTGTCGAAGGAACTTGTCTTGGTTATGGTGGGCAATCCAAGTGTGAAAGCCCTGTCAAACCTGTAACAGGGACTTGGAATTATCTCGTGGTTGCAGGGCAGTGGGGGGATATATGGGGGTCTGGTTCAAGCCCTTCTACCGCTGCTGCTGCTGCAACGGCTTATGCACATGCCAACCCACCGTTAATTGCGGGACCTACACCTCCCTATGATTGCGCAAATTGCAATTTTATGGGGAATGGCTCAAGCTCTAGTCCGTATTTAGGGATGTCTGCTTCTGATTTTTATGACTCGTCAACAGCAACCTATTCAACCGCAAACTTCGTCAGTTTTTTGCCCCAATCCCAGAGAATCCCTATTTCACAATCGGGCGTCTGGGCGGCCAGTATCAGCATGAGTGGGTCAAGAACCGTTACGCCATTTAGTTGTCCAGCAGGCACAACACAGCTGTCTTTCCAGAACCCAACACCAACACGTTATCCGTTCATGTGCCAGTTGCCACCAGAACCTAAACGGTGCAATTGTAATGTGAAAAACAATCCCCTTCCTAACGGGGTTGGTAATCCAATCGATTACGTTGCAGGCAATAAAAATCAAACAGAACGGGATTGGTCGGCGTCTTTGGGGGTGTTGTCTGTCTCACGCACCTATTACAGTCTCCCTGAAAACCCGAATATCGTCGGATTTAATCGTTTTCCTGCGGGCAGTACAGGAATCCCCGCGACCAATGCAGGGAACTGGGAGTTTAATTTTAATCAACGCATCTACGTCCAGTTTAGTCAACTCAGTGGTGGTAACTTAAGTCAAAGTAACAACGGTTCAGCAGCACCATTGTTCACCATCCCCTCATCCCCTGATCATTCGTGGCAAGGAAACCCAAACGCGTTCTACCCTGTGATTAAAATCAAACGCGCAGGCGATAATACACAAACAGGCTATTTTGACCATACCACAACGGATACCAATGGTAATTTAACCAAAATCACCTTCACGCTGGATCAATCTGGTACAGGCATTACCGTAGATGCCTTGCCAGACGGCACATGGTCGTACCAGAACTCCATATCAGGGATCACGGAAACCTATAACGCCAATGGTCAAATGACTCAGTGGCGTAAGAGAAATGGCCAGTTCATCAACTATGCCTACACCAATGCTACTGACGTTAACCCAAGCACCATTACTGACAATTTCGGACAGACGCTACAACTGACCCTCGACAGCAGTGGACGGGTCACTCAAATTACGCTACCGACAGGCAAGAGCATTACCTACAGCTACACCAGCACAGGACAAATTGCCAATGTCCTACGCCCTGGATTTGGTGTAAAAACCTATGTCTATGACAGCACTACACCAAACCTACTCACAGGCATTATTGACGAAAAAGGCAACCGCTTTGCAACCTTCACCTATGACCAGAATGGACTTGCCATCTCGACAGAACACGCAGGCGGTACCAACAAATACACAGTGAATTACAGCACAGTAGGTCAACGGCTGGTCACCGATCCACGAGGCGGCATCACCACCTATGGTTATCAACTGGAACAGGGCTATAACGTCGCTTCGGCATCGACAGACAATACCACCAATGCCACAACCAGTTTGAGCTTTGACAGTCGAGGTAATGTCACTTCCAGTAGCAAGAATGGTCAGACCACCACGTATACCTACGATCCTGTATTGAACCTTGAAACCAGCCGTACTGAAGCCGTAGGCACGCCACAACAGCGCACAATCACTACTCAATATAATCCTGTTTTACCACTTCCTGTGCTCATTACTGAACAAGGCAAAACCACAGCGTATACCTACGATGGCAATGGCAACGTCCTCACTAAAACCATCACTGATACCACAGCATCACCAAACGTTAGCCGCGTCTGGACATACACCTATAACACAGTGGGTCAAAAACTCAGCGAAACCAATCCAGCAGGAGAAACCACCAGCTACAGCTACGATAACTATGGTCACCTCCTCACCGTCACAGATGCACTCGGTCATGTCACCACCTACGGCAGCTATAACGCTTTAGGACAACCGACCACCATCACCACCCCCACTGGCTCAGTCACCACCTACACCTACGACGATGCAGGACGAGTATTGACCTCAGCAGTGGTGGTCTCCACGGATGGTTATCCCGACCCAGCTACAGTCACTCAAAATCACGGGTTATCGGCTCAAATCATTAAATTTCTTAAATGGTTACTTGGATTATTTGATTTACCCAACCCATTCCCCATCGGGAACATGGGTGCCGTCACCCTCAGCGTCTCAGCCACGCCGCTCCCATCGAGCACCACAACACGCACAGAGACCACCAGCTACAGCTATGACCCGATTGGACAACTGACTCAAGTGCAAATGCCGAATGGGGCAACACTGACGTACAACTACGATGCAGCCCATCGTCTGATTGCTGCAACCGATAGTCTGGGCAACAGCATTAGTTATACCTTAAACGGTGCAGGCGACATCACCCAAACCAATAGCCAAGACCCGACAGGTCAAATCAAACTTCAAACCAAACAAGTCTTTGACACCTTGGGTCGAGTCCAGCAGGACCTTGGCAACAATGGACAAAACACCACGTACAGCTATGACAACTTCAATAACCTGACAGGCACAGCTGATGCGCTATCCCGTCAAACCAGCAGTAGTTACGACCCCCTAAATCGTAAAATCACCGACCTAGACGCCTTGGGTGGGAAAACGCAATATAGCTATAACGCCTTAGATCAACTCCTTACCGTCACCGATAGCCGTAATAACACCACCAGCTATCAACCAAACGCCTTTGGTGAAAACACCATAGAGACCAGCCCTGACACAGGAGTCACCACACGCACCTACAGCAATGGTCGTTTGGCAACCGTCGTCGATAGCAATAACATCACGCATACCTACAGCTACGATAACCTTGGTCGCGTGATCACCCGTGTGGATGGCACAGGCACAGGACAACTGACGACCACCTATGGTTACGATGCAGGTACTTATGGTCAGGGCTATTTAACCAGTATCACCAACAGCGTGATCGGTGTAAACAACGTCAGCAGTACTATTTCAACAACCACCTACGTCCGTGACTCACTGGGTAATGTCACACAAAAATCACTCAACGTCCCAGGCGGTCAAGCCTCACTGAACCAGTACCTACCTGTTCAGTATCAGTACCTCACAGGCAATAATCTCAGTGACATCATGCTGCCGAGTGGACACCGCATCACCTACCACTACACCGCAGGCAAAATCACCAGCGTGACCAGTGGCACAGATACCCTCATCTCCAACATCCAATACGGCCCAACAGGTATCGTCAGTTGGACATGGGGCACAGGCAGTGATACCAATATCTTCAGCACCGACAATGACGGACGGATCACAGGCGTCACCTCCACAGGCGTACTGGGCAGAAACTACACCTACGACGCAGGCAACCGCATCGCAACCATCGCTGACACCGCAGCAGGAATCGGCACACAAAGCTACACCCATGACAGCCTTGATCGCTTAACCCAACAAACGCTAAATAACCTGACGTTAGGCTATAGCTACGATGCCAATAGCAACCGTACGGGTAAAGTACAGAACACCCAAGGCACCACGACGCAAACGACCTATGCTATTCAAAGCTCGACTAACCGCATCGACACCACGACCACAGGCAGCAGTACCGCACTGACCTCAACCTATCTCCCAACAGGTCAATTGGTCAGTGATGGTGTACGCGTCTACAGCTATGACAGTGCAGGACGTAGTGCAACAATCCGCAATGGCAGTAACACCATCGCCAACCTTTATGATGGTTTAGGTCAACGGATCAACAAGAACACAGGCACAGCCGCCACGACCTTCATCTATGATGAAAGTGGACACCTCCTTGGAGAATACGACCAGAACAACGCGATGGTGCGGGAGTACATCTGGTTAGGTGATCGAGTGATCGGCATGTACAGTAAAGATGTCCCTAACGTATTACTCAGAGTCCACACAGATCATCTTGGGACACCGAGGGCGGTGAGCCAAGGAGACGGCGTAAGCAAGCAAGTGTTATGGCGGTTTGAGGGAGATGCGTTTGGAGACATCTATCCGACCAATCCCACAACAACGGCATTGACAATGCCGCTCCGAATGGCAGGACAGTATTACGACGTAGAGGTCGGGACGAGTTATAACTATTTCAGGGATTATCAACCTGATAGCGGAAGATACGTCGAGTCTGATCCTATTGGGCTGGATGGGGGCAATAACACCTATGGGTACGTCGGTGGTAGTCCATTAAAAGCAGTTGATCCTATGGGTCTTGACTTTGCGATCCCATCGCCTAATTCAATTAATTGGCCAAAGATTACATTACTTTGTATGGCTGGAGGGAAAGGGCTTCTTGGTTTTGCGACTACTGCAACTGATGCAAGTCCAAGTTGTGATAGTCCACAAGCTCCACCCCAAGAATGTCCTAGTGATAAACCTTGTGACCCTCCAGAGGGAACACTATGCTATGGGAAACTTAATAATACTCATCCACATGGAAAAGAACCAAATATACTAGGTGATCATTACCATATTTTTCAAATGCAGCGTAAGCGTTCTGAACCTGGGAAGCCATGTTTCTGGGCAAGATTAGTTGGAAAAGTTAACAAAGGTGTATTTGAGACTCCACCTATAGGCATGAGGCCTTGTTCCTCGTATCCAGGGGGGAGTGATTTAGAATGAATGGAACTTTTAGAAATTGGTCTTCAAAACAGTTGGGAACTGATTATGATCGATTAGTGTCTGGCTTTGATATCAAAAAGGTTCAACGAGGTAGCGATAATAACTACCATATCAGTGCTGATGCCGATTATTTGCCGAGTGAAATAAACGAGGATATTAAGGATTGGCTCTCATTAAATGACCTATTTGCGCTATCACTTAATGGGCTTGGCAATGAAATAAGAATATTAGCATTTGATTTACCTAAAGATTTAGTTGGATTGTTAAAGCCTTTATTTTTCTTTGAAGAAATAGATATGAGCTTTCTAAATCCAAATGAAAAAATGACATGGGATTTCTTGGGGTTTGATGTATTAGCTGTAGATACTCTTTTTAGTGGGTTGTATATGAGTTTATACCCAGATCAACAAGATTTTATTTTCAAAAGTGGTTTAAATGAGCAACGTAATCAATATGGATTGATATCAGATGAATCCCAAGCGATAATTTGGGCGCAGCGTTTTAGTGAAATGATACCTGAACATTCCCCATTTGCTCCTTGCGGTATTTGGATGAATAGCCAGCCCGTGGGTAGAGGTACGAAACCCACGTTTCACATTCGCTGAAACACAGTTTGCATTGAACATCTGCAACCAAAAAATCCGCCCTCCAACCTTCGTAAATCAGATGAACTGACCCTAAAAAAAGATCACACACCATGCAGCTATGCTGAAAGGTTTGTGCGATTGTCTGCTTCACTAGCAATAAAGCTATAGCTCTCTATTGTTCTCATGCTATTGTTCTAAGAACAACTGTGAACAATAGGAAAAATAACTGTGAACACCTCTAAGTTATCCATAAATAAAGCTGCTGAACTCTGGCGTATTTCAAGAAATACAATCTATAAATCATTAGAAAACGGTAGTTTGAGCAAAGGTTCTGACGGAAAAATAGATGCCTCTGAAATGATTAGGGTATTTGGGAGTCCTAAGTCTGGTCATGAAAAATATCATGACGGAACAACTCCAATTGCTCACCAAGATCAAGATGATTCATTTCAAGTTGTTCTATCAGAACAACTTGAACAAGAACTTAGACAGCAGATTTCACAGCTTGAACAACAGTTGGAGGATGCTAGAGAACGTGAACGATGGCTTAGACAGCAGATTAATGATCTGATGCCTAAAAAAATTGAATATCAATCCGAACGAAAACGTGGGTTGCTAAGGCGGCTATTTAACTGACCTAGTACCCATCTGGAATGACATACCAGAGATTTGGGTTGCTCGTTGAAAAACTTTCCTTCCGCGTGCGAACAAGAACGCACAAGTGTTTGTTTTTATCGCTATCTAAGCAAGTATTGAGACCAATTCTTCCACCATGTGCCGTTAGCCGATCTACTGTTGCTTGAAGCTGTGGCATTTCCGCTTGTAACTGTGCTTTTTGATCCATCAAGTCTGTCAGAGTGCTACGTTGCCAATACAGCGCGATAAACATTACCAGCAATGCGCCAAACGAAACCACCACCACACCAGCACCTAATTTCCAATAAACCTGCTCACCAAAACTTTTAAGCGTACCCATGAGCTGCTGCTCGATCTTGGTGGCATTGGCAATATGCGTTTTGGCACTGGCGATTGGTGCTTCCAGCTCACCATGCAAATGCCCTTTTAAATCTCTGGCGACTGCTGGGGCAACCTGTGCGGTGGCACTTCTGACGGTACTGGTCACGTTGTCCGTGATTTGTAGTGGAAGTTTGCTCAATTGGCGCACTGCATCGCACGTACTGGCTCGCAGTGCTTCCAGCTCCTGCTTTTCTTCTGCCAACTGCTGACGAATCTCTGTAAGCGCATCGGCTTCTTTCTTCACGATGCTATACAGCCCTTTCAGGTCTTCTGCACTACTCATAAGCTAAAACCACCTCGAGGGTCGGCTGGGATTCGTGCAAAAATCCGCAAAAATGAGGAATAACTATTTGTAAAAAATGATTTATTCCCATTTTTGTGCACTATGCAACACGCGTAGGATAGTGATTTTGTCAGGATCGACTGTGTAGCCCATGATGT
>JAGWUI010000059.1 GCA_028868515.1 Gammaproteobacteria bacterium
CCCAAAGTTACTTGCAAACCAGTCAATGCTTTATAATCTGTCAAAGAATGATCACAGTTTTCAACAGCACGACCTTCAATACGGAATGCCAATGCTTCGTTGATACGATAGAAAGCACCCAAACCTAGGTTTGCAATGGTATCTGTACTTTTCGCACCATCATAGCTAAGACGTTGCTGACCAGCACCAACCAAAACGTAAGGCTTGAAGCGACCATCATAGTTATGGGTGATGAAATCGCTGTTCAACAAGAAGTTACCTTCGATTGAACGAGCGCTACCATCTACTTTACCTGGGTACAATTTTGCAGTATTACGAGTATCGTTATATTCAGCTTCAACAGCCAATGAAGGCGTTAATTCATAACCAAGCGCAAATGCACCTACTACATCTTGCTGCGGCTGAAAACCAAGCGCATCAGCATTTTTGCTCTTGCCATCAAACCACTGATTACCTACCAAAGGAGTAAGCGTCAGGCCTAAACCTGTATATTCTGCATGAGCTGCGATTGATAGCGGAGCTGTAATCAGAACAGCTAGCGCAATACGATTTAACTTCATAGGATTCCTCCAAAGGACTTAAGAACAGTGTGAAATCGACCAACCACACATTTTATAAATTTCGGTCGAGTGGCGCTCAATAACTCTAATTTGTTGCTTCTACTAGTTAGTAGGACACACAATAACACGATATTTCTGGCGAAGCGAGCGTTACATCTTGTTTCAATTGTTAACCAAGTTGATCACTGCTTCTGTTGCTGTTTAGTAAATACTAAAAATGCTCTCGATTTCATTTGATCGGACAATTTTTATATTAAAACAACTACACACTAGTGTAAAGTATCGCCAAAACAGTATTATATTCCGCAAAAATCTTACAACGCATATTATGAATCAACAAAAAAATTCCCAAGAAATCAAATCGCAGGACATCTTTTTTAGCACACAATGTGGATTTACTCTTGTAGAGCTAATAGTCACCCTTGGCATCCTCATCATTTTGGTGGTGATCGCTTTTCCATCATTCCAGAACTGGAGAAAGGAAAGCGAAGCACGTCAATTGTTTAGAAAAATTGCACCGACCCTGAGTTTTGCTCGATCGAGTACACTCACCTATCGTACTGCGGTTTCCATTTGTGGAGGAATATCGTCAGGATGTACAGGTCAATGGCGTGATGGAATGCTCACTTTTACGGATTTAAACCATAATGGACGAATTGATCATCCATCAGATCATATCCTGCAATACACTCCACTTGAGCTACATTACGGAAATTTAATCTGGCGTGGAGCAGGTAGTCGCCCCTATATTCTTTTTCAAGAAAGCGGATTACCTCTCGGAAGTAACGGTTCATTGCTCTATTGTGGCGAAACATCACAATATCATCGCTCAGTGATAATGAGCATGATGGGGCATGTGCGCCCATCTCCAGACTTAAATCAGGATGGCATTTATGAAGGCACTGATGGTAGACCACTGATATGTTGAATACCGAAATGTCTTTTTAAGCTAATGCCTTTTTGTCAAAAATGATCATACTAGTCACCCGTATTCGCGACGTGACGGGCTTGGATTTTGTATCATAGGCTTTATATAGCTGAAGGCATCATATTCTCTGTTATTTTATTCAACTTTAGTTTGATCTTTTTTTGCTAAAGATTTGGTCTTTTTTTAAATTGTATTTCTTAAACTCGGAGTGACTCATGAGTGAATCAATCGTAATCGTTAGCGGTGCACGTACTGCTATGGGTGGTTTTCAAGGCTCTCTTGCAAGTAGTACTGCTCCTGAACTCGGTGCTGTGGTTATTCGCGCAGCGGTCGAACGCGCAGGTTTACAAGCTACTGATATTCAAGAAGTCATCATGGGTTGTGTGCTCCCTGCAGGTCTAAAACAAGGTCCAGCACGTCAGGCAATGCGTAAAGCAGGTTTACCAGATACAACTGCTGCGGTAACGATTAACAAACTGTGTGGCTCAGGCATGAAAGCCGTCATGCAAGCTGCAGATATGTTGAAAGCTGAAAGTGCTGATATCGTTGTTGCAGGCGGTATGGAGTCTATGACTAATGCACCATACTTACTGCCTAAAGCACGCGGCGGCTATCGTATGGGTCACGGCGAAATCAAAGATCATATGTTCTTCGATGGTTTAGAAGATGCTGAAACAGGCCGTTTGATGGGTTCTTTTGCACAAGATACAGCAAACACATTGAACTATACCCGTGAACAAATGGATGACTTTGCAATTCGTTCACTGAAACGTGCTCAAACTGCAATCACTGAAGGTTACTTCAAAGACGAAATCGTTCCAGTAACAGTCAAAGGGCGTGGTGGTGATGTTGAAGTTGTGCAAGATGAACAACCTTTAAATGCAAAACTGGACAAAATCCCTACTCTAAAACCAGCATTTGCAAAAGACGGTACGATTACTGCAGCTAACGCGAGCTCTATCAGTGATGGTGCTTCTGCTTTGGTACTGATGCGCGAATCAACCGCACAGGCAAAAGGTGTACAACCATTAGCACGCATTTTGGCAACTGCATCAAACTCACAACATCCTAGCGAGTTCACGATTGCACCAGTAGGCGCAATTCAAAAGGTATTGAACAAAACTGGTTGGTCAGCAAGCGAAGTGGATCTGTGGGAAATCAACGAAGCGTTTGCAATGGTCACGATGGCAGCAATTGACAAATATAGCCTCGATGCAGAAAAAGTAAATATCAATGGCGGCGCATGTGCGCTCGGTCATCCAGTAGGCTCAACGGGTTCACGCATCATCCTCACGTTGATCCATGCGCTCAAACGCACTGGCGGCAAAAAAGGTATTGCAGCACTCTGTATTGGCGGTGGCGAAGCAACTGCAGTGGCAATTGAATTAATCTAATTCAATTTTCATGCACAAAAAAACGAGCTATCTAGCTCGTTTTTTATGCACAAAATATCATTATTAAGAACCCAATGTACTTTTCAGCATGCACTTAGTGGGTTTCAAGGATCAGAAACGATATGTTCCAACGACACCAAACCCATAATCATGATCGCGATTATTATCTCGACCAACATTTGCATCGACTTTGACACTCAAGTTTTCAGCAAAGAATTTACGTGCGTTTAAACCAAAATTATATGCATTATCAAAACTTTTTTCAGTTTGAAGCGTATAGTCTGCACCAACACTGAATGTACGATCAAGATAATAATCGCCAGCAATGCGATAATCATCAGAAGTATTCTTACCAAATTGTGCAAAGGCTTCCAGATTGACAGTATGCTCACCAATTTGAGTTAAGTATTTTGCACGAATCGTTGGATCATTTGTGGTATCAGAATGCACTCTAGCACTTTCTACACCAGCGGCAAGTAACAGATTTGCAATGGGCAATACACCGAGTTCAGCACCATATGTTGTCGTATTAAAGCCTGAAACATTGAGTATTGTGCGTCCAACATTTCCTGAGAGATACAGATTGGTTTGTGGGATATAATATTCAAGCTCACCAGCAATACTTTGAACTTTCACATCTGATGCATTTGGAATGCTGGTCTGTACATAATTATAAGCAAGAGTACCGCTACTCGCTCGATTGATAAATGCAGCCTCAGCCAATGGACCGCGATTTGTTGCAACAGGATCTAGATAAACAGTTGCGCCCACACCCGCGTCAACAGCGCTTGCGTTTCCACCCGTTACATTCACACGATCATAGCTGACGCCGCCATTCAATTCAGCTTGATATGCGTATGCCACATTTAAAGATAGTGCAGCAGCAATTGCAGAAGCGACGATTTGTTTTTTCATATATTTCCCTAATTAATTTATTATGTTAACAATATGACACACATTTGTCACAAACTGATACTAAGTGAACATCTAACTCCTTGTCAAACACTCTTGATATAGTCTTTTAATCTTTAGAAATTAGCTAACCTCAACTCCAGTCAATAAAAAATAACAGAGCTTATTCAATGCTTCAGCTTCTCCAAACGCTTCAACACTTCCGCAGCGGCAACCATTCCAAAAACGGACGTGACCGTTACTGCTGAACCATAACCACCACATTGCAAGCCGCCTGTATTGCAACTGCTATCAGGCACAAATGGATTATCGATCGAATAAATACAAGTAATGCCAAACTTTTCTTTGGGTTTCTTGCACATACCATGTGTACGCAATTCACGACGGATTTTTGCCAGCATTGGGTCTTGTTCGGTCTGAGATAAATCCGCGACACGCACCTTGAGCGGATCAAGCTTACCACCCGCACCGCCAGACACAATCAATGGAATTTTATTAAACCGACAATGCCAAATCAGTGCGATTTTCGCTTTGACATCATCGATGCAATCAAGGACAACATGCGGTTTATTGGCTAATAAATCTTTTACATTATCAGGCGTAAGGAAATCATCGACCAAATTGATTTTAATCCGTGGATTAATGCCGCATGCGCGTTCTGCCATGATACGGATTTTGTCATGGCCAAAGGTTTCTGTCAGTGCAGGCAACTGACGATTCACATTGGATTCAACAAGCACATCCATATCAACCAAAGTCAGTTCACCTACACCACTTCTTGCCAACGCTTCAACCGCCCATGAACCCACGCCACCAATACCTATGACCATGACATGTGCATTTTCAAATTGAGAAAAGGCTTTCTCACCGTAGGCTTTTGACACTCCGCCAAAACGACGATCATATTGATCATTCATATGATTTTCTGGATAGCTTTCTATATAGTTTTCAGACATTGATTGCTCAACAGATTCTTGCATGGCCATATTTCCAATCTAATGCCAGACATTGGCTGGTATTTTGCCAAAGTTTTTCAGCCAATATTTGCTTATCCATATTTAATAAGATCGAAAGCTCATCCAACACCGCAGGCAAATTGACTGGCGTATTGCGCGTATGTGCTTCGCCTGCCACACGACAACAAATCGGCGTCATGTCTGGACAATCCGTTTCTAAAACCAGATGTTCCACACCAACCGCTTGCACTACAGTCCGTAGTCGCCTCGCGTTTGGGTCAGTGACCAAACCATTAATACCGAGTTTAAAGCCGAGTTTGATAAATGCTTTGGCTTCTTCAATACCACCACCAAAAGCATGAGCAATACCACCGCGTTTAAACTGATGCTGTTTCAGAATCGCCAATGAGTCCGCATGGGCACGACGAATATGAAGCAAAACAGGTAGATCATGCTGTTTAGCGATCTCTAGTTGCTGACTAAAAAAGTCTTTTTGGCGTTGATAAACCTCAGGTTGTTTCATTTCAGCCGTGAAGGTATCTAAACCTATTTCACCAACCGCCACACATTGGTTTGATTGTAGAAAATCATCGAGTTGCAGCAGATGATGATCTTCGTGTTGCTGGATATAAAAAGGATGCAAACCTGGGGCGAGCAAAGTGACTGGACTATTTTGTTGTTGATTTAACTGATCTTGCACCACATGCAGACGATCAAAATATTTTGCCAAATAGCCGATCAAGATTAGCGCCTGTACCCCTTGTTGACTGGCTAGCGAAGCAAGCTCAATTCGATCTTGATCAAAATCCTCAACATCGAAATGAGTGTGCGTATCAATTAAGGCTACAGGCATAGGGACAATTTCCCAATCGCATTAAGAGGTCAATTACTCGCGATGTTCGCGTGTCGCACGGAACTGGATATCAGGCCAACGCTCTTGCATCAACTGCAAATTCACCCGACTTGGCGCAAGATAAGTTAAGAAACCACCACCATCTTGTGACAATTGATCATGAGCCTTTTTCTTGAATTCTTCAAACTTGCGTTCGTCGTCCGAAGACACCCAACGCACGGTTGAAATACTGATCGGTTCATACACACAGTCAACTTTGTATTCTTCTTTCAGACGGAATGCGACGACTTCAAACTGAAGCACACCCACTGCACCAAGAATCAGATCATTCGAGTTAAAAGGCATAAAGACCTGTGTCGCGCCTTCTTCCGATAGCTCTTTTAATCCTTTTTGCAATTGCTTGGATTTTAAAGGATCTTTTAAGCGAACACGGCGGAACATTTCAGGCGCGAAGTGGGGAATCCCTGTAAAATGCAGTTTTTCACCCGCAGTAAAGGTATCACCAATCTGAATCGTACCGTGATTATGCAAACCAATAATATCGCCTGGCCATGCTTCTTCTAAATGTGCGCGCTCGCCTGCAAGGAAAGTCAGCGCATCAGAAATGCGAACTTCCTTACCTACGCGAACATGCTGCATCTTCACGCCTTTTTCATATTTGCCTGAACAAATCCGCATGAATGCAATACGGTCACGATGCTTCGGATCCATATTGGCCTGAATTTTAAACACGAAACCACTGAAGCCTGTTTCACTTGCAGCGACTGTACGCTGAACGGCTGGATGATCTTTAGGTTTTGGCGCCCAATCGACAAAAGCATTCAACACCTGATCAACACCAAAGTTCCCCAACGCAGTACCGAACAACACTGGAGTTTGTTTACCCGCTAAAAATAACTCTTCATCAAACGGATCGCTTGCGACTTGTACCAACTCTAATGATTCTTCAAAGCGCGCAAACTCTTGCCCCATGCGCTCACGAATATCGGGATGGTCGTAGCCTTGACGGGTTTCAACTTCGACGATTTCAGAACCATGACCTGCTTGATAAAGATAAACGCGATCTTCTGCCAAATGATAAACACCAACAAAATCACGACCTTTACCCATCGGCCATGTGATCGGCACACAATTGATCTTCATCACATTTTCAATTTCGTCGAGCAACTCTAGAGGCTCACGGATTTCGCGATCGAGCTTGTTTACGAAGGAAATGATCGGCGTATCACGCATCCGACAGACATCCATCAGCTTGATCGTGCGCTCCTCCACACCCTTCGCGCCATCAATCACCATCAACGCAGAATCCACCGCAGTCAATGTGCGATAGGTGTCTTCACTAAAGTCTTCGTGTCCTGGTGTATCGAGGAGATTAATGATGTGATCGCGATAAGGAAACTGCATGACCGATGTGGTGATCGAAATGCCGCGCTCTTTTTCCATTTCCATCCAGTCAGAAGTCGCATGGCGGTCACTTTTACGGCTTTTCACCGTACCTGCAACAGCAATCGCCTTACCCCAAAGCAAGAGCTTCTCAGTAATGGTGGTCTTACCCGCGTCAGGGTGAGAAATAATAGCGAAAGTGCGACGAATATTTATTTCTTCAAGAATTTGTTCAGTCATATTTAAACGTAATCTGATGATATGTACACACTGATGTACACAAATAAAAATGCTACCAGAGATTATTACATCATGTTGGCGTGGATATGCCATATTATAGCATTAGTAGATTTTTGACGAACTGAAACCTTTTTTTATGTAGTTGATTGACTAAATTCAGTTAAAGAAAGGATAAATTAAAATGACTACACCTCAAACCCCAGAACTCCACACATATAGAGAGCTATCCTGTGGCGCACAATTGGCAATAAATCAGTTTTTGATTTGGTGTGTTCGAGAGGATTGCTACTTTAATATCAAAATGATTGGAGATGCTAAACCACATAACTTAGTGAAAATAAAAAGTATTAATTTCGGATATTCAACCATAGATGTAGTTTTTAAAACAATCACCGATGAATTGATTGACCTACCAATCGACTTACTTCTTTCAATAGAAATAGCAGGTAATAAGGAAATTTAATCCATCACGATCACCCTCCATATTCCTGATCATTCTCGATATGGTGGATTCGCCCTGCACCAAAATCAGATCACTTCCGATGACACCGAGAATAAAAAGCAAAAAAATGACCGACTTTCGCCGATCATTCTATTAAGAAACGCTTTTATTCATCATGCAATGCGCATTCAAAATTTGTCGGATCTTTCACACAACGAGTTTTCTTCAAAATAGACATCATCCGAGGACTATACGCACCTTCCTTCGCCATACTCATTCGGGCAAAACGAAGCAGCTTATTGGCATAAGTCACATCGGTTGGTGAAGTATTCACCCACACTTTAGGATCAACATTTTTGATCAGTTGGTTAATTGATTTAAACTGGCGCTCCAATTGACCTGCCGTCCAAGTACGGCTCTTTTGCCCGTAGCCATCTGGGAATTTTGCAGGATGAATCGTGATTTGTGTGGTGAGATACGCGACGGGATAATTCAGAATGCTCGCATTCTTAAAACCTAGCGCTTTATAGGCATAAATAGGTAAATCCACAATATCCAACTTACCCGCATTATACTGGTTTGCCATGGTTGATAACGTCACTGGCACTGGTTCAGCACCCATTTTCTCAACGATCAGTCTTTGAGCTGTATCGTACTCCAGAATTCCAAAACGCTTGCCATTCATCTTTGCCATGGAGTTGATATTGCGATCATTAATAATCGCATAAGCCATGCCTAATGGAGAAACGCCGACCACCTCTGTATCCTGACTAATCATTTCATTGGCAAGTTTAGGATTTGCCATCAAGGCAATCACAGTTTTGGCAACTTCATCGTTAGGCACACCGCCTGCCGAATCAATCGAGCCACTGAAATTATTAAATTGTCGAGTACGAATCCCCGTTGTCGCAAGCGCATCACATTTGCCAAGTTTGAAATCATCATTCACTTTAGCATCGTCTGTATATGCTTTTAGGGTGATATCCGCACCCCATTGCTTGGCAGCAACGGCATAATCTTTCATAAAGAAATAGGCATCGCCTTGAGTGCCTAAAGGATCAAATACACAGAGTTTTTGGCTGGCATACGATGTTGCGGTTGTTGTTAACATTGCACCGATAAAAAGTAATTTAAACGTCCTGTTCAATCTTCATCTCCATTTTTAGTGTCTCATTACCTATCCAACACCGAGATAAGCATATCCATATAAAATCGACCTTATCAAAGGTGTATTTATTATGCATAAATTACATGGGAACCATTAAAAATGCAAAAAAATGACCGACTTTCGCCGATCATTTTTTGAATATATTTAAATAAGATAATCAAGAACTAATCGAGGAAAAAGTCCTTTTGCAGTTTATTGGCATTTTCTGGCATACACGCATATTGCGTAAGATCTGTCACGCCAACTTTTGCCAGCGCCTCCTCATCGGTCAATGACTGGCCTGTCAGCGAACCTTTGCTACTTGTGAAAATCGCATAAGCAGCGTCTGCCATAATTTCAGGCTTACGACTCACTTGCATCGTAGTATCGCCGCCTAAATTCACCGCAACCGCAGCCGTAGCAATATAGGTTGCTGGCCACAAGGTATTGCACGCAATCCCGTAATCACGGAACTCCTCAGCCATCCCTAACGTCAGAATCGTCATGCCATATTTAGACAAAGTATATGGCGCAAAAGGTCTTAGCCAGTGCGGTGCCATGTTAATCGGTGGCGACAAACTCAAGATATGACCATTTTCTGATTTCTTTAAATAGGGCAATGCAGCTTGCGCACAGATGAAAGTTGCACGATGGTTGATCGTTTGAATCAGATCATATTTTTTCAGTGGCGTTGACTCCACACCCATCAGATTAATCGCGCCAGCGTTATTGACCAAAATATCAATCCCACCAAATTGCTTTACCGCTTGTTCAATGGCAGCAACAACTTGATCTTGCTCACGCACATCCACAATCAGCGGCAAGGCTTGACCACCAGCGGCAACCACTTCTTCAGCCACACTGTATACTGTGCCTTCCAACTTTTCAGTCGCAACTGCTGTTTTGGCAGCAATGACGACATTCGCACCATCGCGTGCTGCGCGCAGAGCAATCGCTCGACCGATGCCTCGACTACCGCCTGTGATAAAAATCGTCTTACCTTTCAATGAATTCATGCGTTTATGTTCCCGAAACTGGACTTCAAGATAAAAAATTTATGTTCCAAATCATTATCAACAAACGATAACAAGTCACTATGGCAAGAAAGCACGTTTTCTTAACAATAACATGCAAAATTTAAGCGCTGGATCTTAGACATGCGCAGGATGATTTTTGTCGGGCTGAATGGTCGTTAAACCTTTATCACCAAACACTTTCATAAAATCACGTTGCGCTTGACGTCCACGCTGCTGTAATCGAGCCCGAAACGGCGGCAATATTCGTTGGGCACTGTAAGTAACCGCGTTAAAAGGTGTAAGCAACAATGGATACCAAGGCAAAATATGAGCAGGTAGTCCTAACTGTGTCATCTTCCGTCCGCCGAGGAAAAACTGATTAATACTAAGATGCTTGTAGTATTCAAATTGTCGACGTAGCGTCGGAAAGTTTGCGTAATGGCGTTGCAATGGCTCTAATGACAGCGCCTGACCTAACGCTTGACTACTCCAGTCTGGTGCAGATTGCGTCAACAACGCGCGATGCAGCAGCACCGCACCTTCTCGTTCACTATCCGTCAACCAACGCTCCTCAACCCCCATCAACCAACCCGTATATTTCCATAAATGCATCACACTGCGTGACTCATGCGGTGTCGGAAAAATTCCTAACGCCCTTAGTCCCGCCAAAAAAACCAACCCAAAAGCCAAATTGGTTGCCGCCATATCAATCTGACAAATCGGCAATCCCCATGCTTTACTATCCCACTCTGGATTCGCAGCCAGATTTCGTCGCACTAACGTATGAATAAATCGCACATGTAGCGTCGACTTGAAGCCCGCACCAAAACGCTCTAACCCACCATACTCCGTACAATCGATCCACCACTTTGACGTTTCGGCAATCCGCTTGGACGCATCCTGATTGAGAGCTCCCGTCATAATCAAAGCACGATTAAAACCCGACAGCAGATAACCCCCCATCAATGCAGCATCACGCAGCACATAGTTCGCTTCGATCCCCGAACTATGAATAAAAAATAATGCATCTTTAAGTAGCTGACGGTCTAACCACTCTGGCTCACGCTCAACATCCTCAAAAAGCCGAAGTAATGCATCTGGGCAATCTTCTACACTGCTAACTCCTTCTTTTAACGCTTGATCGAACTTCTGCTTGGCAAGTTTTGGGTTTGAAGCAAACATCCACGCAACAAACTCATCCATCAGCACATCACCTTCAGATACCGCCGCAACCAGTTCATCATATTCCGACTTGCTCGGAGTAAATCGTTGACCAAAAATCGGCGACGCTATCTTCTTCCAAAGCGGAATATGATGAATCTCCGCAAACGGTCTCACCCGAGCTGGTATCGGCGTATTTGAAAGCGATTTTTCCATGGCAGACATGCTGAACCTCACTTGAATCTAGATCTCAATTGCATTAATCTGAGACTAATACGAATATATATTCGCATTCAATTCGCGTTAGGAATATTCCATGAAAAAACGGCCACAACAAGAAAGATCACAACAAATGGTATCGACGCTCATTGAAGCCACGGCCAAATGTATTAGCAAATATGGCTTAGATGCAGTTACAACTCCCAAAATTGCAGAAATGGCGGGAGTCAGCGTAGGATCTCTTTATCAATATTACGATGACAAACAAGCCCTGATAGAAGCGCTCATTGAACAAAATACACATCACGTTATAAAAGAGTTTCAAGAATTTGTGATACAGATTGAAGCAGAAAATCTAGATGAAATCGTCAGAAAATCAATTCAATATGGATTTAACTTACTGGGTCAAAGTGATCGATTATTTTTAGAAATTGCCAAAAACTGGCATCGTTTACCTGTACAAAAAATGGTGAATATCTGGCAGGGTTACTTTCTTGATTTTGGACGATTATTTTTTGCGAAACATTATCAAAGTCATGCAATACAGAACCTGCACATCAAGTTCTACATCATTGTAAATAGTACGTTATTTACAATGATGCAATTTATGAGTAGCAACAATCCTTTAATTAGTCAGGATGAGGTCGTCAATGAACTGACTGACATGATCGTCAGCTACCTACAGCAGAATCGATCGTAGAGTCAATTAGCCTCTGACTCATTTCATCTTCAGAGGCCATTTCATAATAAAACGCGCGCCTTTCAACTCTGGACTTTGATCAACAGCTACCGTGCCACCAAACCAAAATGCAATTCTGGCAACAATCGATAACCCCAGACCATAGCCACCTGAAGCACGCGTGCGACTATCATCTAACCGTGCAAAAGGCTGAAAAACTTTATCGCGATCTTTTTCTGGAAT